>NZ_JAHAHT010000050.1 GCF_018373095.1 Haemophilus parahaemolyticus
TGCGTTATCTGGAAAATTGGTTGAAATCAGTGGATACTTGGGCAGAAAGTGAAGCTATTTATTTCCCCGCAGAGCATTTTTCACGCTTTTGCCAAAAAAGCCTTATTGAAAAAGCCGAAGAAGGAGCAGAACCGCTTACATCGATACATTTCGCAACTAATCAAGCATTTTTGACCGCTTATCAAAGCCAGTTTGAAGCAAAACAGAAATCGGTCTTGCTTTATCAATTCTTAATGCGTTTGCGGGAAAAATTGGCTGATTATAAAGCCACACATCCTGAAAAAAGTTTTGATGACTTGCTGATTATGCTCAATCAGGCGTTGAAAAACACACGCGGAAAACAGCTCGCAAGCCAAATTCGTCAACAATATCCGTTTGCGATGATTGACGAATTTCAAGACACAGACCAAACCCAATACGAAATCTTTAGCCAAATTTATATGGCAGAAGAGGCTCAAAATCAGGGCTTTATTATGATCGGCGACCCCAAACAGTCGATCTATAAATTCCGTGGAGCGGATATTTTTACCTATTTGAAGGCCTCGGAGCAAGCGGATGAAAAACGTACCTTAGATAAAAACTGGCGTTCTTTGCCGAAGGTTGTTGAAGCAGTAAATCAGATTTTTACCTTCCCAGAAAATAGTGGAAACCATCCGTTTTTATATCAAGGCATTCCATTTCAAGCGGTAAAAGCCAAAACGCCAGAGGCAGAATTAATCGGTAGTGAAAATGTAGTTTGCTATTTGCAGCCTGAATTTAAAGAAAATGAAGCGGCTGAGCATTGTGCCGATCAAATTCAAAAGCAATTGATGGCAATGCAAGCGGGCGAAATTTATCTACAAAATGTCAAAAGTGGGGAGAAAAGTAGCTTTGAGGCGAAGGATATTGCGATTTTGGTGCGAAGCAATAATCAAGCCAAATTGATGAAACGTGCTTTAGCTAAACGAGGTTTGAAATCCGTTTTTCTCTCTGAGCGTAGCCGTGTTTATGAGAGTGAGGTCGCGTCAGAATTAGTATGGGTATTAAAAGCCTGCCTAAATCCGTATCAACAGAAAACCTTGCTCTGTGCTTTGGGTTCGAGCTTGTGGGGCTTAACTGCACAAGAGATTTATCAGCTTAAAAATGATGAGCAGCAATGGGAAAACTATGTTGATAAATTTGTTCATTATCAACAGATTTGGCAATCACAAGGCGTGTTGCCGATGTTACATCAACTCTTCTTGCAAGAAGGTGTAATAGAACGTTTAAAAGCTCGAGCGAATGCAGATCGTTTATTAACCGACCTATTCCACCTTGCGGAAATTTTACAATCGGCAATGCAAGAGGTGGAAAATGAGAGTGCCTTAGTGCGTTGGTATGAGCAGACGCTAAATGATGTCGAGAATGGTGACGATACCCATACTTTACGTTTAGAAAGCGAAGAAGCATTGATTAAAATCGTGACTATTCACGGCTCAAAAGGATTGCAATATCCTGTCGTTTGGCTGCCGTTTATTGGTAAAAACAGTACTAGCGTAAAAGCATCTGCTCTCTCTATTTACCACGATGAGAATGCTCAAAAGCAGTGGGATTTTGGCGGAAGAGAGGAAACCATCCAACAGCTCAAGAACCAAGCAGAATATGCGGAAGATCTACGTTTGCTTTATGTTGCCTTAACCCGTGCCGAATCGCAGCTGAACTTGATTTTGCCAGCTCAATTTGGCAAAGGTTGGAATAGTATTCACTATTTGCTTAGCAATGGCGAAATCGGTTTAACAGGTACTGAAACCAGCAGTAGCACAGAAACCTATTTTGCAGAGAAAAGATTAAATTGCACGTTACAAACGCTTGCAGAAAGTGCCGAAGAACGTTTTTGGTCAACTGGGCAAGAAACAGAAGCATTACTGCAAGTACGTGAATTTAACCACACGATTCCGACAAATCAAGGGCAGATCACGAGTTTTAGTGCATTAAGCAACTATAACGATTGGGCGTTAGAAAGCCACAACAAGGTTCAAATAGATTACTTCACCGAAATCAACGATTTTGCACAAGATTACGATAATCAGACCGCTTACAGCGAGCCATTAGTTGAGGTAGGCATAGAACAAGCGGGCGATTTTGTGGAAGAAACTGCAAATAGTTTAAACGCTTACCAGTTCCCGCATAGCACCAAAGTAGGGAACATTTTGCACCGTTTTATGGAGCATTGCGACTTCCAACAAGCAGTTAAAATTGAAGATATTTTGCCAATTTGCGAACAGCTCAATTTAGGTGAAGAGTGGCAAGCACCCGTGCAACACTGGATAGAACAAGTCCGCACCACACCATTTACGGAGAATTTAGCATTAAGCGATCTTACCAATGAATATCGCTTAAATGAATGGCAATTCTTCTTACGCCTAAAAAATGAAGAGGGCTTACGCAAACTCAATCAGCTATTACAAGAACAGAGTGAATTAGCTCGTCAATTACCACCATTGCGATTACCGCAACTTTCAGGCTATGTGCGCGGTTTTATAGACTGTATTGCCAAAGCGAATGGCAAATTTTATGTAATTGATTATAAATCGAACTTCTTAGGCTATTTACCGCAAGATTACCGCCAAACATGCCTTGAGAAAACAATAGGACAATATCGCTACGATTTACAATACTTGCTTTACACCCTCGCGGTACATCGTTATCTACGTGCTCGCCTAGGTGAGAGTTACGACTACGACCGAGATTTTGGCGGCGTTGCTTATTTATTCTTGCGCGGAATGAACGGCGAACCGAACAGCGGTGTGTATTTCGATAAACCAAGCAAAGTATTGATTGACGGAATGGATTTGTTATTTAGTTAATGATATTCGTCATCTATCTTTTTGATGAGATTTAAAGTCATATCACGTAAAATAACGATTATTTTACGTTTAAAATAGGAATAAAAAAGATGCCAACATTAAGTGTTGCAATGATTGTGAAAAATGAAGCTCAAGATTTAGGTGCTTGTCTTGAAACTATCAGAGGTTGGGTAGATGAGATTGTTATTTTAGATAGCGGAAGCACGGATAACACGCAGCAAATTGCAGAACAGTATGGAGCAAAGTTTTACTTAAATGCTGACTGGCAGGGATTCGGTAAACAACGTCAACTTGCTCAACAATATGTTACAAGTGATTATGTTTTATGGTTGGATGCGGATGAACGTGTAACACTAGAGCTAAAAGCAAGTATTTTACAAGCGGTCGAAAATAACGAAAGAAATGCAGTTTATCAGATTAGTCGCTTAAGCGAAGTATTTGGACGACAAATCCGCTATTCAGGCTGGTACCCTGATTATGTGGTGCGTTTATATGCGACTAATTTTGCTCAATATGGCGATGAATTGGTACATGAAAAAGTACATTATCCCAAAAACGCAAAGGTAAAAAAATTGAAAGGAGATTTGCTGCATTTTACCTATAAAGATATTCATCACTACTTGATTAAATCCGCAAGCTATGCAAAGGCATGGGCAGTTCAGCGAGCAAATGCAGGTAAAAAAGCATCTTTATTAGATGGTATAACTCATGCCCTAGGCTGTTTTATGAAAATGTATATGCTTAAAGCTGGTTTTTTAGATGGAAAACAGGGGCTTTTATTAGCCATTCTTTCTGCTCACTCCACCTTTGTAAAATATGCAGATTTATGGAATAGAACAAGAAAGTAATTTATAAATAAAAAGTTGGTAAGGATCTTTAATTGATTTTACCAACTTTTTTATTTATTGATTAGAACCAGAACAAATACCCAATTGTACCAATCACAAATACACAGATGATATTAAGCCAAAAGCCTGCTTTGACCATCTCGGTTTGTTTGATCATTCCCGTACCAAACACAATTGCATTTGGTGGGGTAGCAACTGGCAACATAAAGGCACAAGATGCCCCTAAGCCGATAATCAATGCTAAGCCGAAAGATTGGATATTCAAGGCTTCTGCAATTGAAATAAATATCGGTACAAGCAATGCTGCACTTGCGGTATTTGAAGTAAATTCGGTTAAGAAAATGATAAAGGTTGCGACAATTAAACCGATGATATAGTAATGCCCGCCTTCTATAAAAGCTACAATGCTATCAGCCATAATTTTGCTTGCACCTGTATGCCCTAAAATAGAGCTGAGGGTTAAACCACCTCCGAAGAGGAATAACACGCCCCATTCTGTGCCTTCTTGAATTTGTTTCCACGTCGCAAGGCGAGTAACACAAAGTGCAGCAGTCGCAATCAGTGCCAAGACAGTATCAAAACTGCCGATTTTTCCTTGTAAGCCTAAAATGCTAGAGAAAATCGGATTTAAATATGAACTAAGCACCCAGCCCAACGCTGTTAATACGAAAATCACAAGAGTTAAAATACGAGCACTGTTTAATTCAATTTTTTCAAAAGTTTGATTAAATGAAACATTAAATTTAGGACGGAATACTACATAAAGTACACCAATCATAAGCGGTAGCAAAATAATCATAATTGGTAAACCATATTGCATCCACTCAGCAAAGGTAATGTGAAGCTGTGTCGCTACAATCGCATTTGGCGGGCTTCCCACAAGAGTGCCCATTCCGCCAATACTTGCACTATATGCAATGCCAAGTAGCACGAAAACGTAAGTGTTGTGATCATGCTTTGGATCGAGTTTGCTTAAAATCCCCATTGCAAGCGGTAACATCATTGCAGCGGTTGCGGTATTGCTCATCCACATTGAAAGGAATGCGGTTACACCAAAGAGATACAACACTGCAATGGACAGTTTCCCTTTGGATAACGCCATAATTTTATTGGCGATCAAATGGTCTAATTTTTGAATATGAAGTGCGGTTGCCAGCGCAAAGCCGCCAAAGAATAAGAAAATGGTTGGATCAGCAAAAGCGGCTAATGCTTCTTTAGATTTTACCAAGCCAAGTAAAATACCCAATATTGGCACAAGTAGAGCCGTGACAGTTACGTGCAATGCTTCAGTGAGCCATAAAATGGCGATAAACACAAGCAATGCCAAACTTTTATTGGCTTCAGGTGTAAAAGGTAGTGTATTCAAAAGAATAAAAAAGATGACCACATCAGAAATAAAAATGAGATTATTGCGATGATTGGCTTTTTTAATTGAGTTGAGATCAGTATCCATAAAATCCTCCACAGCTAAATAGCTAAAAGATGGCTTTAATATACACAAATTGAGGGTAGAAAAAACAAAAATGTAATAAAAGTGTGATTAAGTTCACAATTTTTTTACATTGATGTCTTTTTAGCTAACTGGTAAGAAAATTTACTTATAAAAGACCGCTTGTTATTTTCAACAAGCGGTCTTTTTCTCTTTGAAAGTTACCAAACTAGTAATCAATAAAAGACTCAGTATTTGCCCCTTCTTTTTCAACCACTGGTTTGTTCATATGTTCGCGGTCTAAGCCTAGCTTTAATGCCACACCGATTGCGATGTAGATTGAAGAGTAAGTACCAAAACCGATACCGATTAACAAGGCTAGCGAGAAGCTGTGAATACTTGGGCCACCGAACCAGAAGAGGGCAGCTACCACAAAGAGTGTAGTTACAGACGTCATTAAGGTACGCGAGAGCGTTTGGCTTAATGAAATATCAATCACCTCTTGCGAGCTTACACGGCGGATTTTACTGAAGTTTTCCCGCACGCGGTCGAATACTACGATAGAGTCGTTAAGTGAATAGCCAACAACAGAGAGAATCGCAGCGACAAAAGTAAGATCGATCTCAATTTGAAGGAAAGAGAAAATTCCCAAGGTGACTAATACATCGTGGAACAAGGCTAAGATACCGCCGAATGCCATACGAATTTCAAAACGCGTTCCCACGTAAAGTAAAAGCATCCCAAGTGTTGCTAGTGTTGCATAGATTGCCCCTTGAGTAAGCTCTTCCCCTACGTTTGGCCCTACAAATTCTACGCTTTTAATTACCGCTTGAGGGTCAATATCCTTATGAACCATATTCATAATTTTACTGCCTAGATCTTTATCCCCAGCAGAGGCAGGCAAGCGGATCATAATATCTTTTTGGCTACCCGTGGTTTGCACTAACGCACTACTAAAGCCCTCTTTTTCTAAAGAGGTTCTTACTTTTTCCAAATCAGCAGGTTGTGAAAATGAGGTTTCAATCACAGTACCGCCCGTGAAATCTAAGCCCCAGTTAAAGCCTTTGGTTACGATGGAGAAAAGACAAAGTGCTGTTACAATGAGTGAGAAGCCAAAACCGATAAAGCGATAACGCATAAATGGAATGAGCTTATACGGAAGCTTGATTTCCGATACGTCTTTTTCTTTTTGAACTATTGCCATTTATATCACCTTAAATCCAAAGTTTTTTCACACGTTTATTACCACCATACACCCAGTTTACAAGCATACGCGTTCCAGTGATTGCGGTAAACATAGAGATCATTACGCCCAATGCCAAAGTAATCGCAAAGCCTTTTACAGGCCCTGTACCCACGGCATAAAGCACTAATGAGGTTAAAATAGTGGTTAAGTTTGAGTCGAAAATAGAGGTAAATGCGCCGTTATAGCCTTCGTGAATCGCTTGTTGTACTGAGCGACCGTTACGCAACTCTTCTTTGATACGTTCGTAAATCAATACATTCGCATCCACTGACATACCAACGGCAAGCACAATACCAGCAATACCTGGCATAGTTAAGGTTGCACCGATTAACGACATTAACCCCATTGTTAAAATCATATTCACGGTTAATGCTATAGAAGCAAACACACCGAACATTTTGTAGTATACCAGACAGAATATAATAGTAAGCACTAAGCCATACATACCTGCTTCTACACCTTTTTCAACGTTATCCGCACCAAGTGACGCACCCACTGTTCGTTCTTCTACAATAACGATTGGCGCAATCAATGCTCCTGAACGAAGCAATACTGCTAAGTTTTGAGCTTCAGCAGGTGAGTTAATCCCTGTGATTTGGAATTGGTTACCTAAACGGCTGTTGATGGTTGCAACATTAATTACTTCTTCGTGTTTTTCAAGGATCACTTTGCCATTTGCATCACGACGACCAGAATCTTTGAACTCGCTATAAAGTGTTGCCATTGGCTTACCGACTGCACTTTTCGTAATCTCTGCCATTTGGTTACCACCATCGCTGTCTAGCTTAATGCTAACTTGTGGTAAACCACGGTCATCTTTGCCAGAATTTGCATCTATAATATGCTCACCGCCTAAACTCGGTTTACGTTTAAGTACCATTGGGCGGCCATCTTGCATATATTTGAGTTCTGAATCTGCAGGCACAATCCCACGCGTTGCTGCTTCTGGATTTACAGTATCATTGACTAAACGGAACTCAAGTGTTGCAGTTGCACCAAGCAACTCTTTCGCTCGAGCGGTGTCTTGTACCCCTGGTAATTCAACTACGATACGATCGGCACCTTGACGCTGAATAGTCGGTTCAGAAACACCTAACTCTTCCACACGTTTACGTAAAATAGATAAGTTTTGCTCAATGGCCATATCTCGAGCAGAAGATAAACCCGTTGCAGAAAGTGCAAAAGTTACTTCTGTCGGTGAGTTGTAAGTGGCTTCTAGGGTAGTATGCGTACGTTTTACTAAGCGCACGGCTTTATCTGCATCAGCAGAGTCATTAAACTCGATCACAGTTGCAAAATTCTCGCCTTTTTTAACCGCTTTATAGCCAATTTTCTCTTTTCGGAAATCACTGCGTAAAGAGTCTTGTAAGCTTTCCTGCTGCTTTTGCATTGCGGTATTCATGTCTACTTCCATTAAGAAGCGAACCCCACCACGTAAGTCTAGACCACGTTTCATCGGGCTACCACCAATATCCGTTAGCCAAGTTGGTGTCGCGGGAGCAAGGTTTAAAGCCACTGAATATTTATCACCTAGCACTTCTGAGATTTTCTCTTTAGCAGGCAATTGTTGATCGTCTTTTTCCAGACGCACTAAGATCGAGCCATTTTCAAGCTGCGTTGCTTTTGGTGAGATATTCAACGATGCAAGGGCATTATTGACTTGAGCCAACGTTTCCGTTGTTGCCTCTTGCCCACGTGTCCCTGAAATTTGAACGGATGGATCTTCACCATATAAATTTGGAAGAGCATATAGGCCACCAATTAAGGTAATAATAATGACCATCAAGTTCTTCCATAATGGGAATCGATTTAACACACTAATTCTCCTAAAAGTAAAACGCTTGTTTTAAGCACGCTAATGCACCCAAAACAAGCGTTAGAAAATGAGATTAAGGTTTTAATGCTTTCATTGTACCTTTTGGTAAGGTCGCTACGACGAAGTTACGAGAGATCATCACTTCGTTGTTGTCGTTTAACGCGATCACGATGTTTTCGTCTTCAGCACTTACTTTGGTAATTTTACCGATTAAACCACCGCTTGTTAAGATTTCATCCCCTTTTGAAAGGCTTGAAAGCAAGTTGCGTTGTTCTTTTTGGCGTTTAGATTGTGGGCGGAAAACCATAAAATAGAAAATCACACCGAACACAGCGAGAATGATCAACATTTCTAAACCGCTACCTTGTTGCATAAAAGCTCCTTAAAATCAATGAGTTAAGTTAAAAATATCCTTTTCCGTATTCTGCCAAAATCAGCGGGGAAAAGTACATTATAAAATAGCATAAAATCGACTTTTTCACGAGTAGAAAATTTATGAGGAAAGAAAATAAGTTGGGAGAGTTGACAAAAAATAGGGGGTGAAAAGAGCGAATAAAGGAAATAATCTTTATCCATAATATAGCGGTCAAATTGTACAAAAAGATTGCAAAATTTGACCGGTTTTTATCAATCAATTATTGTTGGTCACCAATTAAAACAGATTCTAATGCGATTTCAATCATACCGTTAAAGGTTAATTGACGCTCTTCTGCACTGGTTACTTCGTGAGTGCGAATATGGTCTGACACTGTGCAGATTGCTAATGCTTTCGCACCATATTCCGCTGCCACAGCATAAATACCTGCTGTTTCCATTTCAACACCGACGATGCCATATTTTTCCATTACATCGAACATTTCAACATCTGGGGTATAGAATAAGTCAGCACTAAAGAAGTTACCCACTTTTACATCAATGTTTTTTGCTTTTGCTGCTTGGACTGCAGCCATTGTCATATCGAAATCCGCAATAGGTGCATAGTCGTTGTCTTTGAAACGAATACGGTTTACTTTTGAGTCTGTGCAAGCACCTAAACCGATTACTACATCATAAACGTGAATATCTGGACGGACTGCACCACAAGTTCCTACACGGATAAGTTTTTTCACACCATATTCTGTGATGAGCTCTTTTGCATAGATAGATGCAGAAGGAATACCCATACCGTGTCCCATTACAGAGATTTTACGACCTTTATATGTGCCAGTGTAGCCGAACATATTACGAACATCAGTGACTAATTTCGCATCTTCTAAGAACTTCTCTGCAATGTATTTTGCACGAAGTGGGTCACCTGGCATAATTACAACATCAGCAAAAGCACCTTCAGGAGCATTAATATGTGGAGTCATTTTTCTTTCCTCTTTATATATAAAAACATTCTCAAGTGAGAATTGATGAAAACTTAAGCAAACGTTTTCGGTTGCTATAAAGTATAACACCACGTTAACCGTGGTGTTATGTAGATTAAATTTTGATTATGCGATCGAACCGCCTAAACCGATAAATAAGCCTGCAATGGTTGCACTCATTAAGTTAGCCAGTGAGCCTGCAATAACTGCTTTGATACCAAGGCGTGCAATATCACCTCGACGGTTAGGTGCCATACCGCCTAAACCACCAATTAAGATTGCAATTGAACTAAAGTTTGCAAAACCACATAACGCGAACGTGATAATTGCTTTAGTTTTGTCTGTCAATTGAATAGCAGATTCTGGCGATAAGTATTTAGTAAACTCTAAATAACCTACGAATTCGTTGATTGCTAGTTTCGTACCAATCATTTGACCTGCAATGTGTGCTTCTTCCCATGGTACACCGATTACCCATGCAAGCGGTCGGAAAATATAGCCGAAAAGCATACCTAATGAAAGCTCTGGCATACCAATCCAACCCCCGATACCGCCTAAGATACCGTTTAATAATGCGATTAATGCAACGAATGCGATTAACATTGCACCAACGTTTAATGCAAGTTGCATACCTGCACCTGCACCCGCAGCAGCAGCATCAAGGATATTCGCAGGTTGTTCCATTTCAACCTTCGCCATATCATCATTAAATGATTCAGTTTGTGGCACTAAAATTTTTGCAAATAATAAACCTGCTGGTGCTGCCATAAATGATGCTGCAATTAAGTAAGTTAATGGTACACCCATACCCGCATAACCTGCCATTACAGAACCTGCAATAGACGCAAGACCACCTGCCATTACTGCAAATAACTCAGATTCAGTCATTTTGCTGATGTAAGGTTTTACGATCAAAGGTGCTTCAGTTTGACCTACGAAAATGTTAGCCGCTGCAGACATAGATTCTGCTTTTGAAGTGCCTAATAATTTTTGTAAGCCACCACCAATAATTTTGATGATCCATTGCATTACGCCAATGTAATAAAGAAGAGAGATTAATGCAGAGAAGAATACGATTGAAGGGAGAACACGAACTGCGAAAATAAAACCATCACCGCCCATTACTTCGAAAATTTTATCGCTTGCTAAGCCACCAAATACGAATTTGATACCTTCAAAGCCATAACCGATCACGTTATTTACGCCATCTGCCAACGCTTGTAATACATGGCGGCCTGCGGGAACGTAAAGAATTAATGCACCAAGCCCAACTTGTAAACCTAACGCACCTAATACAGTTCGATAATTAATTGCTTTTTTATTTGAAGAAAGTAAAAAGGCAATTAAAAGCAATACAACAATACCTAAAAGGCTGTTTAAAGCATCCATAAAAACCTCAGGAAAAACCTAAATTAAAGAATGAAATGTTAATCGTTTTTTGCCTAAAAAACGAAAGTAGAAAAAAGTTCCTTAACTATAACGATTTTTTAGGAAAAAATCTTCTAGTTTTTATCGAATTTGAAGATTATTAATAGAGTAATTGCACGAGTTGATTATTAATTATTCATAAAATTCTAAATTTTATTTCTAGTTAATTTTTACCTATAAACTAGCCATAGTTAGAAGATGCAAAAAAGCGGTCAAAAATGACCGCTTGTTTTACATCAGTAATAAATACTTAATATATTAGATATTGGATTAAAGTGCTCTTAACACATTTACCATTTCTACCGCACCTAAAGCACATTCCGCCCCTTTGTTGCCTGCTTTTGTGCCTGCACGCTCAATTGCTTGCTCAATGCTCTCGGTGGTTAATACGCCGAACATTACTGGCACACCAGTTTGTAATGCGACTGCACCAATGCCTTTTGCCGCTTCGTTACAAACGTAGTCGTAGTGAGTAGTTGAGCCACGGATTACTGTACCTAAACAGATCACAGCATCATATTTGCCGCTTTCTGCCATTTTTTTCGCCACCAGTGGAATTTCAAACGCACCAGGTACCCATACGGTATCGATGTCGTCTTCAGATGCACCGTGACGCACTAGTGCATCTACCGCACCGCTTAATAATTTGTCATTGATGAAATCGTTGAAACGAGCCGTTACGATACCGAATTTAATGCCCGTTGCCACTAAGTTGCCTGTAATTTTTGCCATTTAGAAGTTCCTTGTTGAAATAAAAATTAAACTATTTGTAGGATACGTGAATTGGAAAATCCACGCCTCACTTTGTAAAATATATCGGAAATTAACGTCCTTGAAGCGAAGCTCCATCTTTGACGGATGTACGTTCACATCGATAAACTCCGGCTCCACGGTGAGGTGCAGCAGCGTGAAGGG
>NZ_JAHAHT010000051.1 GCF_018373095.1 Haemophilus parahaemolyticus
GTGGGTATTGCGAAAGTACGTGAGTTCCTCATTGAGTCAATTGCAGCTTATTTTGAGGAGCCTCTATTTGCCCTTTATAAAGCAAATAAATGTAGGGAATATCGCATAACTGGCGAAGATATCGCAAAACGTGCATTGCGTAATGTCTGCTTGTCTTACCTTGCCTTTACCGATTTAGGTGAGAAATTGGTTAAAACTCACTACGATCAAGCAAATAATATGACTGATATGCTTGCGGCACTTTCCGCTGCAACCAAAGCAGAATTAGAGTGTCGCGATGAATTGCTAGCTGACTTTGAAGCACAATGGTATCAAGATGGTTTAGTGATGGATAAATGGTTTTCTCTGCAAGCAACTCGTCCTGATGAAGATGTATTGAATGTCGTTCAAGGCTTGTTAAATCATAGAAGTTTCAATTTTAACAATCCAAACCGTGTGAGGGCAGTAGTAGGAGCATTTGCTAGCCAGAATCCTAAAGCTTTCCACAACATTGATGGCTCAGGTTATCGCTTCTTGGTGGATATGTTGATTAAACTTAATGATAGCAATCCACAAGTTGCATCACGTTTAATTGAACCATTAATTAAGCTTTCTCGCTATGACGGACAGCGTCAAACCTTGATGCGTCGTGGTTTAGAACGCCTGAAAGGGATTGATAATTTAGCTCGTGATTTGTTTGAGAAAATTGATAAGGCGTTACAATAATTCTATATTAAACCCAGCTTTGGCTGGGTTTTGTTTGGATAAGCGGTAAAATTTTGCTTGCAATTTGCAGAAATGTGCCCTAGCTTACAAAATGAAAATTTCACACTGGAGCAATACGCCAGATGTATTATAATCATTTATCCTATATTTTTAAGGAGAGAGCTATGCTGACCGATCAAGATATTTTCAATCGTTATCAAACTAAACAAATTGAATTCGAAAAACGCGCCAATGTCACGTTAATAGGACATTCGCTGTTTGATATGTGGGAAGGTTTTGAGAAATCTTTAATACTAAGAGGGCAGAGCGTAGCAAATTTAGGGCTTTCTGGCACGAGCACAAGGCAATATTTAGATGTGATTGCAAAACCAAAACATATTCAACATTTAGGTAAAACGGTATTTATTTTTTTAGGCGTAAACGATATTGTGAAAGAGCCCGATTATTCTCCACAGCAAGTATTGGATTGGATTTCTCAAATTATTCAAGAAACAGAACCGCTTGCAGAGCCTAATACGTGTTATTTCCTGCTGGAAGCAACACCAGTTAATCGTATCGAAACCGTGACCAATGCGGAAATTCAAGTTATGAATGCTTATTTCAAAGCTCATTGTCCAGCACCTCTAACCTTTATTTCTACTTATGAAAAATTCTTGGACAATGAAGGAACTTTAGATCGCAGTTTAACTGTGGATGGATTGCATTATAATGAGAAAGGATATGCGATTTTAAGAGAGATTTTAGAGACATATTTGTAACCTCTCTCCCTCCAAAAATCTTATGGATTTTTTCCAAACCTTCGAAACAGAGGTAAGCACTGCTGATAATCAATAATTCTTGCTCAGGAGAGATATTTTTGCCGCTGATTTAGTTTGTATTTAAGGTTAAATCATCGCCAATCACACCTGAGGTTTTCTTTGCTGCCATTTTGATCATAATAGAAACATCGTCTACTACAGCAGCAATATCATCTAATAAGGTAAAAAGAGAGCTAAAAGCCATAGCTTTTTCTGGAATAAATCTATAAAAAAACCGAGCAAAACTGCTCGGTTTTTATATTCCAAATTTCGGAAATTAGCGACGTAAACCTAAACGTGCAATGATTTCTGAATATTTAGCAAGATCAGTACGTTTTAAGTAGTCTAATAATTTACGACGACGTGAAACCATACGTAATAAACCACGACGACCATGGTGATCTTTTTTATGTGTAGCAAAGTGCGCTTGTAAATGGTTGATTTGAGCTGTTAATAATGCAATTTGAACTTCTGAAGAACCAGTATCTTTTGCATCACGACCAAATTCAGCAACGATTTTTGCTTTTGCTTCTACGCTTAGAGACATTTTTATTTTCCTTTTTGTTAAGGGTTGAACATACATCAATAGCCGATCTCTAACTCAGCTATGATAAGAAGTGCAGATTCTAAAAGTAAAAGAGGAATAAAGCAAGAAAAATAAACTGCAGCATTTCACTTTGTGTTATTTATATTTTTAGTGACGGAAATGTCTCATTCCTGTTAATACCATCGCCATATCGTGTTCATCGGCGGCATCAATCACTTCTTGATCGCGCATTGAACCACCAGGGTGGATTACGCAAGTAATGCCCACTTTTGCGGCAGCATCAATGCCATCTCGGAATGGGAAGAACGCATCAGAAGCCATCACACAACCTGCTACTTGCAAACCTTCATCTTCAGCTTTAATGCCTGCGATTTTCGCAGAGTAAACACGGCTCATTTGACCTGCACCAATACCGATGGTTTGTCCGTTTTTCGCATATACAATCGCATTCGATTTCACATATTTCGCCACTTTCCAGCAGAAGAGTAGATCTTCAAGTTCTGCTTGGGTTGGCTGACGTTTGGAAACCACTTTTAAATCTTCAATAGAAACAGAACCTTGATCTGCTTCTTGCACCAATAAACCACCATTTACACGTTTGAAATCTAAACGTTTTTGCGGTTGACTAAATTCGCCACATTCTAATACACGTACATTTTTCTTTTTCTCTAGAGCTTCTTTTGCTTCTGCTGAAACGATTGGTGCAATGATCACTTCCACGAATTGACGATCTGCAATAGTTTGTGCTGTAGTGCCATCTAACTCACGATTGAAGGCAATAATGCCTCCGAATGCGGATGTTGGGTCGGTTTGATAAGCACGATTATAGGCTTCTAAAATGTTTTCACCTAATGCCACTCCGCACGGGTTCGCGTGTTTCACAATCACACAAGCGGGTCGCTCAAACTCTTTTACGCATTCAAGGGCTGCATCTGTGTCGGCAATGTTGTTGTAAGAAAGGGCTTTACCTTGTAATTGTTTCGCAGTAGAAACCGACGCCTCTTTCACTTCATTTTCTACATAGAACGCGGCATTTTGATGAGCATTTTCGCCATAACGCATCGTTTGTTTACGCACAAAATTGAGATTCAGCGTACGTGGGAATTGACCGCAAACTTGGGTTAAATCTTCCTCTTCCGCTCCTTGATAAGGTGGTACTTTTTGTCCGAAGTAGTTAGCAATCATACTGTCGTATTGTGCAGTATGTTCAAAGGCTTTGATGGCAAGGTTAAAACGAGTAGCTAAGGTAAGGCTATTTTCATTTTGATCCATTTCTGCCAAAATCGCATCAAAATCGCTATTATTCACCACAATCGCTACATCTTTGTGGTTTTTCGCCGCAGAGCGCACCATTGTTGGGCCTCCAATGTCGATATTTTCTACCGCATCTTCCAACGTACAATCAGGTTTTGCCACGGTTGCCGCGAATGGGTAAAGGTTCACTACCACCATATCAATGCGTTCAATGCCGTGTTGGTTCATCACTTCATCATCTGTACCGCGACGACCTAAAATCCCACCGTGTACTTTTGGGTGAAGGGTTTTTACGCGCCCGGCCATCATTTCTGGGAAACCAGTGTAGTCTGATACTTCCGTCACAGGCAAGCCTGCATCAGCAAGTAATTTTGCTGTTCCGCCCGTTGAAAGCAATTTCACACCACGAGCTACGAGCCCTTGTGCAAATTCTACGATGCCTTTTTTATCAGACACACTTAATAACGCTTGTTGAATCGCCATTTTGAGTTCCCTTTAATATAGATTAAAATAAAAAAATCGGGCAAGATTATAAAGCAAACGTTTGCTTTTTTCATTAGCAAGCGGTGAATTTCTGCAAATTTTTTACAAGATGAAATTTTTAGGAGTAGGCTATGCAAATTATTCATAACGCAGAACAAGGCGAATTTAGTTATTTTGAAGGCGAAGTAAAAATAGGCAAATTACGCTATCGTTATATTAAAGATGATGTGATCGATGTTTTTACTACAAAAGTGGATGAAGCCTTTCAGGGCAAGGGAATTGCGGGGGAGCTCTATTCTGCAATAATTGAGTTCGCTAAACAAAACCAGCTTAAAATTAAGCCAAGTTGTAGTTATATATATGTCAAAATGCAGCGAAATGATCCTGATTTGATCGCTTAATTAGAGCTGAAATCAGTCGTTTAGTTTGCTTTTATTCCATTTTTGAATAAAAAAATAAGCAAGGTGAATTGACATAGCATTCTAGACGTCTAAAATAACCGAAATATTTTAACAAGTGGTGGATAGCTTTATGATTGAGCTGAAAAATATCAGCAAGCAGTTTGATGTGAAGGGCAAAAAAATTACCGCCCTTGACAATGTAAACCTGGAAGTTCCGCAAGGCACGATTTACGGTGTGATTGGGGCTTCTGGTGCAGGAAAAAGTACGTTGATTCGTTGCGTGAATTTATTAGAACGTCCAACGATTGGGCAAGTGATTGTCGATGGGCAGGATTTAACTGCAATGTCGGATAAAGATCTGATTTTAGCTCGTCGTAACATCGCAATGATTTTCCAGCATTTTAATTTGCTTTCTTCGCAAACCGTATTTGAAAATGTAGCGTTACCATTGCGTTTGAATAATACGCCTAAAGATCAAGTAGAGAAAAAAGTGAATGAATTGCTTGAGTTAGTCGGTTTAACTGAGCGTAAAGATGTTTACCCAAGCAATTTATCTGGCGGTCAAAAACAGCGTGTCGCCATTGCTCGTGCGTTAGCTTCTAATCCGAAAGTGTTGCTTTGCGATGAGGCAACCAGTGCATTAGATCCTGCAACCACGCAATCGATCCTGCAGCTTTTAAAAGACATCAACAAACGTTTAGGCTTAACTATTTTGTTGATTACCCACGAAATGGAAGTGGTCAAACGTATTTGTGATCGTGTGGCGGTAATTGATAAAGGGCAGCTGATTGAAACGGGATCAGTAAGTGAGATTTTCTCTAATCCGAAAACCGCATTGGCTCAGAAATTTATTCAATCTACTTTCCATATTGAACTTCCGCCAGAGTATATGGAGCAGCTTTCTGCCCAGCCAAGCTCAGAGAAAAACAAACCGATTATTAAGTTTGAATTTACAGGGCGTTCCGTTGATGCACCATTGCTTTCTCACGCATCAAAACGTTTCGGCATTGATTTTAGCATTTTGATGTCGCAAATTGATTATGCAGGCGGCGTGAAATTTGGCTTTGTGATTGCAGAAGTTACAGGCGAAGAAGAGGCGATTTCAGAAGCAAGATTTTATTTAATTGATAATAATGTAAAAGTTGAGGTGCTAGGTTATGTGGAATGATTTTCTCAATGAACTTACTCCGCAGATGTGGCAACTCGTGGCCTCATCAACGGTAGAAACCATTTATATGGGATTTGTTGCAACATTGCTCTCTGTTGTGATTGGCTTGCCGATTGGTTTTTTTGCTTTTTTAACAGGTAAAGGCGAGATTTTAGAGAACCAACGTGCACACCAGATTTTAGATATTATTATCAATATTGGTCGTTCTGTGCCATTTATTATTTTGTTAATTGTGTTGTTGCCTTTTACCCGTTTAATTGTCGGAACAACATTAGGCACAACGGCCGCTATCGTGCCATTAAGTGTATCTGCCATTCCATTTTTTGCACGTTTAACTGCCAATGCGTTACTCGAAATTCCAGCGGGTTTAACTGAAGCGGCAAAATCAATGGGGGCGACAAATTGGCAGGTAGTCACCTGCTTCTATTTGCCAGAATCTTTACCCATTTTAATCAACGGCATCACATTAACGCTTGTAGCGTTAATTGGTTATTCAGCAATGGCTGGTGCTGTTGGCGGTGGTGGTTTAGGTAACTTGGCTATCAGCTACGGCGAACACCGTAATATGGTTTATGTGAAATGGATTGCAACGGTCATTATTGTCGCGATTGTAATGGTTTCTCAAAAACTAGGTGATCATTTAGCGAAGAAATATGACCATCGCTAAGATCAATTTGTTATTTAACACAACATCTCTATGAGGTATTTTATGAACTTTAAAAAAGTATTAAGTGTTGCATTCGTTTCAGCATTAGCTTTAACCGCTTGTAACGAAGAAAAAAAAGCAGAAACTGCTCAAGCTCCAGCAGCTCAACCTACTCAAAAAATCAAAGTAGGCGTAATGTCTGGCCCTGAACACACAGTGGCAGAAAAAGCTGCTCAAATCGCCAAAGAAAAATATGGCTTAGATGTTGAGTTCGTTTTATTTAACGACTACGCATTACCGAACACAGCAGTAAGCAAAGGCGATTTAGATGCTAATGCATTCCAACATAAGCCTTATTTAGACAAAGATGCTGCATCTAAAGGTTTAGATAACCTTGAAATCGTGGGTAACACTTTCGTGTATCCATTAGCGGGTTATTCTAAAAAAATTAAATCAGTAAGTGAATTACAAGATGGTGCAGTGATTGCCGTACCAAACGATCCAAGTAACCTTGCACGTGCGTTAATCTTGTTAGAAAAACAAGGCTTAATCAAATTAAAAGACAACACCAACTTATTCTCAACAACCATTGATATTGTTGAAAATCCGAAAAACTTAAAAATCCAAGAAGTAGATACTTCAGTGGCAGCGAAAGCGTTGGATGATGTAGATTTAGCTGTAGTGAACAACACTTACGCAGGTCAAGTAGGTTTAAGTGCAAATGACGGCGTGTTTGTGGAAGATAAAGATTCTCCATACGTAAACATCATCGTTGCTCGTAAAGATAACAAAGACAGCGACAATGTGAAAAACTTTGTGAAAGCATACCAAACTGAAGAAGTGTATCAAGAAGCGCAAAAACACTTTAAAGACGGTGTAGTAAAAGGTTGGTAATACCAATAAATCAAAGCATAAAAAAACAGCCTCAATTGAGGCTGTTTTGCTATTTAGTAAAATCTCTTAATTCATTAAGTTAATCACCCAATCCAATCCAGAATTAAAATCTTCGGTAAGAGCAGGGCGGAGTTGTTCAAGTAATTTTGTTAGCTCTGCTTTATCAGGATGGGTGAGATTAATATGTCCGACTTTACGTCCTACACGTACTTCTTTGCCATACCAATGTAATTGTGAGAATGGTAGATTTAGCCATTCATTATTATGCTCAATACCGATAAGATTTACCATCACACTTGGAGCGGTGGTTTTGAGTTCTGGCGTTGGGAGATTTAATAATGCCCTTAAATGTAATTCGAATTGAGAAATTGAACAGCCGAGTTGCGTCCAATGTCCACTATTATGAACGCGTGGAGCCAGTTCATTGATGAGCAATTTATCACCTACTACAAAACATTCCATTGCCATTACGCCGATATATTCTAACTCTTGCATAATGTTGCCGAGCATTTGTTCGGCTTGTTGTTGGAAAATGACTTGTTTAGGTAGCGTGACATCTGACACGCTGTAACGCAAAATGCCATTTTGTTGTAGGTTATGAGTAACAGGATAGAAACGGGTTGAACCATCTATAAATCTTGCTCCAACAATCGAAATCTCGCCATCGAACGGAATAAATTTCTCCGCAATTACTTCACCAAACAGATCTGGCGTGATTTGTTCGATATTTTCTTTGGTGACAATCCATTGCCCTCGTCCGTCATAACCACCAGTACGTCGCTTAACCACGACTTTTTCACCAATATTTTGGAAAACTTGCTCCCATTGATTAGGGCTTTCTAGTAATTGCCAAGGCGAAGTAGAAAGATGAAGCTGATCAAGTAATGATTTTTGCGTGAAACGATCGGCTAATCGCCCAAACACATTGAGGTTCACGAAGTTTTTGTGATTGCTAAGCAGTTGCGTCAGCGGTGTATCTGTCCAACGTTCGATTTCTGCGGTAATAATGCCGTTTTCTGCCAGTTCAAAGACAGGTGCATCAAAGGCGAGAGGGATAACATCAATATCTAGCGGTGCTCCCGCATAACGTAGCATTCTGCCTAATTGTCCGTTGCCAAGCACATAAATAGGAGGGTAGATTGCACTTTGAGTTTGCATCGTTTTTTTCATAATCGTGAACCTAAATCAGAGTTAAAAATAGTGAGAAAGTGGTTTTTCGCGTTGTTGGTTGAGTAAAACCAACAATTTAATGCGTGCTTTTTGTCCGCTTAAACCTGTGGTAAAAATCACACCTTGTTGCTTGAGTTCTTTACCTCCGCCAAGATAGTCATACACATCTTGTGTTACACCGTGGAACGCACGTGATACGAGCACCACAGGAATATTCGCCTCAAGTAATGCGTGCACGCCTTTAAGTGAAGTTGGCGGAAGATTGCCCGCGCCTAAAGCTTCAATTACCACACCATCGCAGCCGTGATGGGCAAGCTGCTCAAGTAAAAAGCTATCCATTCCCGCATAGGCTTTAACTAATTGAATATTATTTTTAGTAATTTTTTGCACTGGGAAACTTTCGTAAGCGGTTAATTTTTGGAAATAGATTACGTTGTTTTTAGTAATCAATCCGCAAGGTCCAAAAGTAGGTGTTTGGAACGTTGCCACATTAGTGGTGTGCGTTTTGGTCACAAATTTTGCGTGATGGACTTCGTCATTCATTACTACCAATACGCCTTTGCCTTTCGAATCCTCGCTTAATGCCACCAAAATAGCACTTTGCAAGTTAATTAACCCGTCTGAACCGAGTTCATTGCTTGAGCGCATTGCACCAGTAATAGCAATAGGCACGTTGATATTGAGGGCTAAATCAAGAAAATAAGCTGTTTCTTCAAGCGTGTCTGTACCGTGAGTAATCACGATGCCATCGAAATGTTCTTCATTGGCTGCTTTTTCAATACGATATTTTAGTACAAGCCAGTGATCGAGCGTGATGTGTGGAGAAGGCACGTTAAAAACAGATTCTTGATGTAATTCAGCAGGGTGATTAAGGCGTTCTAACGCATCTAACAATGGATTACGAGCTGAAGGCGATACTTTACCATTTTCGCCTTCTTTCATTGAAATCGTACCGCCCGTGTGTAAAATGAGCAATCGTTTTGCCATATTTATTCCGCTCGTGGATCAGGATTATTTAGCACGAGCTCAGTTTGAGCTTGGCGAAAAGCGTGGAGTTTTTGAGCAAGTTCAGGATTAAACGCAGCAAGAATTTGAACGGCTAATAAACCCGCATTAGCGGCACCAGCAGGACCAATTGCTAGCGTACCAACGGGAATGCCTTTTGGCATTTGCACGATAGAGTAGAGGCTATCAACCCCACTTAGCGTAGAGCTTTTTACTGGCACACCAAGCACAGGTACAATCGTTTTCGCTGCAATCATTCCTGGTAAATGAGCCGCACCACCTGCACCTGCAATAATCACTTTATAGCCATTTTTTTCTGCATTTTCCGCAAAAGTGAACAGTTTATCTGGCGTACGATGAGCAGAAACCACTTCAACGTGATAAGGTAATGAAAATTGGTCTAAAATTTGGGTTGCTTCGCTCATCGTTGCCCAGTCACTTTTAGAGCCCATAACAATGGCAATTTCAGCTTTATTAGTCATATTTTTTCTCTATTTGAATTAAAATTTTGCGTAGGATACCACAAAAAGCAAACGGTTGCTTTGCTTTTTCAAGCGGTGAGATTTTATCGTCCTTTCCCCAAAAAGTACAAAAAATAAAACCTGTGATTTTATCAAGCCATTATGCTACAATACGCTACTATTTTTAGCAGATTTAATGAGCTTGAATTATTGGAGAAAGATAAATGACGAGTAGTGCAAATAAACGTTCGGTAACCACTTTATTTTCAGAAAAAAGTGATATTTATAGCCACCAAGTTCGCATCGTATTAGCAGAAAAAGCCGTGCCTTATGAAATTGAAAATATCACGCCAGATGCTATTTCAGAAGATTTAATGGAAGTAAACCCATACGGTAGCGTGCCGACATTGGTTGATCGCGATTTAGTATTATTCAATTCTCGCATCATTATGGAATATCTTGATGAGCGTTTTCCTCATCCGCCACTTTTACCTGTTTATCCCGTTTTACGTGCGAAATGCCGTTTAACTATGTTCCGTATTGAACAAGATTGGTACTCTTTAATTGACATCGTAAATAAAGATCCCGCTTCAGCCCAAGGTAAAAAAGCATTAGCTCAACTTCGTGAAGAGATTTTAGCATTAGCCCCTGTTTTTGATGCGATGCCTTATTTTATGAGCGAAGAGTTTGGTTTATCTGATTGTTATATTGCCCCATTACTCTGGCGTATGATTAACTTAGGCGTAGAATTTACTGGTCCTGCGGCAAAACCTGTGAAAAACTATATGAACCGCGTATTTAAACGCGATAGTTTTATGCAATCTGTGGGCGGTGCAGCCCCTAAACATTTAATGGATGATAAAGATTAATGAAGCCATTACGTCCTTATATTTATTACGCTTATTACAGCTGGATTTGCGATAACAATAGCACCCCTTATTTGTTGGTTAATTGCGATTATCCTAATGTGGATGTACCGATTGAGTTTATCCGCGATGGAAAAATCATCTTAAACATTTCGCCACGTTCCATTGGTAATTATGCGGTAGATGATGAAGGCATTTCATTTAGTGCGAGATTTCAAGGCATGATTCGGGATTTGTACGTTCCATTTGGTGCAGCTGAAGCACTTTATGCTCAAGAAACAGGCAACGGCACAATGTTCCAAGATGAAGAATATTACAGCGAAGAAAGTTATCTTGCTCGTATTGCTGAAAAATTGGAAGAGATTAAACCGAAAAAAGTGGTGAAGAAAAAGCCCTCTCATCTTAAATTGGTGAAATAATGTCACTTGAGGCTGACGTAGATTAGTAAGCGCGTCAGTCTATCAAAATGAAGATAACTCATTGTAAATTAAAGAAATCTATACAAAATAAACTCCTTGAATTTTTTATATTAGAAGTTACAGCCTGAGCAGCGGCTGATTTACTCGGCATCCAAGCCAATTCAACAATTTTGTTTTACTGAAAAATTCGTGAAGTCATTAGCTATCATATGGTCCTTGAAGACAATGAGGTATTTGATGGTTAAATTGAGTTTAAGGAAGGCTATTTTGGCGTCATCATAAAGAAATGCGAGGTCAAGGCTTCGTTGGAAAAGTGCTTAGGGTGGTGCAGAGAGTGCCAATACAGAGACATTAATGCCTGTTATTGTAAGGTAAGCTAGATAGCTGGGTTTATCCGATACTTATCGAAACTATGATGCTCTTGATGTGAGCATACTTCACTGCGAACGAATCAATCATCCCGAACAATTTGCTGGCGGTGAAATAAATGATTTTCATTGTATTCCAACAGGACAATAAAAAAGCTAGAACTTTATATATTCTAGCCTTTATGGATTTTTCCGAATTATATCAGATTATTATGGTGCCTGAGCGAGATTGTTTTAAAATCATAACATATTGAATTTTATTGATTTATTTATAAAAAGTTATTTGAAAAAGCTAAATCAAGTACACTTTCAAGAATAAGTAATTTGTTTTATACCTTTTGTTTTTCTATTGTACTCCATTTTGCATTTTTCTGCGTAATTTTGCGTAATAAGATCTACGACCAAAGATCTAAAAGGCGGTATATCTGGCAAGGTTTGAATGCGGTTCGCAATTTGCGTACAAATCCACACATTTAGTGTGCGGGCGTGGCGAGGATACGAGCGCACGCGGCAGGGTAAAGGTGAAATACTTTTCACTGCCTGAAATTTCAGATAACAAAAAAGCCCTCACGAATGAGGGCGTAAAATGATGTTGTTATAACGTATAATTTGG
>NZ_JAHAHT010000052.1 GCF_018373095.1 Haemophilus parahaemolyticus
GATAAAAAACAATTAGCGGAATACTTAACTCGCTTAGAAGAAGCGGCAAAACGTGACCACCGTAAAATCGGTAAAGCGTTAGACTTATACCATATGCAAGAAGAAGCACCTGGTATGGTATTCTGGCACAATGACGGTTGGACAATTTTCCGTGAACTTGAAACCTTCGTACGTACCAAATTAAAAGAGTACGATTACCAAGAGGTAAAAGGTCCGTTTATGATGGATCGCGTATTGTGGGAAAGAACAGGTCACTGGCAAAACTACGCCGATTTAATGTTCACCACACAATCTGAAAACCGAGAATATGCAATCAAACCGATGAACTGTCCAGGTCACGTTCAGATCTTCAACCAAGGCTTGAAATCTTACCGTGACTTGCCAATTCGTATGGCAGAATTCGGTTCTTGCCACCGTAACGAGCCATCAGGTTCTTTACACGGTTTAATGCGTGTGCGTGGCTTCACTCAAGATGATGCGCATATTTTCTGTACCGAAGATCAAATCGAATCTGAAGTAACCAGCTGTATTCGTATGGTTTACGACATTTACAGCACTTTCGGCTTTACCAACATTGCTGTAAAACTCTCTACTCGCCCTGAAAACCGCATTGGTTCAGATGAAATGTGGGATCGTGCTGAAGCAGGTTTAGCCGCAGCACTTGCCCACAATGGTTTAGAATACGAAATTCAAGAAGGTGAAGGCGCATTCTATGGTCCGAAAATTGAGTTCGCATTGCGTGACTGCTTAGGCCGTGAATGGCAATGTGGTACGGTGCAATTAGACTTTGCATTACCAGGTCGCTTAGATGCTTCTTATGTGGCGGAAGACAATAGTCGTCGCACGCCTGTAATGATCCACCGTGCGATTTTAGGTTCAATTGAGCGTTTTATCGGTATCATTACTGAAGAATATGCTGGTTTCTTCCCAGCCTGGTTAGCTCCAACGCAAGCGGTGGTGATGAATATTACCGACAGCCAAGCGGAATACGTACAACAAGTGGTGAAAACCCTTTCAGATGCAGGTCTACGCGTGAAAGCAGACCTGCGTAACGAAAAAGTGGGTTTCAAAATCCGTGAACACACCTTACGCCGCGTGCCATATATGCTCGTGTGTGGTGATAAAGAAATCGCTGAAGGAAAAATTGCTGTGCGTACCCGTAAAGGGGAAGATTTAGGTACATTCAAAGTAGAAGAATTTGCTGAAATCTTGAAAAACCAAGTGCGTGGTCGTGAGCTTAAATTGTTAGGCGAAGAGTAAAAAAGATTAATTAAGAACAAATGCTAGAAACCGCACCAAGTGTTACACAAGGTGCGGTTTTTTATTCAATATGCCCAAACTCACCCAGCCCGCAAAACCTGTTGGGTGAAAATATCTCGAATTTCTGAAGGGTTGGTTCGCCCTTCGGTTTCAGCTTCTAATACAGGGAAATCCTTGCCAAATTGAGCATAAACTTGACCGCTTGTGCGACAAGGTAGTAAGCCTGAAATATTGGCACTGGTGGAGGTAATCGCAGATTGCGTTGCTAAGCATAAGGCTTCCACCGCAGGGGTGCGGCAAAGTCGCATGGCAATGGAGTTGAACTGCCCAGTGAGAAAGCGGGGCAAGTTTGGTTTAGCGGGCATAATCCACGTAATCGCTTGGCTGCTAATTTTGCCAAAACGTTGCCATTCCGTTTCCGTCAATTTGCTCTCATCTAAATAAGGCAAAAGCAGTTCCACTGTTGGGGCAATTAAAATCAGCCCTTTTTTCTCTTCTCGTTTTTTAAGGGCAAGCAAGGCTCTGACCGCTTTTTCGCTATTCGGATTGCAGCCTAAACCAAAAACGGCTTCGGTTGGATAGGCAATCACTTCATTTTGTTGAAATTTCTCAATGATTTTTTGCAAATTATTCATCTTTTTTCACCGCTTGTTCTGTTTCTCTTTCTTCAAAAATATGCTGACACGCTTTGTTCGCACATTGGTAACCTTTTTTACCTTTACGTAACACGGCTAATGAAAAATGACACGCAGGACATTCTTTTTCAATCGGCTGGCTTGCAAGGGTAAATCGGCATTTGGGATAGCCTTCACAGCCATAGAAAATTTTGCCTATTCGTCCTTTACGTGGCACTAAATGGTGTTTCTTACATTCAGGGCAAAGCCAACTTTCTTTAGGCTTTTCTTGCTCTTCCTGCACAATAAAATGACATTCTGGATAGTTGCTGCAACCAATAAACATTCCATTCTGCCCTTGCTTAATTTGCAGAAAATGACCACATTCAGGGCAAATTTCATCTAGCGTTTTTATTACATGCGAACTTTGGTGTAGTGGTCTAATGTAACTACAATCTGGGTAGCGTGAACAGCCTAGAAATAGCCCGTATTTACCTTGTTTAATCTGCAACAATGCTCCGCAATCGGGGCAAAACTCTTCGTGTTTGGTAGATTTAAATAGTGACATTTTATCTCTGATTCGCTTTTAATTTTGCCATTAAATCGGCAATATTTGAGGACACTTTATCCACTTTCTGTTGTTCGCTCAGCTGTGGTTTTTCGCTTTCCCAAACTAAATCATCTTGCGGAAGCTCAAGCAAGAAGCGACTTGGCTCAGGCTTGATAATTTCGCCATATTGACGACGTTCTTTACACAGTGAAAAAGTGAGCGTTTGCTGAGCACGAGTAATCCCCACATAAGCCAAGCGGCGTTCTTCTTCCAGGTTGTCATCATCTAGGCTATTTTGGTGTGGCAAAATACCCTCTTCCATTCCAATGAGAAAAACGTGCGGAAACTCCAACCCTTTTGAAGCATGTAGCGTCATTAGCTGCACTTGGTCGGCTTCGTCATCATCTTCGCCACGCTCAAGCATATCCCGTAAAGTCAGGCGATTAACCACTTGCTCCAACGTCATCGGAGCTTCAATTTCATCGCCAGCCAGCATCGCCTCAATCCATTCAAACAGCGTTTGCACATTACGGCTTTGCATTTCTGCTGCTTTCGGCGAGGTTGCTTGTTCATACAAATAAGCTTCGTATTGAATCTGCCCCAACATATCTTTCATTGCAACAATCGGATCAGAATGAACCGCTTGCTCGGCAATTTTTACGATCCAATTGGCGAAATCTTGCAAGGCTTGATAAGGCTTTGGCGTTAAGCGTTGAATCAGCTCAAAATCAAAAATCGCATCAAACAGGCTGATATGTTTTTCATTTGCCAACAAGCCCAGTTTTTCAAGCGTAGCTGGACCAATTTCACGTTTTGGCACATTCACAATACGTAAAAATGCAGCGTCATCTTCAGGATTCACCACCAAACGCAGATACGCCATCATATCCTTAATTTCAGCTCGAGAGAAAAACGATGTTCCGCCCGAAATTTTGTACGGAATACGGTTTTGCATCAACAATTTTTCGAGCAACCGCGACTGGTGATTGCCTCGATAAAGTATGGCGTAATCTTTATATTTCGTTTTTTTGGAAAAACGATGGGCGATAATTTCTCCCACGACACGCTCTGCTTCGTGTTCTTCATTTTTCGCATCAATAATATTCAGCTTTTCGCCTTGCCCTAATTCCGAGAATATTTTTTTGTCGAAAATATGTTCATTATTATCAATCAGAATGTTGGCACAATGCAGAATCCGCTGACTAGAACGGTAATTTTGTTCCAATTTAATCACTTTTAGGTCGAAATCTTCCCGTAAACGCCGCATATTTTCAGGTTTCGCCCCACGCCAAGAGTAGATCGACTGGTCATCATCCCCCACGACGGTAAACTTCGCATTTTCGCCTACGATAAGTTTAATTAACTCATATTGGCTAGTGTTGGTGTCTTGATACTCATCCACCAACAAATAGCGAATTTTTTGCTGCCAACGAGTTTTTGCTTCAGGAAATTGGCGGAAAAGCAACACCGGCAACATAATCAAATCATCAAAATCTAGGGCATTATAGGCTTTTAGCTGATTTTGATAGAGTTGGTAAAAGTGTGAAAAAACGCGATCTCGCTCCAATTTGCACTGATGTATCGCGATTTCAGGCGAAAGCAGATCATTTTTCCAATTTGAAATAGTGGAAACCAACGCTTTTAAGAGATCTTTATCTTCCGCCACATTTTCAGGCAGTAAATGTTTGAGCAAAGCAATTTGATCATGTTCATCAAACAGCGTCATTCCAGACTTAAAACCGAGCAATTTATGCTCACGTTTGAGAATTTCAAAGCCTAGAGTATGAAAGGTAGAAATTGTCAGCCCTTTGGTTTTTTCTTTGCCGATAGAATGAGCCACACGCTCACGCATCTCACGTGCCGCCTTGTTGGTAAAAGTTACGGCGGCGATATTTCTCGGTGAATAGTTGCAATATTCGATTAGATGTGCAATTTTGTTGATAATAACCCGCGTTTTGCCCGAACCCGCACCCGCTAAAACGAGGCAAGCACCACTTACATATTCGACCGCTTGTTGTTGTTGGTTGTTGAGTTTCATCGTTTATTTATCTAATTTTTTGACCGTTTATTATGCTTCCCATTGCATTTTTAGCGGATTTATTCCAATTTTGGGGCTATTTAATCCTTGCTTTAAATGTTCAATTTGTTGACAGATGTGGTTAGTTACGCTTTCCGCTTCAGCCATTTTTTCTGGCGTAACACCTTCAGGTTGGATACCGAATAAAATGGCATCAAGTAAGCGTTCAGCGTGCATGCCTTCACGGCAGTAGTGCAACACACCCGCATCTTGGAAACAGGTGGCAACATTAGCTATTTTCGTGGTAGCTATGCCTAAAGCACTATCTTCGCCACCTAATTCGCGGAAAAGTTGATTTTGTGGAAAGCCCCCACAAGCAAAGAAAAAAGCACGACGAAAAACCACATTACCGCCACAGGTCATTCGCATATGTTGCCAAGCGTACTCAAATTGCGGATGTTTTGCATATTTTTCCGCAATTCCAACCGCTTTCAAATCCAAGCGAACCAAACTCACATCGGGGCAAAATTCAAACACTGCTTGTGCCACTTGCAAGGCTTGCGGTTCATAGGCATCATCCGCATCTAAAAAAGCGATAAGATCCGATTCACTTTGCCACGCCCCCCAATTTCTGGCTTTTGCTACACCACTATTTTTTTGCATTTGCTCGAGACAAATTTTTTTAGGAAATTGGCTTTGTATCGATAACATGAGTTTCAAAGTACCATCCGTTGAGCCATCATCAACTAACCAAATTTTGCCTAATTCCACTTGATTTAACGCACTTTGCACCGCTCGCATCAACGTTTTTTCTGCGTTGTAGCAAGGAATAATCACATCAATCATATGAATTTTGCTCCTGCTTCATCAACAACTAAAATCGAGGCATAATCATCTTTCCAATCACCTAACACAATACGAGTAAAACCTTGTTCTTGATGAATATGCTCACGGTGTGTATGCCCGTGAATCAGCAGTTCAGCACCAAATTCCTCAACTTTTTCAGCAGTAAATTTCGGGTTTACATCCATAATTTCAAAAGATTTCGACCGCTTGTCTTGCTTGCTTTTGGCTCGAATTTTATTGGCGATATTTAATCGGATAAACAAAGGCAAACAGAGAAACAATTTTTGCCGCCATTTTTGATGTACTTTTTGGCGGAATTGTTGATATTTTACATCATCGATGCAAAGCGTGTCGCCATGACAAAGCAGTACTTTTTTACCATATAAATCAAGCAGTTGATAATCAAGTAAAATTTCTATTCCCGTTTCTTTAGCAAAGCGCTTGCCGATTAAAAAGTCTCGGTTACCGCAAATAAAATAGCATTTTACACCGCTTACGGTGACTATTCGAATTGCCTGTTTTACTTCATCAATTAGCGGGGATTGTTCATCATCGCCAATCCAAAAATCGAATAGATCACCAAGGATATAAACTGCCTCTGCAAGCGGTGCTTTTTGCTGCATAAATTGCAAAAAGAGCTTGGTGATTTTGGGGTGTGATTCGCCTAAATGCAGGTCGGAGATAAAGTAAATCATAACGTGAATGGATTTGTTCAAATTGGCGGTAATGTAGCGAAAAATTACAGAAACTGCAAAGAAAATACGGATTTATCTGTGTTGTATTATTATTTTACCAAATATCGTCAAAAATCAGCCGCTTATCGCTCAAAAAGTAAATTTTCACTTTCAAAGTCAAGCCATTCGCTATATCATACTAGATTGATTTATTCTCATTTCGCGTTGCAAATCAAGCAATTTTTATTGAATTTGCAATTCATTTTCTCAACTCTCTTCATAGGGGAAAACAACAGTAAATGGAAAAGTTAGATAACAAACCCATTATCGAACTTCGCAATGTTACCAAAAGCTATGGTAGCAAAACGATTCTGAAAAATTTGAATTTAACCATTAACGATGGTGAATTTTTAACAATTTTAGGTCCTTCAGGTTGTGGCAAGACAACTGCGTTACGTTTAATTGCGGGCTTTGAAGATTTAACAGAGGGTTCAATTATTCTTGATGGTCAAGATGTATCTAATATCCCTGCTGAACAACGCCCTGTGAATACCGTATTCCAAAGCTATGCACTTTTCCCACATATGACCATTTTTGAAAACGTGGCATTTGGTTTGCGTATGCAAAAAGTGCCAAACGATCAAATCAAACCGCGTGTAATGGAAGCATTACGTATGGTGCGTTTGGAAGACCGTGCCGAGCAAAAACCAGCACAGCTTTCAGGCGGCCAACAACAACGTATTGCTATTGCACGTGCGGTGGTAAATAAACCAAAAGTTTTACTTTTAGATGAATCACTCTCTGCTCTTGACTACAAATTGCGTAAAGAGATGCAACAAGAGTTAAAAGCATTACAACGTCAATTAGGCATTACCTTTATTTTTGTAACGCACGACCAAGAAGAAGCGTTAACGATGTCGGATCGTATTATCGTAATGAATGCAGGTAAAATTGCTCAAGATGGCACACCTCGCGAAATTTATGAAGAGCCGAAAAACTTATTCGTGGCACACTTCATTGGCGAAATTAATGTGTTCGATGCCACTGTGATTGAACGTATAGATGCTACTAATGTGAAAGCAAACGTGGAAGGTCGAATCTGCAATATTAAAGTAGAAGAATTAGACATTCAGCCAAATCAAAAATTGAAAGTGTTGCTTCGTCCTGAGGATATTGTGATTGAAGAATTAGACGAAGATGAAAGCTCAAAAGCAATCATCGGTCACATTATCGACCGTAACTATAAAGGTATGACGCTTGAATCTAGCGTGAAACTTGATCACAACGGTATGAACGTGTTAGTAAGCGAATTCTTCAATGAAGATGATCCAAACATTGACCACGAAGTGGGTCAAAAAGTGGCATTAACGTGGCACGAAGGTTGGGAGGTTGTCCTAAACGATGACGAATAATAAATTCCAAAAAGGAACGGTGGCAACCATTTTCGGCTGGCTTTTACTTTTCGTATTAGTGCCGAATGTGCTCGTGTTTGTCATCAGTTTCTTAACTGAAAACCGCCAAAGTCAATATTTCGTTGATTTTGCGTTTAGCTTAAGTGCTTACCAAGCACTCTTTAACGATACCTACGCCACAGTACTTTGGAACTCCTTGTATATGGCGGGGATTGCCACTTTCTTCTGTTTGATTATTGGCTATCCTTTTGCTTTTATTATTGCAAAATTGCCCGCTAAAGTGCGTCCAATTTTACTCTTTTTAGTGGTGTTGCCGTTCTGGACGAACTCGCTTATTCGTATTTACGGCATCAAGATTTTCTTAGGTGTGAAAGGTTTGCTAAATGAAGCATTATTGTGGTTAGGCATCATCAATGAACCATTGCGCTTATTGAACTCAGAACTTGCGATTATCATCGGCTTAGTTTACATTTTGTTACCATTTATGATTTTACCGCTCTACTCTTCGATTGAAAAAATCGACAATCGTTTATTAGAAGCTGCAAAAGATTTAGGGGCAAATGCGTTCCAACGCTTTATTCGCGTCACTATTCCGCTTACGATGCCAGGTATTGTGTCAGGCTGTTTATTAGTACTTCTTCCAGCGATGGGGATGTTCTACGTTGCCGACTTACTTGGTGGAGGCAAAACACCATTGGTAGGTAACATTATTAAGAGCTTGTTCTTAAATACCAACCAATTTGCGTTGGGCTCTGCAGTAAGTCTCGCATTAACCATTTTAATGGCATTAATGCTTTATGTTTACTATCGTGCGAATAAATTATTAAATAAAAAGGTGGAGCTTGAATAATGAAAAAGACATTTAGAAATCTTTTTATGTTCGCGGTTTTTGCCTACCTTTATATTCCGATTATTATCTTGGTAGTAAACTCATTTAATGCGGACAGATACGGCTTGCAATGGAAAGGCTTTAGCTGGAACTGGTATGAGCGTTTATTTAACAACGATACTCTTGTTCAAGCCACATTAAACTCGGTCACCATTGCATTTTTTGCGGCAACATTATCAACGATTTTAGGGGCATTAACCTCAATCGCCCTTTATCGTTATAAATTCCGCGGTAAACAAATGGTGGGCGGTTTGCTCTTTATTGTAATGATGTCGCCTGATATTGTTATGGCAGTATCAATGCTCATACTCTTTATGATGTTAGGCATTCAGCTTGGCTTTATCTCATTATTGATTGCTCATATTACCTTCTGTTTACCTTATGTGGTGATTACCATCTCTGCACGCCTAAGTGACTTTGATGGCAAAATGTTGGAAGCTGCGAAAGATTTAGGAGCAAGTGAAGTGACGATTTTACGCAAAATTATTCTTCCACTTGCGTTACCTTCCATCATCTCAGGTTGGTTATTAAGCTTCACTATCTCACTTGATGATGTCGTAGTTTCTTCTTTCGTAACTAGCCCAAGTTACGAAGTGTTACCGCTTAAAATCTTCTCACTCGTGAAGACAGGCGTAACGCCAGAGGTTAATGCTCTTGCTACCATTATGATTGTATTCTCGCTCACATTAGTGGTATTAAGCCAATTAGCATTGCGTAAAAAACATTAATTTAAAACGTAAATAGCCCACAAAATGTGGGCTGTTTTGTAGGGCGGACATCAGTCCGCCGAATTTTATATAGACATAGTGGACTGAAGTCTACCCTACGAGAACTAATCATGCTCATCCAACAATCTATTGAAAAGAAATTAACTGAAACGTTTAATCCTACTTTTTTACAAATCGAAAACGAAAGCCATATGCATAGTTCTGGACGTGGCTCAGAATCACACTTTAAAGTGACATTAGTAACAGAAGCATTTAACGGCAAACGCAGCGTAGCTCGGCATCAAACGATCTATCTATGTCTTAACGCTGAATTAGAAGGCGGTGTTCACGCATTAGCATTGCATACTTACACACCAGAAGAGTGGCAAGCTATCGGCGAACAAAGACCAGATTCCCCACGTTGTGCAGGTGTTGGTCTTTAAACCATAACAAGCGGTAAAATTCCTGCTTTATTTTACAAACTAAAAATATCTTGATAAAAACGCCTAAAAACGCTAGAATTAGATCGTCTTTTTTATTGATTCGGTGAGATGTCCGAGTGGTTGAAGGAGCACGCCTGGAAAGCGTGTATGTGGGAAACTGCATCGGGGGTTCGAATCCCCCTCTCACCGCCATTAAGTAAGAAAGGATGTTTTCATAGATATTTCCTTGGTTAAGTTAAAGTAGTTATACTTTATTTTTACTTTATCCCTAAGCATTTTGCTTAGGGATTTTTTTATATACAAACTTTACGCACCGTAGACAAAATAGTTGCTAATCCGTCAAAATTAACGCCCACGGTACGCCTATTGTCAGACAGGATTATGCTACACCCAGACCAAGAAAAAATATGCCTACCAATGATGATGGCTGGACCTCTAACGAAATAAAAGCAAGCTAGGAGGACTTATGGCACGCCCACGCAAAAGACAAAACCAAGGCTTGCCTCCAAACCTACTCTGCCGCAGACGCAAACAGGCAAGCGGTCAAATACTTTTACTACGTTCTTACTAATGGAAAGGAAAAATCGCTCGGTTCAGACAAATACAATACCGTTCTTGAAACCGCCAGGCTTAATATGGAATACCATAAAAAATCTGACATTGTCTTATTTATTGACATCGCAAAACGATATGAACTCGAAATCAGCCCCACCAAAGCTAAAAATACACAATATAGCAATAAACGATCACTTAAATGGCTTTATAAATTTTTTGGCAATCCCACCCATAGCAATCGAAAGAATTGAACCTAAACACATCAGCCAATATCTACAATGGAGAAAAGCAACCCACCTTCCGCCAATATTGAAGTAGGATTATTTACCTATATCTGGAACAAAGCCAGAGAATGGGGATACACATCTCTACCTAGCCCATCGCAAGGTGTGAAAAAGGAAGATTACATTCTTAATAAAATTTACGAATTTGCTGATCAAAAAATGTCAGATATTATCGAAACCACCTACTTACCTGGGAAAAGACCGATTGATATATGTAACATCCACCATTCACATATTTTTAACCGTGTATTACATATTACACAACAAAAAAACAGGTAAAAAAAGTCCGCTTTAAAATTACAGGTAGGCTGAAAGAAATTTTTAATAGGCGATTAAAAGAAGGAGCTGATTTTATTTTTACCAACACTTTTGTCTATTTATGCTTTTTACCTACTATACTTAAAAATAAAAAGATCTACTTTATCAAAATATTAATGCTTCTGTTTCAGTGTATTCAAAACACTTAAGCCTTTTTCACAACTTTTTTGTTGTAAGCTTTCTTTCATCTCAACAAGTTGTTTTTTTGCTTCAGTTAATTTATTTTTTAAGCGTGTTACTTGAGTGTGTGTGCCAGGTTGCTTCTCAGCATCCTTAATTAGAGTGTCAGCAACATCAAACATATTTTCACATTGGGGAATAAGTTTAATAACCTCTGGTTTTTCAATAGTAAGAGAAGAGGTTTTCACATGAGCTTGTACGCTTGTAGCAAATAAAATACTGGTATAAATTAAAAAATAAAGAAGAAAATGTTTTTTTAGCATATTTTTACCTTTTTCTATTATAGCTAAAATCTTTTAATATAAATAAAAATGACTTAAATTATCAAGAGATTAGCACGCTTAAATAAAAAAGTCAGCAAGAATAAGTAAATAAAAAGCAGATTTTTTTGATATTTCTCAAAAGAATCAGCCAATTTTACCTATTGAGAGGTAAAGGTTTACATTCATTTTTCTTAGTTTATTAAAAAACATTGATAAACCTTGAATTATTTCAACAAAAGGTTAAGTTCTTGTGAATAACGGTTGTTTTTTATTTTTTCAATAACAGGTAGAATAGATACTCGAAACTCTGATTACCTTGTAGGGTAGATCTTTGCTTTGGGTCAAAGTTTTGTGGGGCATTATTCGGTGTCGAATAATTAATCGTATTTCATATTTTCAAGATGAAGAGGTTTGAGATGTTAGACTTTGTTGAACTCTCGCGTTTGCAGTTTGCTTTAACTGCTCTCTATCACTTCTTATTTGTGCCGCTTACATTAGGTCTTTCTTTTGTCCTTGTAGTGATGGAAACACTTTATGTAACGACAGGAAAAGAAGTTTATAAAGATATGACCAAATTCTGGGGTAAGTTATTCGGTATTAACTTTGCTCTTGGGGTAACGACTGGTATTACAATGGAATTCCAGTTCGGTACTAACTGGTCATATTACTCTCACTATGTGGGCGATA
>NZ_JAHAHT010000053.1 GCF_018373095.1 Haemophilus parahaemolyticus
CGTAAAGCGGAAGAAGCACGTAAAGCAGAAGAAGCTCGTAAAGTTGAAGAAGCACGTAAAGCCGAAGAAGCTCGTAAAGCGGAAGAAGCTCGTAAAGCGGAAGAAGCACGTAAAGCAGAAGAAGCTCGTAAAGTTGAAGAAGCACGTAAAGCCGAAGAAGCTCGTAAAGTTGAAGAAGCTCGTAAAGCCGAAGAAGCTCGTAAAGCGGAAGAAGCTCGTAAAGTTGAAGAAGCTCGTAAAGTTGAAGAAGCACGTAAAGCCGAAGAAGCTCGTAAGGCAGAAGAAGCATTAAACGCAAGAGATAAAACAAATGCCACTATACAAGCAAAACTTCTCAAAGAACAGGCTCTAGGACAAGAAGTTCCCTCTTCTGGAAATATTATTAATAAAAATCACGAAGAGATTTCTAGTGATGGTAAATTAACGAAATATAGAGGCTATCAACAAATTTATAACCAACCATATTCTATAGTTATTTCAAATAATGAATTTGAGAACATTATCAATGATGTAGAACAACCTTTAAAACCACATAATATTCAGATTGTTGGTGTTGCAACACACGAAAGAAATATCCCAAATTCAGGTAAAGCAACTTATATTGGTAAAGGAACAGAGTCAGGTAGATTAATCTACAAAGTCGATTTTGATACTAAAAAAGGTCAGGGAAGTGTTTCTAGCCAAGTTTTATACGGTCGAGTTGAGTTAAAAGAAGCTGATATCCAACCACAGATATCTTTAAATGATAAGGCTGTTGTAGGTATTCAGGGGGTAGCTGTTTCTTCTTCAGGAATGACGAATGGATATTACCAACTTGGTTTCTTTGGACCTGAAGCAGAAGAGGTCTCTGGTATTGCACGTTTTAAATTTGTTGGTGAAGATAAAGAATTTGGCTTCGGCGGCACCCGTGGTGAAATTCAAAAATAACCTTTCTGTAGGGGCGAATTACCTTCGCCCTGATATTCCACCGATGTTCTATGTGATTTTGGTCATAAAAAATCTGCACCTTAGTTAGTTGGTTATTGAGTTCAACTGACTAAGGTGCAGATCAAAACATAGGGCATTATTTTTATCCTTTCAACCCTTCAATTTCTCTCACATTTTCCACCGCTTGATCAGCTTCAACTCGTTGCATAAAAGGTGAAAGTTGCGTTAAATGGTTGAAATCAATCCCTATCGCACGACACCAATTTAGCATAATGTAAAGATACGCATCCGCAACCGAAATTGCTTCGCCAAAATAGATATGGCTTTCTAAATGTTCATTTGCCACAGCAAGTTGATCTAAAATCTGCTCAACGGCTTGTTGGCGAATGGTTTGGGTTAATGTCTCATTATCTTTTGCATAACTTGGTAAACGAAATAACGGCACGAATGATTTATGAATATCTGAATTGAAAAACGCTAACCAGCGAGCGGCTTTGGCTTTATCGCGGACGGTTTTACTACCAAACAGTTTTGCATTTGGATAAAGCTCATCCAAATAGTGCAAAATTGCCTGATTTTGTGAAAGCACTAAATCGCCATCGACCAATACAGGAACAGCTCCTCTTGGATTTAACGCCAAAAAGTCTGGCGATTTGATTAACTCACGTGTTACCGCTTCAAATTGATAATCTGCATTTTCACGTTCTTTTACCCATTCCAACGCTACGTGTGGTACGAACGAGCAAGCACCAACTAAACCATATAATTTCATAAAATACTCCTGTTGTTTCAAAGTGTTGAAATTATACTGTTTTGTACAGCCATTGGCTAATCTGATAAAATAGCTCTATTCTATCATTTCAATTACGCAAACTATGACCGTAACTCAAGACCTCTCTAACCACACGCCAATGATGGTGCAATATCTGCAACTCAAAGCCCAAAATCCTGATATTTTACTCTTCTATCGAATGGGTGACTTCTATGAGCTTTTTTATGATGATGCTAAGAAAGCTGCGATATTGCTCGATATTTCACTGACCAAACGTGGGCAATCAGCGGGCGAACCGATTCCGATGGCTGGCGTGCCGTATCACGCGGTAGAAGGTTATCTGGCAAAATTAGTTGCGTTGGGTGAGAGCGTGGCAATTTGCGAACAGATTGGCGATCCCGTAGCCTCGAAAGGGCCTGTAGAACGCAAAGTGGTTCGCATTGTTACACCAGGTACGGTCAGCGATGAGGCGTTACTGCCTGAGCGACAAGACAACTTAGTTGCGGCAATTTATGAGTATAAAGGCACTTTTGCAATTGCAACGCTTGATATGGCATCAGGGCGTTTTTTGATTAGTGAATTGCCAAGCCAAGAGGCGTTAAGTGCGGAATTGCAACGTTTGCAGCCTGCAGAAATTTTGTATGCGGAAGATTTTGCTTACGCTGGTATTCTGAATAATTACAAAGGCTTACGCCGTCGTCCTGTGTGGGAGTTTGAACTGACTACGGCAATTCAGTTGCTCAATCGTCAATTTGGGACGCAAAGTTTAGCAGGTTTTGGCGTGGAAAAAGCCACCACCGCACTCTGTGCAGCAGGCTGTTTGTTACACTATGCTCAAGAGACACAGCGCACGGCACTTCCGCATATCAACAGTATTCATCTTTCGCAAAATAGCGAAACAGTCTTGCTTGATGCCGCAACCCGTCGCAACTTAGAACTCACCCAAAACCTTGCAGGCGGTACGGAAAATACCCTTGCTTCCGTCTTGGATAAATGCGTGACCCCAATGGGCAGCCGTTTGTTAAAACGCTGGATTCATCAACCGATTCGTGATGTGAAAAAGCTCAAAGAGCGGCAGGATATTATTGAAAGTTTGCAAAAAAGCGAGCAAATTGCACCGCTTCAACTGGCATTGCAAAACGTAGGCGATATGGAGCGAATTTTGGCACGTGTGGCGTTGCGTTCGGCACGTCCACGTGATTTCACTCGCTTGCGTTCTGCATTAGAACAAATTCCTGAAATTCAACAACGTTCGCAACAATTAACTCCCAGTTTAGATCAATTGCTGGCACAATTAGCAAATTTTGATGAGCTTGCGGATATGCTTAAACGAGCGATTATTGAAAATCCGCCGCAATTGATTCGTGATGGAGGCGTAATTGCTGAAGGCTACAATGCGGAGCTAGACGAATGGCGTTCGCTTTCTGCAGGGGCAACCCAATATTTGGAAGATTTGGAAATCCGCGAGCGGGAAGCAACGGGTATCGATACGCTGAAAATCGGCTTTAATGCGGTGCACGGCTATTACATTCAAATCAGTCAAGGGCAGACTCACAAAGCACCGATTCACTACGTGCGCCGTCAAACGCTCAAAAATGCGGAACGTTATATTATCCCTGAGCTGAAAACCTACGAAGACAAAGTGTTGAAAGCGAAAGGGGCATCGTTAGCATTAGAAAAACAACTTTATGATGAATTGTTTGACTTGTTAATGCCTCGCCTGGGTGAATTACAACTGGCAGCGATGGTGCTTGCCGAATTGGATGTGCTGGCAAACCTTGCCGAACGTGCGGAAAATCTTGGGTATGTACGTCCAACCTTCAGCCCGCAACGCATTATCAACATCAAAGAAGGTCGCCACCCTGTAGTGGAACGGGTGATTAAAGATCCGTTTATTGCCAACCCTATTTATCTGAACGCTCAACGTTATTTGTTGGTGGTAACTGGCCCGAATATGGGGGGAAAAAGCACCTATATGCGTCAAATTGCACTAATCTCGTTGATGGCGTATATTGGTAGTTTTGTACCAGCAGAGAGTGCGGAAATTGGAGTGATTGACCGTATTTTCACCCGCATTGGGGCAAGCGATGATTTGGCTTCGGGGCGTTCGACCTTTATGGTGGAGATGACCGAAATGGCGAACATTCTCCATCAAGCCACTGAAAATAGTCTGGTGCTGATTGATGAAATTGGGCGCGGTACATCCACCTACGACGGGCTTTCGTTAGCGTGGGCGTGTGCTGAATGGTTGGCAAAGAAAATCCAATCGTTGACCCTGTTTGCGACCCATTATTTTGAGCTAACCAGCTTGCCGAATCAGCTTAAAGGTGTCGCGAATGTACATTTAGATGCCCGTGAACACAACGATACCATTGCCTTTATGCACTGCGTGCAAGAGGGTGCGGCAAGCAAGAGTTACGGCTTGGCAGTCGCAGCATTGGCAGGTGTGCCTAAACCTGTCATTGCTTTGGCAAAACAGCGTTTGGCACATTTGGAAACACTCTCCCAACAACAAAAAGTGGGCGAAGAAAACCCGCAGGCGGATTTACTTTTTTCGCAAGATGTTGTTGAAAAACCACCGCTTGTCGCACAAGAAAGTGCCGTAGAGTTGGTATTGCGTGAGATTGAACCTGATGAGCTTACGCCAAAACAGGCACTGGAAGCATTGTATCGGTTGAAGACGTTGTTAGGAAAATAGAGAGTGCTTAATTCTTTTTACGCATTCGTATATTCCGCTTTTTCATTCAACCAGCGTTTAATCAACGCCTCTGCAAGCGGTGGATTTTCCACAATAATTTGCTTGGCGTAGCGTTGGACGAGCGGAATTATTTTGCGATCACGCATTAAATTTGCCACTTTAAACTCCGCAGAACCAGTTTGTTTCGTACCAAGAATTTCGCCCGTGCCACGAATTTCCAAATCTTTCTCTGCAATGTAAAAACCGTCTTGGCTATCTCGCATCACTTGCAGGCGTTTGCTGGAAATTTTGCCTAGCGGTGGTTTATACATCAGCACACAGTGCGAAGCGGTTGCTCCACGTCCAACCCGTCCACGCAGTTGGTGAAGTTGCGCTAATCCTAAGCGTTCTGAATTTTCTATAATCATTAAGCTTGCATTTGGCACATCTACACCCACCTCAATCACTGTAGTTGCTACCAACAAATCAATGTTTGCAGCTTTAAATTCCGCCATTATTTCTTGTTTTTCTTGTGGTTTCATTCGCCCATGTACCAAACCAATCCGCAAATCAGGCAAGGCACGTTGCAAATCTTCAGCAATGGCTGCCGCAGCTTGAGCTTCTAACACTTCCGACTCATCAATAAGCGTGCAAACCCAATAGGCTTGGCGTTTCTCATTTTTGCAGGCTTGATAAACACGTTGCACAATTTCAGGACGACGATCTTCTGAAATAACTACCGTCTTAATAGGCGTTCGCCCAGGTGGCAATTCATCGATAATCGAAGTATCTAAATCGGCATAAACCGTCATCGCTAGCGTTCGTGGAATTGGCGTTGCGGTCATAATCAGTTGATGTGGATAGTAATCAGCTTTTGCACCTTTTTCACGTAACGTCAAACGTTGATGCACCCCAAAACGGTGTTGCTCATCGATAATAATCAACGCCAAGTCGTGAAATTCCACGCTCTCTTGGAACAGAGCGTGCGTGCCAATAATCATCTGCACATCACCATTTTTGATCGCTTCCAACTGAGCATTTCTCGCTTTGCCTTTCACTTTGCCAGCCAGCCAGCCAACTTCAATCCCAAACGGACGAAGCCAATTGGCGAAATTATTGGCGTGTTGTTCAGCCAGAATTTCGGTAGGTGCCATCAACGCCACTTGTTTGCCGTTATCAATGGCAGTGAGTGCGGCAAGTGCTGCAACTAAGGTTTTTCCCGAGCCTACATCACCCTGCACCAATCGCATCATCGGCGACGGTTGTGCTAAATCTCGTTCAATATCTTCGGTAACGCGTTTTTGGGCGTTAGTGGGTTGGAATGGTAGGCTCTCTAAAAAGCGTTGTTTCAAATCAGTTTTATAACTTAACGGTTCGGCATATTGCTGTTTTACGCCTAAGCGAAGTTGCTGCATTGCGAGGTTGTGTGCCAAAAGTTCCTCAAAAATCAACCGCTTCTGAGCAGGATGCTCGCCTTTTTCTAATACCTCAGCTGATATGCTCGGCGGTGGGCGATGCAACAACGCCAATGCTTCTTTCAAGCTATATTGATGTGGATTGTACTGCTCAGGCAACAGCTCGGCGACTTGCACATTCTGCAATACCGCCAAGGCTTGCTCGGTCATTTTGCGTAGCGAGGCTTGCTTTAAACCTTCGGTGGTGGAGTAAATTGGCGTGAGTGTTTCCGCCAATGCAAGCGGTTGATTATTGCGAATAATTTGATATTCAGGGTGATGAATCTCCGCCATATAACGCCCACGTTTAATCTCACCAAAGGCTTTCACTCGAACGCCCACGGCAAGGCTATTTTTCATTCCTGCATTAAAATTGAAGAACTTAAGCATAATTTTGCTCGTGCCATCGGAAAGTGTGACCGATAAAATCGGGCGACGCCCAAATTGCACTTCGGTGTGCTGCACGTAGCCTTCAATAGTGGCAAAACTTTCAGGGCGAATATTGGCAATCGGTGTAACTCGCGTACGATCTTCATATCTAAGAGGCAGATGGAAGAGCAGATCTTGCACGTTATTGATGCCAATTCGGCTAAGTTTTTCTGCGATTGCCGCTCCCACGCCCGAAAGGCTCGTGAGTGGTACGCCGTCTAAAAGTTGAGTGTTCATTGCAAAAATGTTGTTAAAAATGACCGCTTGTTTTATTCTTTCAAATTACTCAACCGTCACCGATTTCGCGAGGTTACGTGGTTGATCCACATCAGTCCCTTTAATTAACGCAACGTGGTATGAGAGTAGTTGCAGTGGTATGGTGTAGAAAATTGGAGCAGTTACTTCATCAACTTTCGGGAACACCAAAGTTTTGTAGCCTAAGCCCGCATCGTGGTCGGCGAAGATAAATAATTGACCGCCGCGTGCTTTCACTTCTTCAATGTTCGATTTCACTTTTTCAAGCAAATCATTTTCAGGGGCAACGACAATTACAGGCATTTCGTTGTCGATTAATGCGAGTGGCCCGTGTTTTAATTCGCCTGCTGCGTAGGCTTCGGCGTGAATGTATGAAATCTCTTTTAATTTCAACGCCGATTCCATGGCGATCGGGTAGAATTCGCCACGACCTAAGAATAAGCTGTGTTGTTTATCTGCAAAGTCTTCAGAGAGTATCTCGATCTCTTTTTCATGCGTTAATGCTGCCTCAATTAACGCTGGCAAACGTTGTAATGCGTGAACGATATCCGCTTCTTGATCCGCTGAAACATTGCCTTTTAAGCGACCTAATGCTGCTGTTAAAAGTAATAAACAGGTTAATTGAGTTGTGAAGGCTTTAGTTGATGCTACGCCTACTTCTACACCCGCACGGGTCATAAAGGCAAAGTCTGATTCACGCACTAATGATGAGGTAGCTACGTTACAAATCGTCATTGCTGCCATAAAACCTGACGCTTTCGCCAAGCGTAATGCCGCTAAAGTATCTGCTGTTTCGCCAGATTGTGAGATGGTCACTAATAAGCTATTTGGGCGAGTTACGAATTTGCGGTAGCGGAATTCAGAGGCGATTTCTACATCACATGCCACACCTGCAATTGATTCTAACCAATAGCGTGCCACCATCCCTGCGTTGTAAGAGGTACCGCAAGCGACGATTTGGATATGTTCCACTTTCGATAAAATTTCCGCAGCATTTGGTGCAATGGCTTCTAAATTCACTTTGCCTTCTTTGATGCGACCGTCTAACGTATTCATAATTGCCACTGGTTGTTCGAAAATTTCTTTCTGCATATAGTGGCGATATTGTCCTTTATCTGCTGCATCTTGTTCAAAGTTGCCTTCGTGAATTTCACGTTCTACTTTGTTGCCGTTGCGGTCGTAAATATCAACTGAAGTACGTGTGATTTCTGCCACATCGCCTTCTTCTAAGTAAGCAAAACGGCGGGTTACGCTTAATAGTGCAAGCGGGTCAGAAGCGAGGAAGTTTTCACCGATGCCGTAACCGATAACTAACGGAGAACCTGAACGTGCTACGATTAAATGCTCTGGTTCTTCTTCATTTAATACTACGGTACCGTATGCACCGCGAAGTTGTTTCACGGTTTTTTGCACTGCTTCTAATAATGAATTTGATGTGCGGAATTCCCATTCCACTAAATGGGCGATCACTTCGGTGTCAGTTTGTGATTGGAACACATAACCGCGTGCTTGTAACTCTGCACGCAACTCTTCGTAGTTTTCGATAATACCGTTGTGAACCACTGCAATTTTGCCTGAGCGGTGAGGGTGTGCATTGGCTTCAGATGGTTCACCGTGGGTTGCCCAGCGGGTGTGTGCTATCCCTGTTCCACCTAATAATGGTTTAGCTTCTAACGCATCATCTAAGGCTTTTACTTTACCCACGCGACGTAAAATATTTATTTGTTTATCTGCACCTAATACGGCAACGCCCGCAGAGTCGTAACCACGATACTCTAAGCGGTGTAATCCATCGACTAAAATTGCTGCTACATCACGTTGTGCTACCGCACCGACAATTCCACACATAAATTTTATTTCCTAATGTTTGTTTAATTTGAGTTTAAATTTATAGATTTCTTCGTTTTTTTCTGCAAAATCTCCCTTGCCCCTCTTTGCTAAATAGGGGAACCTATACAAACCTAAAACTAATATCGAAATACTTTTAGATAAGTGAATATCTCAAGTGATATTAAAATGCTTTCGATATAATCCCCTCTTTAGCAAAGAGGGGTAGGGGAGATTTGGCAGTAGTAATTAACGGAGAAAATATACGATAAAATAAGTACTATTTCGCCACAATCACTTCTACGCCGTTTTGTTCAATCAAAACTTTCGTTTCGTAACTTAATTGGCTATCAGTGATGATTTTGTCAATCTTCGACCAATCAAGTTCCACATTGGGCATTTTTCTTCCGATCTTTTGTGATTCGATTAACACAATTACTTCACGGCTCACTTCTGCCATCACTTGGCTTAACCTGACTAACTCATTGAATGTCGTTGTGCCACGTTCTAAATCTAATCCATCAGCCCCAATAAAAAGCTGGTCAAAATCATAAGAACGAAGGGCATTTTCTGCCACTTTGCCTTGGAAGGATTCTGAACGAGCGTCCCAAGTACCGCCAGTCATTAGCACAGTGGGTTCGCATTCCAAGGTGGTTAATTCATTCGCAAGTGAAAGGGAGTTTGTCATAATCACCAACCCTTTTTGATTCAAGGCTTTTACCAACGCCCCAGTGGTGCTACCGCTATCAATAATGATGCGATTGTGATCAGAAATAATTTCACAAGCTGCTTTGGCAATAGCTAACTTTTGTTTCGAAAGTTGCTCGTCGTTGTTCTCTTCTTCCATCATTTCCGATGGCATTTTTATCGCCCCACCATAACGGCGAAGCAAGAAACCGCCTTCTTCTAATACACGTAAATCTTTACGAATAGTCACTTCAGAAGTTTCAAAGAGTTGGGCAAGATAATCTACGCTTAATTCATTTTGTTCCATCAGCATAGAAACAATCAGCTGACGGCGTTGTTGGGTATTTCGCTTTGACATAATTTTTAAGTTATAAAGTTTCGTTTCAAAACTTGGAAAATTATAGTGAAATTTTGACCGCTTGCAAGTAGAAAAATGATGAATTAAAGGTGATGTTTTATATTTATAATTTATATACTGACTACAGGCTCTTATTTAATTCAAATTAAGATTTCTGAGTTTGTCGAAGAGTAAGTCATTTATGATCAAATATGCACAATACGAATGCTTTGGTAGTCCTTTGGTAGTCCTTTGATAATAGTTTGATAAGTCCACTAAGTATCTCAGAAATCTACTCAGCAACTGTTTTGTGCATTCGCTACGTTAATTAATCATCATTGGGAATGTCAAAACGATGACGTAAACCAGCATCGTAAAATGCTTGGTTTGCTTCAAGTAATAACTCTTTTCGTTCTTCTCTGGTGATATGATAAATAGATTTTTGATGGATTGCTCCGTGCAATTTAAATAGCATTAGGTCTGACCTATCGGTTCCTTGCTTAATTAATTCAATAAAGGTGTTCATATAACCTTTTTGTTTAAATTGCTCTACATTTTTTATATTGATCTTCTTTAAGATTCTTTCCATTTTGAAGTTCATGTTGGTTAATGAACGAATTTGTGTTTTTCGTTTTTCTTGCTCTTTTTCATATTGTTCCGCTAGTTCATTTAATATGCTTCTAACCCAATGAGCAAATAGAGGATTTGTTAGGGCTGTATCATAAGGTATAGCATAGAAATTTTTGGTATTAAGCCCAACCTCTGGGTCTTGAAGGACATATGTACCTTCAAGCTGTTGAATGTCTGTTTTGGTTTCATGAGATGCCCGAATAAATACCATATCATTTTTATATAGTGCAATCATAAAACCATTAGCATGGATCCCATAATAAGAAAAATGAGTTTTTAGTCTGATTTTGCCAATAATAGGGTCGAAAAGCGTAGAAATAGGTTGTACAACAGCTCGAATTGGTTGCATTTTTCCTCCTGTAAAAATGTAAATAAATTTAAGTAAAAAATAAATCTTTTATTATAAATACTGAGAAAATCTTCGCATTTCAACTATAAATTTTAAAAAGTGTGAACTTGCTCGAAAATTTGAGAAAAATATTTTGGAATAACATAAAAGATTGCGTCATTTCAAATTTTTATGATTTATGATAAGAAATGCTAAAAATTTTTGCTTGAAAAGCGGTTCAAAAAATTAGCAAATTTGCAGAAAAAAGAGTTGCCAAAATCAGATTTTATCTGTATCATATAGTCACTTTTATCGTGTATCTTTGCGAGAAGACAGACGAGTTAAGTCGTTTGATGTAATCATTTATCAAATGGTGTTGCCGATTTGGTAGCACATATAATGTTCCTAATCTTGGAACTATAATAGGTGTAACTGAGCTCCCTTATTCTTTGAGATAAGTGGTAGTTTGGTTTTTTATTAGCTAAATTTTAATGGAGCTCTGGTCTAATGCAGAACCAAAGAATCCGTATCCGCTTAAAAGCATTTGATCATCGTTTAATTGATCAATCAACAGCGGAGATCGTAGAAACAGCTAAACGTACTGGTGCACAAGTTCGTGGTCCAATTCCTTTACCAACTCGTAAAGAACGTTTCACGGTATTGATTTCTCCACACGTTAACAAAGATGCGCGTGACCAATATGAAATCCGTACTCACAAACGTTTAGTTGATATTGTTGAACCAACAGAAAAAACTGTTGATGCATTAATGCGTTTAGATCTAGCTGCTGGCGTTGATGTTCAGATTAGTCTAGGTTAATTGGGAATTTTAAGAGGTTATTACAATGATTGGTTTAATCGGTCGTAAAGTTGGTATGACCCGCGTTTTCACTGAAGACGGCGTGTCTATTCCAGTTACCGTTATCGAAATCGAAGCCAACCGTGTTACTCAAGTTAAAACCCTTGAAAACGATGGCTATTCTGCAATTCAAGTTACTACTGGTACTAAAAAAGCTAGTCGTGTAACTAAACCAGAAGCAGGCCATTTCGTGAAAGCAGGTGTTGAAGCTGGTCGCGGTTTATGGGAATTTCGTACTGAAGGTGAAGAATTCACTTTAGGTCAAGAAATCAAT
>NZ_JAHAHT010000054.1 GCF_018373095.1 Haemophilus parahaemolyticus
TATTTATTTGCTTTTATTTCATACAACTTGCGTAATGATTATCTTTTTATTGCATAAATTCTAACATCGCTCATCTCATTAAAGGAAATTTTCTGCTTTTATTAATGAAAATCTCACTATTTAGTGAAGAGAAATGTTATTATTTTACTTTATTTCACGTTGTGTATTTAATGAGGAAGCCAAATGTCAAACACTAATGCAATCGCAAACGTTGCAAGAATGATTCGTGAAAACGAAATCAAATTCGTTTTATTACGATTTACCGATATTAAGGGCAAGGAGCACGGTGTTTCTTTACCTGTAAGCCTTGTTGCTGACGACCTTGAAGATCTTTTCGAAGAAGGCAAGATGTTCGACGGCTCATCAGTTGAAGGCTGGAAAGCTATCAACAAAGCAGATATGCTGTTAATGCCAATCCCTGAAACCGCTGTTATTGACCCATTCGCCCAAATCCCTACCCTCTCTATCCGCTGTAGCATCTACGACCCTAACACTATGCAAAGTTACGACCGCGATCCGCGTTCTATCGCAATTCGTGCAGAAAACTTCTTAAAATCCACAGGGATCGCAGATAGCGTAATGTTCGGCCCAGAACCCGAATTCTTCTTATTTGATGATGTGCGTTTCTCAACCGATCCGCAAAACGTTTCTTATCATATTGATGATGTGGAAGCGATGTGGAACACCAATCGCAAATATGAAAACGGCAATAATGCTTACCGTCCATTGAAAAAAGGTGGCTACTGTGCCGTTGCACCAATCGACACTGCACACGATATTCGTTCTGAAATGTGCTTAATTATGGAAGAGATGGGCTTAGTGATTGAAGCACACCACCACGAAGTGGCAACCGCAGGTCAAAACGAAATCGCAACTAAATTCAACAGTTTAACTTTAAAAGCAGACGAAACCCAAATCTATAAATATGTGGTACAAAACGTAGCACTTGAACACGGCAAAACTGCGTGCTTTATGCCAAAACCATTCGCAGGCGACAATGGCTCAGGTATGCACTGTAATATGTCATTGAGCAAAGATGGTAAAAATGTGTTTATGGGCGACAAATACGCAGGCTTATCTGAAACAGCACTTTACTACATCGGCGGTATCATCAAACACGCTAAAGCGTTGAATGCGTTTACCAACCCATCAACCAACTCATACAAACGCTTAGTACCCGGCTTTGAAGCCCCTGTGTTATTAGCTTACTCGGCAAGTAACCGCTCGGCATCTATCCGTATTCCTGCGGTAACTAGCCCGAAAGCGACTCGCGTAGAAGCACGTTTCCCAGATCCATTAGCAAACCCATACTTATGTTTTGCAGCATTGTTAATGGCAGGTCTTGACGGTGTAATCAACAAAATCCACCCAGGCGATGCTATGGATAAAAACCTCTACGATTTACCGCCAGAAGAGTTAAAAGAAATTCCTGCGGTAGCTAGTTCGTTAGGTGAAGCGTTAGATGCGTTAGCGGCAGATTTCGACTTCTTAACCCAAGGTGGCGTATTCAGCAAAGAATTTATCGAAGCCTACATCGGCATTCGTCGTAAAGAAGTAGAACGTTTAAATATGACTCCACACCCAGTGGAATTTGAGATGTACTACGCTTAATTCTTTTACAAAATGACAAGCAAAATTAACCGCTTGTGTAAGCTCGCAAAATAAATTGCAAAAACACAAACAAAAACCCTCTTTAAATCAACTTTAAAGAGGGTTTAAATTTAGAACTTATAATCCTCATAAATTCTATTTCTTAAAACAGTCTCTTTTAGTACGATTCGCTCGTAGCCCTAAAACGACTCCTAATTATCCATTTTGTTACAAACAAGCCACTTATTTTGACTTGATTAATTTCTTGGCGACTGGTCAATATCACTCTGTATGTATTGCTGTATCATTAAATGAAAAAAGCAAGAAAAGGAACTTATCTTGCTTTTTAGGGGGATGTTGCGCAGGTTTAGCAAAAATAAGCACTACCCCATACTTGCATAATAAACATATAGAAAAACGCCCGTTTATATTCAGTATAAACAGGCGTTTTCAGCTATATTTTTGAATAATCAATCCTAATTACGCTCTCTTCGCTCGCAACACGCGGCTAGCAAATAAGAATAAACTAAAGAGGAAGATCGCTAATCCAAGCACTTCCGCCGTGCCTTCCCAGTTTTCAAGATTTAAGGCAAGTGGTGCTTCAGAGCCACCTGAACTAACGGAAGCAGCGATCACAAACGCTAACACCACACCCATCAAACTTTCGCCTACAATTAAGCCCGCAGAAAAGAGTGTACCGAAACGTTCTGCTTTAGCAGCCACTTCTTTATTACCCGTGCGTTTTGCATAGTTTGCGATATGACGGGTAATGAACCACGCTAAAAATGCCCCAATAATTACAGGCATATTGATTGATGGTGGTAAGTAGATACCGATACCCACGGCGATCACTGGCAAGCCGATTTTCTTGTCGCTGATTTTTTTCAAGAATGCATCAATCACAATCAACACGACACCTAAACCCACACCGCTTAAAATGTAAGTCCATCCCAGCTTGTTCGAGAAAATCCCTTGTGAAATGGTGGTCATAATCGTTGCTTGTGGTGCAGATAACGCTTGTGCAGGATCCATATCAGGGCGAGGCAACGCACCGCTAAAACCGTAAGCGTGGTAGAGAATTTCAAGCACTGGGGCAATTACTAACGCACCGACGAAACAGCCGATAATCAAGGCAACTTGTTGTCTCCAAGGTGTCGCGTGAACGAGCAAGCCTGTTTTCAAATCTTGCAAGTTATCGTTTGAAATAGTCGCGGTAGTCAAAACGATAGATGCGGTGAAGAGCGTTAAAGCAGTCAAAAATTTCTGACCATCTACCGTTTCAAATAAACCTGCAGAGTTACCGATAGCCACTAACACCAACGAAATCACGATCACCGAAATAATCCCGATGCCTGAAATTGGACTTGAAGATGATCCCACTAAGCCCGCCATATAACCTGAAGCAGCCGCGACGAAGAAGCCAATAAAGACCGCTAAGAAGGTACAAACCACCACCAATAACACCGCTAACTCTGGTGAAATTGGAGCAACGGCGATGAAGTGATAGAGTGAAATCACAATCAAAGCAACCGTTGCGATTAAGATATAAATCATCGTTTTTGGCGAAAGGTCGATATCAATGCGTTCCACCGATTCGCCCGCATTGCCTTTTAACATACGGAACGAATGCACCATCCCTTCAATCATCGGTTTCATCAAAATTAACAACGTCCAAATGGCTGCAATCCCAATGGTTCCCACGCCGATAAAACGCACTTTGGTTTTCCAAACCGTCATTGCTACATCCACCATATTCGCATCCGCTGCAATATCTGCGTGTGCGGTAAAATACGGCACAGCAACGCCCCAAGTAAGGACTACACCCAGCAACATCGCCAAACCGCCTACGATACCGATTAAGTAACCCGCACCGACTAACGCCAATGAGAAGCCCATCGGTAGTTGGAACATGGCTTTACCACTGCTTACCCACGCACTTGCACCATCTGCCACTATGCGTAAGCCATTAGTAAAAAAGGCGACCGTTGCCGCAAAAATCCCACCGTAAGCAATATCTTTCACGCCGCTATCGCCCTCTCCGTGATTGCCCGCCTTGAGAATTTCTGCCGCAGCCACGCCTTCAGGATAAGGTAAATCACTATTCACGACCATTGCACGACGAAGCGGAATGGTAAACAACACGCCTAATGTACCACCTGCGGCACAAATCAACATTGTTTGCCAGAATGGAAAATCTTGCCAATAGCCCATCATCAACAAACCTGGTAACACAAAAATCACGGACGACAGCGTTCCCGCAGAAGACGCCTGTGTTTGTACCATATTGTTTTCAAGAATGCTGGAATCTTTAAAGAATTTCAGCACCGCCATAGAAATCACTGCAGCAGGAATGGAAGATGCAAAGGTCATCCCTACTTTCAGCCCTAGATAGACGTTTGATGCGGTAAACAGCACCGTTATTAACGCCCCCAACACCATCCCCCGCAGGGTTAGCTCTTTCAAATTATCATTATGCATAATGCGTTCCTTTATCAAAAATAAACGGAGTTACCTTCGCAGAAAATGCTAGATTTTTCAAGCCTTGTTTAAAGAAAATATCCCAAATTTTAGTAATGAAAAAATTTTGTGCTGGGAAATAAAGTAAGTACAGATAATATCACCTAAATCTATCAGGATATTATTGAGAGTAATTATAAGAATAGAAACATTCAATAGCCTTAATATAAAAATGGTCGAGTAATTCGACCATTTTTATGCTTAAACCAACTGCTCACCCACCTTAAACCAATCTGCTCGTCCGTTTAAGAAATCTTGTACTGACATCGGTTTTTTGCCTTGCGGTTGGAGTTGGATAATATTCAATACGCCATCTTGAGTCGCAATTTGTAAACCTGTTTTGTCGAAAGCAATCACAGTGCCAAGGGCTTTTTCTTGATGTGGCAATACATTAGCTTGATAAACTTTTACTCGTTCTTCATTGCCATTTACGTTCACGGTTAAGAATGCAATTGGGGCTGGGTTGAAGGCTCGGATATTGCGTTCCAGCTGACAAGCGGGCAAATTCCAGTCTAATTTTGCTTCTTCTTTAGTAAGTTTTTCGGCATAGTTTGCTAAATTGTCGTCCTGTTTTTCAGGCTTGAATTGTTGGCTTTCTAGCCCGTTTAATACTTCTAACAATGCAGGTGGTGCAAGCTCAGCCAGTTTTTGATAGAGCAAAGCTGATGTTTCGGTCGGCAAAATATCGGTGTATACTTTGTGCAACATATCACCTGTGTCTAAGCCAATGTCCATCTGCATAATGGTTACCCCCGTTTGGCTGTCGCCTGCCCAAATTGCACGTTGAATAGGAGCAGCCCCGCGCCAACGTGGAAGAATAGAACCGTGCACATTCAGACAGCCATATTTTGGGGCATTCAACACTGCCTTTGGTAAAATTAAGCCGTAAGCCACTACGACCATCACATCCGCATTCAAGGCTTTTAATTCTTCTTGAGCCTCTTCTTTACGTAATGATTTTGGTTGATAAACAGGAATATTATGTACTTCGGCAAGCTGTTTTACGGGGCTTGCTTGCAGTTTCTTGCCACGTCCCGCAGGTTTATCTGGCTGGGTGTAAACGGCGATGACATTGTGTTCTGAATCAAGCAGTGCTTGTAAATGTTGGGCTGCAAAATCAGGCGTACCCGCAAAGATAATATTTAGTTTTGACATATATTTAATATTATTAAGTAAATAATAGTTAGCATGACTAAAATGGAAAGGAGTCAAAAGGCTTTTACCCCCTTCCCCCCACGGTAATCTTATCCAATTTCACTGTTGGTTGTCCGACACCCACTGGCACGCTTTGCCCTTCTTTGCCACAAGTACCGATACCTGGGTCGATTTCCATTTTTTTGCCGACCATTGAAACTTGTTGCATCGCATCAATCCCGCTACCGATTAAAGTTGCGCCCGTTACAGGTTTAGTGATTTTACCTTTCTCAATTAAGTAAGCTTCTGCGGTGGAGAACACAAATTTGCCCGAGGTAATGTCCACTTGTCCGCCGCTGAAATGCGGGGCGTAGATGCCGTATTCGACCGATTCGATCATCTCGTCAAATTCATGGTTGCCTTCGGTAAGGTAAGTATTCGTCATTCGTGGCATTGGCAAGTGGGCATAAGATTCACGTCTGCCGTTGCCTGTTGGAGCCACGCCCATTAAACGGGCATTGAGCTTGTCTTGCAAATAGCCTTTCAAGATGCCGTTTTCGATCAACACATTACGTTGAGAAGGCACGCCTTCATCATCAACCGTCATTGAACCGCGGGCATTCTGGATTGTACCGTCATCGACAATAGTACAAAGTGGTGAAGTCACTAACTCACCAATTTTGCCTGTAAACAACGAAGATTCTTTACGGTTGAAATCGCCTTCCAGTCCGTGTCCAACCGCTTCATGTAATAAAATGCCCGGCCAGCCCGCACCGAGTACAATTGGCATTGTTCCCGCAGGAGCAGGCATTGCGCCCAAGTTCACTAACGCCATTCGCACCGCTTCTTTCGCTAAATATTCCGCACGGTTGTAGCCAACCATTTCGCCGTTGATGATGTGTGGCTCTAAGAAGAAATTTAAGCCATAGCGACCGCCCATACCGGATGAGCCACGTTCACGCTTGCCATTTTCCTCCACCAATACCGATACTGACAAACGCACCAGCGGGCGAATATCTGCCGCTAACGTGCCATCAGTTGCAGCGACTAACATCTCTTCATAAATCGCCGATACATTCGCATTCACTTGCACCACTCGAGGATCTTCGGCACGAGCCACTTTATCAACTAAGTGCAGTAAGTCCACTTTCTGCTCACGGCTTAAAGTTTCAAGCGGATTGATTGCTGCATAACGCTGGCAAGCGGTCGTTTCTTTGAAATTTTTTACCAATAATTGACCGCTTTCGCTGCTGATAGAACGTGCCGCTTCAGCACATTGATTGAGCTGGCTCAAGCCGATTTGGTCAGCATAGGCAAAGCCCGTTTTCTCGCCTGAGACAGCACGCACGCCAAAGCCGCGGTCGATATAAAAGCCACCTTCTTTGATAATGGAATCTTCCAACGCCCAACTTTCATCTTGACTGAGTTGGAAATAGAGATCCGCATAGTCAATTTGACGGCTAGAGAAGTGATCTAATACTTGAGAAAGGTGTAAAAGCTCCACGCCACTTGGGGCAAGTAAGCTTTCTGAGACTTGTTTTAACATAGAAATTCCGAATTAAAATGGAAAAAATTTTGCGAATTTTAGCATAAATTCGACCGCTTGATGGGGGGATTTCTGAGGAGAATAATTACTCTCAACAAGAAAAAACGCCTTACTTCATATGGAAGCAAGATGTTTACTTAAAGGCTACGGCAGAGAAAATTGTCCCTCTCCCACTTCAATAACTTGCCCGCCAACATAAATAGTCTGCTGCTGATCGAGTTTTAAATAAAGTCGGTTCGGTCTACCCATATAATCGCCTTGAAAAATCTGACGTTGTAATGGATATTGATTTAAAGAAAGATAATACGCACCTAAATTCGCACAGGCAGAACCCGTACCGCTATCTTCCATTACCGTACCATTATCTGTATAAAATAATCGAGAATATACAGTTTCATTCTCTTCATACCAAAGGTACATTACCGAACGTTGCTGCTCCCGATGGCAAAGCTGATCAAGTAATTTGGCATTTATTTGAACCTCAGCAAGTGCATTTTTATTCGAAAGTTGTAAAAACAAATGTGGAGAACCACTGTTTAACCAATAAGCTTGAGATGCAATTTTCTGTGTGCTAAGTCCTGTAATCTCAGCCAATTCTTGTAGGCTGGCTGAGCTCGTTTTGATGTCAAAACCGCGAATAGCCATTTCTGCACACTGATTTTTAGCTTGAATCGCTATGGTTTTCGCTTTAGTGTTTAAAGAGAATTGCTCAGGCAAATTGCGTAATTTTTGAAGGACACAAGCAGCACCAATTGTCGGATGCCCTGCTAAAGGGAGTTCATAATAAGGGGTGAAAATACGCAGATCCGCTACAACACTTTTTGATGGGAGCACAAAGACAGTTTCGCTTAAATTAAACTGCTTCGCAATTTGTTGCATCTCTTGTTCAGTTAAGCCTTCCGCATCAGGAAAAACAGCAAGTGGATTACCGCCAAAATATTCTTCAGCAAAGACATTAACCAATTTAAACGCATATTGACGAGACATTTTCTCTCCTAAAAAGAAAAGATGCTACAAATCTATGCAGCATCTTAAAATTTACTTCACTATCTCACCTTTAGCTTGCAGATCAGCGTGGTAAGATGAACGCACGAATGGTCCGCAAGCAGCGTGTTCAAAGCCCATTTTTTCGGCTTCAGCACGGAACATATCGAACTCTTCAGGTGGCACGTAGCGTTCAACTTTTAAATGGTGGCGACTTGGTTGAAGATACTGCCCAACGGTGAGCATCGTTACACCTTGAGCACGTAAATCACGCATTACTTCCAAAATCTCTTCGTTAGTTTCGCCTAAACCGACCATTAAGCCCGATTTAGTTGGAATATCTGGGAACTCTTCTTTAAAGATTTTAAGCAATTCGAGCGACCAGTGATAATCTGCCCCAGGACGAACCTCGCGATATAAGCGTGGCACATTTTCCAAGTTGTGGTTGAACACATCAGGTGGATTTTGTTTCAAAATTGCAACCGCTTGTTCGACCCGTCCACGGAAGTCTGGAACAAGAATTTCCACTTTACACTCTGGATTTAACGCCTTGATTTCACGCACTGTTGCCGCAAAGTGGGCTGCACCGCGGTCTGGCAAGTCGTCTCGGTCTACCGAAGTAATTACCACATATTTAAGTCTCATATCTTGCACCGTTTCAGCAACTTTACGTGGCTCTTCTGGGTCAAGCGGAAGCGGTTTGCCGTGTGCTACATCGCAGAATGGGCAGCGGCGGGTACAAATTGCCCCCATAATCATAAAGGTTGCCGTGCCGTGGTTGAAGCATTCGTGCAAGTTAGGGCAAGAAGCTTCTTCACACACTGAGTGTAAGCCGTGGCGACGCATCCCGTTTTTAATACTGTCGATTTTTGCCGAACTTGCTGGCAGTTTAATTTTCATCCAGCTCGGTTTTTTAAGTAACTCTTGGTCTGGGTCGATATTGCGGACTTGGATAACAGAGGTTTTCGCTGCATCACGATATTTCACACCGCGTTCCATTTTAAACGGGGCGAGTTTCGCAGGCGTATTGGTTGCCGTTGTCATTAAAATTCGTTTTCCTCGTTGTTAATAAATTGTTGCACATTATAGCCTAAAATCGTGGCAAAGTGGGCGACCAATTTTGGGGAGACATCCTCACAGGTTAAATCGTTCTGATTGTTCAATTCGCTTAATTGGCACATTTCAAGCCCCGCATAACCGCACGGGTTGATATTGTGAAACGGTGATAAATCCATATTGATATTAAGTGCTAGCCCATGGAACGAACAACCTTTACGAATACGAAGTCCTAATGAGCAAATTTTTCGCCCTTCCACATAAACCCCTGGTGCATCTGGTTTTGGGTAGCTTTCCACGCCATAATCCGCCAAGGTTTTCACCACACATTGCTCAAGAGCGGTGACTAAATCACGTACAGAAACGTCGTGCCCCTGAGCTTTTAGGCGTTTGATGTCGATCAGTACATACATCACTTGCTGCCCAATTCCGTGATAGGTAATCTGCCCGCCTCGATCCGATTGCACGACAGGAATATTAGTTTGATGAATGAGGTGTTCTGGCTTGCCCGCTGAACCTTGTGTGAAAACGCTAGGATGTTGCACCAGCCAGATTTCATCTTCAGTTTCTTCGGTGCGGTTGTCAGTAAAATCCTGCATTTTATGCCAGATTTTTTCATAAGGTTGCACGCCCAATTGGCGAATAATCAGTTTTGTGTTCATAGTGGGGATTTTGAGATAAAAATATTAATTCCCCTCCCCTTATGGGAGAGGGAAATCTCACGAGATTTATTCTCCGCAATAAAAGAAATTCATTAAAGTACCATTCTTACGCCTTCAATTTTCGCAAGTTCTTCATAAAGGGTTTCTACTTGACCAATGTGTTCAGCCACAATATCAATCGAAACCGAATTATAAGTGCCTTTGCTGCTACGCTGTTCACGAGGTGTATAATCACCTTTTACGTGACTTTGAGTCACAGCGACTACATCATCCACTAAACCATCGCGATGCGTGCCTACAACTTTGAAAGTGAAATCACACGGAAATTCAAGTAAGTCTTTTAATTTCGCTTGGGGTAAATCTTGTAAGTTTACAGTTTTATTTGTCATATTCTTTCCTCTCTTTAATATATGAAGCGGTAAGATTTTGGCAAACTTTTGCAAAAATCCTACCGCTTGTTGCGTGCCTATATAAGGGCTAAATTTTCAGTTGCAAGAGCTGATTAGTTAAACAAACTCTTCACAGTGAGTACCACCCAGTCCCACGCACGACCAAAAATACCCGCTTCACCCACGGCTTGTAAGGTTTGAAGTGGTGTTGAAGCAATATCTTTGCCATCTAATTGGTAAATCACTTTGCCGACGACTTGACCTTGCGTTAGTGGGGCTTCTAAGCCTTTATTGTCTAATTCATAACGTGCTTTAAGCTCGCCCGCTTTGCCTTTTGGAATCGTGATAAAACTATCTTGCACAGAACCTAATTGTACCTTGTTTACGTCACCGTAGTACACACTCTCTTCTTTTACCGCCTTACCTGCTGGTAGAGATTTCACCGTTTCAAAGTTCGCAAAACCCCATTGAAGTAATTTTTTGCTTTCCACTTCACGACCTTTATAAGTCGGCACGCCCATTACCACAGAAATCAAGCGCGTATTTGAATTGGTCGCTGACGCTACCAAGTTATAGCCTGCTTTATCGGTATGCCCTGTTTTCATTCCATCCACGTTCATGGTTTTATCCCACAATAAACCGTTACGGTTTGGCTGTGGTTTTTTCACGTTATATTGGAACTCTTTTTCTGCATAAATTTTGTACTCTTCTGGCTGATCACGGATTACGTGAGTGCCGATAATTGCCATATCTCGTGCAGAAGAGTATTGATTTGGGTCATCTAAACCGTGCACGGTGGTAAAATGCGTATTTTGTAAGCCGAAACGTTGAGCATGCTTATTCATTTCATCAATGAAAGAAGCTTGCGATCCTGACGTATGCTCTGCTAAAGCTACTGCTGCATCGTTACCTGAAACGATGATTAAGCCTTTCATTAACTCGCCTACAGTCACTTGTTTATTCAAGTCTAAGAACATCAATGATGAACCTGGGAATTTTTGTGCCCACGAATTCTCATTCACGGTGTAAACATCACTATTGTGTACTTTACCTTGTTTGATTGCTTCACCCACAACATAAGCGGTCATCATTTTAGTTAGCGAGGCAGGATATTGACGTTGATCGGGATTAAAACTCGCTAATACCGCACCAGAGTTGTAATCCATTAAAATGTAAGTTTGAGCATTCAATTGCGGTGCAGCAATGCCAAAATCCGTGTTAGCATCCGCCAAAGCAGTTGAAGAAAGGATTAAGGCAGAAAGGCCAGCAAGTTTTAATAATCTTTTTTTCATATAAAGTGTCCGATAACGTTGGATTGAGAATCTCTATAAACTAATCAAGGGCTTGTTGAACACTCAACAACCCCTTTTTATAATCAATTGAAACAAACTGCTTAAATTAACTCTTCTCGACTAATTCTGAGCGTTTGTTTTTGTCTAACACGGCAACTTTCACTTTGTCTTTGCCTGTGCCATGCATACCTAACTGACGAGCTGCACTTTTTGATACATCCA
>NZ_JAHAHT010000055.1 GCF_018373095.1 Haemophilus parahaemolyticus
AAATATCCATTTGGCGAATGTATTCGTCAACTACGAACGGGTATTTGGAAAAGGATGGAAAATTAACGCGGGCACGAATGTGCAGTTATCCTTTACGGAATGTAGTTTCAAAAGATGGAGAAGTGATTACAGACGTAGAGCAACTTAAAGATAAAACCTTGCTGTTAAACAAGGGTACAACGGCTGATGCTTACTTCACCAAAAATTATCCAAACATCAGAACGTTAAAATTTGAGCAAAACACCGAAACTTTCGAAGCATTGCGTGATGGACGTGGTGATGCATAAGCCCACGATAACACGCTACTCTTTGCATGGGCAAAAGAAAACCCAGGCTTCACTGTGGGTATTAAAAATTTAGGCGAGCAAGACACCATTGCTCCAGCAGTGAAAAAAGGTGATATCGAATTGCTCAATTGGTTAAATGCAGAAATTCAAAAATTAGGTAAAGAAGGTGTGTTAAAACAAGCATACAATAAAACATTACTGCCTGTTTATGGTGATGCGATTAGCGAGAAAGATGTGGTTGTGGAATATAAATAACTACGTAGGATACAGAAAAGTAAAACCCATCAACTTTTTACGGTTGCTGGGTTTATTTTTTCAGGGAAAGTTGAAATAGATAAAGGATATTTGATTTATCAAACTGAGTTGGAATATTCATCTAAGCGGTAATTTTCTCCACATCGCCAAACGAACCACTACGGGAAATTATCCCCGTAAGGCTGGCTGGAGATGAATGCCACCTGTTACTTCTACTGCCTTACAAGGCTGGGATTTTGACTTTCCCAAATCGGGTAAGTTGGTTGAAATTGGTTTTGCGAATAGCAGATCCGAGCAGCCGATTGTACGAAATTTCTACTCTCAGGGAAAAAAACTGCTGAATGTGCACGAAATGCTCAGACAGCAACGCTCAGAGGTATTTGAGCACACCAATAGCACGATTAAAAGGCGTTAATTATTTACCTAAAATTTTAAGACTCAGTAATTCACGAGAAGGAATATGACCAGAATTACAAACTAAAATATGTAAGAAAGCAAACTCGGTATCCGTCAGTTCTAGGTCATCATCAACTAGCAAATTTCAGGCATAATTATTCACCCTTTAGTTTATTATTTAATTGAGCCAACAATTTAGAGTTTTTGAACAGATTGTCAAATTATTCGCAAGATTTTATCTTATTCCAAAGTTCATCCAATTCGCTTAATGCACAATCAGAGAGCTGCTTATGTTGGGCTTTTACTAATTGTTCCACACAGCGGAAACGGCGTTCAAATTTAGCATTTGCAATACGTAAACACCCTTCAGCATCAATATGATAGTGGCGACAGAGGTTGACACTTGCAAACAATAAATCACCTAATTCTTCTTCTAGCTTTTGAGTATGAACAGGTAATTGTGCCATTTCATCACTTACTTCGCGTAGCTCTTCTTCTACTTTATCAAAAACTGCTTCAGGATCATTCCAATCAAACCCTACTTTAGCACAACGTTTTTGTAATTTCTGAGCACGTGTAAGTGCAGGAAGTGCGAAAGGAAGATCATCTAAAATAGAATCGTGAGCCTGATGTTTTTCATCATTTGCTTTTTGTTCTTCCCAAGTTTTTAATGCTTCTTCGCTGTTTGTCGCTTTTTTGTCACCAAATACATGTGGATGGCGGTAGATGAGTTTGTTATAAATATCAGTAAGTACATCGTTAAAATCAAATGAACCTTCTTCTTTAGCGAGTTGGCTAAGGAATACAACTTGGAGCAATAAATCGCCTAATTCTTCACGTAAAGCGGTACGATTTTGCGTATGAATTGCTTCGGCAACTTCGTAGGTTTCTTCTAATAGGTGAGGAAGCATAGTATCAAAATTCTGGGAGAGATCCCACGGACACCCACCTTCTGGATTACGGAGCTGAGCAACAAGGTCGAGAAATTGGTTCATATTAGGGGTGGATGTGAGCTGAAATGTGTGTGAGTTCATATTGTTATATTATATAGACAGTGATTAAAAATGAAAGAAATTGCTTAATTATAGAGCAAAACCGTTATTCTTAAAAATAAAGTTTTATGCCAAAATGAATAGAATTTTTCATTTACTAAAATATTTATCATTTGAGAGTGATTTTTGTTTCGTTTTTGTATATCATGTCGCCCGTTTTATTCGTACCTTGCAAAAGGTTTTTTATTTAATCAAACAGGAAAATGTGAATGAAGTTTCAACACACTTTAGTGTATACCTCCCTCTTTATGGTGCCAGTAGTGGCAATGGCGGAAAATGCGGCTGAATTAGAACAAGTTAATGTGGTTTCTCAGCTTGAGAAAGTAAAAGCAGCTGGTGATAAACACAAAGAAATCGTTAATTTAAGTTTGCTTGGCCGTCAAACTGCGTTTACTTCACCTATTGCGGTAGTAAACTATGATGAGAAAGCTTTTGAAGATAAAGCTCCGCGTAATGTTGTGGATGCAATTGCAAAAACAGATGCTTCTGTTGTGAACTTTGGAGGTGAGACAAATACGCTATCTGGTGTTTATGTTCGCAATCTTCAGTTAGATATGCGCCAAGTAAGTGTAAATGGTTTAGCAGGTCTTTATTCTACTTATAACTCACCAACAGCAGGCGTTGCAGCTGCACAATTAATTAAAGGTGCATCAACAGCAACAACGGGAATGGATCCTGAAGGCTCAGCTGGAGCATCAATGAATATTGAAACTAAACGTGCGACCGATGAAGATATCAATAAAATTGGTTTTGGCTGGTATAGCAACAATCGTTTACAAGAAACCTTTGATTTCGGTCGTCGCTTCGGTGCAAATAAAGAATGGGGCGTGCGTGTAAGTGGTAAATATCGTGATGGTGATACAGCTCGTAATGATTATGATGAATTAGCGAAAGAGTTAGCAATTGGTGCTGATTATAATGGTGAAAAATTGCGTGTTGGTGTTGATTATATGATGAATAAACGTGATACCAATGGTGGTCGTGCACGTTTACAAGATATGCAAAACTTAGCATTTACTGTGCCTTCAGCTCCAAATGGTAAAATAAACTTGAATCCGCATTGGATAGGTCAAACTACTCAAGATGAGACCATTATGGGTACATTTGAGTATGATCTGCCTTTTAATATGATGGTTTCTGGTGGTTTAGGTCATATGGAATCTCGTTATGATGGTGCTTTTGGTCAAATTACGAATATACGACAAAATGGTAAGTTCAATGTAACAGGTATTCGCGGTATGGATTTCCGCTCACGTACAACCAGTGGTAACTTGAAGTTACAAGGTGAAGTTGAAACAGGTTCTGTATTACAAAATTGGAATATTGCTTATGATAGCGTAGTTCGCCAACGCGATCACGATAACAGCAGTGCAACCAATGGGCGTGTTACAGGTGGTTCAATTTACTCGCCTACTTTTGGTCGTTTAACACCCACAACTTTTGATTTATCTCCAGTAAAACAGAACACGGATAGTAAATTAACAGCACGCAGTCTTGCACTAGCAGATACATTAGGTTTTATCGATAACACTGTTCGTTTAACTTTAGGTGGGCGTTTCCAATGGATTAAGCAATTGGATAAAACGACAGCGAAAGAGGTGAAAGCAGATCGCTTCAGCCCGATGGTAACTTTGGCTTATGTAGCGAATCCCAATACGGTGTTTTATTCTAACTATCTAGAAGATTTAGAGCCAGGTAACGTAGATCAAGATACGGGAGAAATGAATAACCCTCGTGTAAGCAAACAAATTGAAGTAGGTGTGCGTAAGAACTGGAACGATGCATTTACAACAACATTAAGTGCATATGAAATCCGCCGCCCTGGCATTATTCGTGGAAGAATGGGGACAGCTTTAGCTTCTCTTGCGGGAAAAGAGCAAGGTAAAGAACGCAATCGTGGTATTGAGTTTAATGCTTATGCAAGTTTGTTTGATAATACCTTACGTCCATCTATCGGCTTAACCTATAACCAAGCAAAAGTGTTTGATTTCCCAACTTATGCAGATACGATCGTATCGGGTGTACAAGTAACCAGCCCTCGTTGGATTGCAAAATCAGCAGTAGAGTGGAATACGCCATTCGTACCTAATTTAACCTTGAATGCAGCGTTACAATATTATGGCGCATCTTATCAAGACTCAGCAGCTAACTACAAATTACCATCTTACACTACTGTAGATTTAGGGGCGAAATATGTGGTTAAAGTGTCAGAAAAACAAACCTTAACTTTACGTGGTGGTGTTGAAAACTTATTCAATAAACATTACTGGCAAGTACAACGTGGTATGTATGACCGTAGCTTTGCCGTGTTAGGTATGCCGCGTACATATTGGGCAAATATGGAATATTCGTTCTAATAAATCAGCATATAGGACAAAATTAAAACCTCTAGATAAATTTCTAGAGGTTTTTTAGTGGTTTGAAAGCTGGAGTAAGCTAGCTTTGCTAGAGCGATTATTTAGACGCTTTTAACTCTTGGTAATATTTTTCGTAAAGCTCAATAGCATCACCCACATCATCTTGCCATTGTGATTCTTGTAACACTTTTTGTGTTGGATAAATCGCAGGGTCTTGCGTGATCTCTTTCGGTAGCACTTCTAATGCTTTCATATTTGAAGTTGGATAACCGATAGCAAGCGTAAGTTGCTCAGATACTTTCGCACTTAATAAGTAGTTGATTAGCTTGTGTGCGTTCTCTTTGTTTTTTGAGTTCGATGGAATCGCTAAAGTATCAACCCAAAGTACTGGGCCCTCTTTCGGGAACACCATATCAATTGGTGCTTGTTCTTTCTTCGCAATACGCACAGAACCATTCCATAATTGACCTACAGACACTTCACCTGAAATGAATGAGTTTGCAGGATTGTCAGAACTGAATGAAAGTACGTTTGGACGTAATTTTTTCAATTCTTCATAAGCTGCTTTGATCTCTTCAGGATCTGTGGTATTTGGGTTTTTGCCTAATTTTAATAATGCGATGTTGAACACTTCACGTGCATCGTCTAACAATTGGATTTTGTTTGCGAACTCAGGTTTCCATAAATCCCCCCAAGAGGTGAATTGGTTGCCTTTGTAGTTGTTAGTGTTAAATGCAATGCCTGGAGCACCTAAAAGTTGAGGTAATGAATATTTGTTACCTTTATCGTAAGGTTTGTCTAACCAGTCAGGGTTTAATTCTGCGATAACGGGTAATTTGCTGTGATCAAGCTCCGCTAACATCCCTTCTTTTGCCATTTTAGACACAAAGTAATTGGAAGGTGCGATTACATCATAACCGCCATCTTTACCTTGAAGTTTTAACTTCGCATACATTGTTTCGTTAGATTCAAGGCTAGATACTTCAACTTTAATACCAGTCTCTTTTTGAAATTGATCTAACAAACCTTCAGGTACATACTCAGTCCAAGTATATAAGTGAACGGTGCCAGCATCAGCTGGGGCAGCAGCCTCAGTTGTTTTTGCCTTTTCTTCATTGCAAGCTGTTAATGCGAATGAAGCCACACCTGCAGCGAATAAACCTGCGAATTTTTTCATTTAGTTTTCTCCGTTAAGAAAAAAGATAAAAGCGGTCGGATTTCTCCGAAGTTTGACGAATCTTCCATACCAATCAATGGCAATGAAATCGAAGGGATTTTAAGCTACCCCCCATATTTTGCAAGCCTTTTTTGCCCTGAAGAAGGATTTATTTTCCTATTCTTCTTGAATTTCGCTAATTTGCTATTATATTAAATCCGATTTTATTTCACTGAATTTAAGAGGATTTTGTATGACTACTCAACAAGAAAAAGCACAAGAGCAAAGCACAGAACAAGAAAATGTAGAACTCCAACAACCTGAAGCGGTTGAAGAGCAAGTACAATCAGAAAATAGAGAAGAGCAACCTGTTGAAGCAGAATTAGCCGCAGCTTATGCTCGTATCAATGAATTAGAAATTTATGTTTCAGAAATTGATGCACGTGAAAAAGATATTCAATTACGTGCTCAAGCAGAAATTCAAAACATTCGCCGCCGTGCAGAACAAGATGTGGAAAAAGCACATAAATTTGCGTTAGAAAAATTCTCAAAAGAGTTATTAACAGTGGTAGATAACCTTGAGCGTGGCTTAGATGCATTAGATAAAGCGGTTACCGATGAGACCACACAAGCATTAGTTGATGGTGTTGAAATGACACATAAAGAGTTTATTTCAACATTAGGTAAATTTGGCGTAGAATCCGTTGGCGTTGTTGGCGAAGCGTTTAATCCTGAACTTCATCAAGCAATCTCAATGCAGCCTGCTGAAGGTATTGAACCTAACCATATTAGCGTAGTTTTACAAAAAGGCTACACATTGCAAGGTCGTGTATTACGTCCTGCAATGGTGATGGTAGCAGCTTAAAGACAAAAGCTGGAGTTGAATGTTTGCTCTGCACCTTAATAGTTGGTTACTTGGTTCAACTATTGAGGTGCAGAGCATTTTTTCACCCATTACGTATAACACCTCTCCAATACCCCCCTCATAAAATTTAACACCATAAACACGGTGATAACACCGTTTATACCGAACATCATGATCATGAACACGGTGGCGATAATGCTGATAATGTCGCCGATTTCGAACCAAACTAACACCGTTAAGGTAATAACTGAAATCGTGGCGATAAAGCAGGAAACGAAAACTAAGCTGTTGAGTGAAAAAGGGTTTGCTAATTTATGGTTGGCAAACTTACGCTCATAATGCCCAAAATGTTTACGCTTAATATAGGCTATCGAATGAAATTCAATAATTGATTTGTAATAACACTCTTTCAGCTTGAATTTATAAATTAAGTACCAAAGAGGTAGTTTATGACTTTACGTTGTGTTTTATCCTGATTACTCTAAAATTTCTATTACAGAGTGCTCATTCAAGCCTCTCACTTGAGTGCCTTTTCTCGCTCTTTCCCCTTGATATTTTTCAATGTCGGCAGGTTTTAGGGTGATTTTGCGTTTGCCTGAAACAAACACAAGCGATTGATTTGGTTTAAGTAATAATAAATGAGCCAAATATTCTTCGCCTGATTTTGAAGCTTGGGCGGAAATATTGATAATTTTGTTTCCTTTGCCTTTGGAAAGAGTTGGTAGTTCGCTTAATGGGAATACCAACATTCTACCCACATTACTGATCGCTACAAGAGAGCATTTTTCTTCCAGCGAGACAAGTTGTGGAGGTAGTGCTTTTGCATTTTCTGTTAAAGAAATGACCGCTTTACCCGCCTTGTTACGAGAGATTAAATCTTCAAAAGTACAAATGAAACCATAGCCTGAGTTGGATGCCATCAAAACATTTTCGGTAGGTTGTCCCATTAAGACTTGCTGAATTTCTGCACCTTCTGGCAAGGTAATCTTACTTGTAAGTGGCTCGCCTTGTGAGCGAGCAGAAGGCAGTGAGGTTGGATCAATCGTATAAACTCGTCCCGTGCTATCTAAGAACACTACAGGCTGATTGCTGCGACCGTGAGCGTGAGCCAGATATTGGTCGCCTGCACGGTATGCTAAGCCTTTCACGTCAATGTCGTGTCCTTTTGCACAACGCACCCAGCCTTTTTCCGATAAAATGACAGTAACATCTTCAGTTGGTGTGAGATCTGCTTCTGAAATGGCTTTTGCTTCCGTACGCTCTACAAAAATAGATCTCCGTGGTGAAGCGAATGTTTCTGCATCAGTCTGAATTTCTTTTTTAATAAGCGTGTTTAATCGGCGTTCCGAACCTAATAAAACTTGTAGTTCATTTCGCTCTTTTTCTAGTGCATTTTGTTCTGCTTTAAGCGTGGTTTCTTCTAGTTTTGCTAGGTTGCGTAAGCGTAGGTTTAAAATCGCATCAGCTTGAATTTCGCTTAATCCAAAACGAGCCATTAATATGGCTTTAGGTTCATCTTCATTGCGGATAATCTCAATCACTTCGTTAATGTTTAAGAACGCTATAATTAAGCCTTCAATGATATGCAAGCGGTCTAAAATTTTATCTAATCGGTAATTGAGACGGCGAGTAACGGTCACACGGCGAAAACTCAGCCACTCAGTCAAGATAGTATGCAGGTTTTTCACCGCAGGTTTGCCATCTAAACCAATCATATTCATATTGATGCGGAAGCTTTTTTCGAGCTCAGTTGTCGCAAACAGATGATCCATCAATGCATCAAAATCAATACGATTTGAGCGAGGCATAATCACGATTCGAATTGGATTTTCGTGGTTTGATTCATCGCGAACATCATCCACCATTGGTAGTTTTTTGTTCTTCATTTGAGCAGCAATTTGTTCAATGATTTTTGATGGCGAGGTTTGATATGGCAGAGCGTTAATTACAATTTTGCCATCTTCTTTTTGCCAAACCGCACGGGTCTTGATTGAGCCACGTCCTTGTTCGTAGATTTTTGCTATCTCCGCTTTTGGTGTGATAATTTCCGCTTGCGTTGGGTAGTCAGGTCCTTGCACAACACTCAAAATATCCTTTAATGTTACATTCGGATTATCCAACAACATCACACAGGCATCTGCCAATTCATTAATGTTGTGAGGCGGAATATCGGTTGCCATCCCCACGGCAATTCCTGTTGAACCGTTCAATAAAATATGTGGCAAGCGAGAAGGGAATGCTACAGGTTCGATTTTTGAACCATCAAAATTAGGTTTGAAATCTACCGTGCCTTGGTCAATCTCAGAAAGTAAAATGGATGAAAATTTGGTTAAGCGTGCTTCAGTATAACGATACGCCGCCGCATCATCTTCTAAGCTACCCCAGTTTCCTTGACCATCAATTAGCGGGTAGCGGAAGGTAAAATCTTGTGCCATTCCCACCATTGCACCATAACAAGCAGAGTCGCCGTGTGGGTGGAATTTACCTAACACATCACCGACGGTACGAGCTGCTTTGGCATATTTTGCATTGGCATTTAAGCCTAATTCAGACATAGCATAGATAATGCGACGTTGTACGGGTTTTAAACCATCGCCAATAAATGGTAACGCCCTATCCATAATCACATACATTGAATAATTGAGGTAAGCGTCTTCAGTAAAACGCTTAATTGGCATTTGTTCAACGCCTTCGTAATTGATAATGGTATTGTTCATAACTTTTAGATTGATTACAAAAAATGTTTTATTTTCTATGATCTGTGGATATTTGTCCACTTAAAATAAATAAGCGGTCGTTTTTTCATTCCTCTTTACGAAATGATGAGATGCCGAGGAATTTTATAAAAAGCAAAAATAGTAGGCGATTTTGTGTGAAAAAGACTGTATAATGCGAGCGTTTTATTTCCGATTTGTAGAGGCGGCTATCAAAAGCGATTTGTTTAGCGTTTATTTGAGAATGAACGAAATCGTTTTTGCTAGTCGCAATTTGTAAGAAATAAAACTAAATTTTAATCAAAATTTAATCAAAAATTTAAGGATTTAGTTATGACTCCAATTGTTAGACAATTTAAATATGGTCAGCACACTGTGACCTTAGAAACAGGTGCAATCGCACGCCAAGCTACTGCAGCAGTAATGGCAAGTATGGATGATACAACCGTTTTTGTGACCGTTGTGGCAAAAAAAGAGGTTAAAGAAGGTCAAGATTTTTTCCCTTTAACCGTTGATTACCAAGAGCGTACTTACGCAGCAGGTCGTATTCCTGGTGGTTTCTTCAAACGTGAAGGTCGCCCATCTGAAGGTGAAACATTAGTGGCTCGTTTAATTGACCGCCCAGTTCGCCCACTTTTTCCTGAAGGTTTTTTCAACGAAATTCAAGTGATTGCAACGGTGGTTTCTGTAAACCCACAAATCAGCCCAGATTTAGTCGCAATGATTGGTGCATCAGCAGCACTTTCACTTTCTGGCGTACCTTTCAATGGTCCAATCGGTGCAGCTCGCGTTGGTTTTATTAATGATCAATTCGTATTAAACCCAACTACCTCAGAGCAAAAATTAAGCCGTTTAGACCTTGTTGTTGCAGGTACAGATAAAGCGGTGTTAATGGTGGAATCTGAAGCGGATATTTTAACGGAAGAGCAAATGCTTTCAGCGGTGGTATTTGGTCATCAACAACAACAAGTAGTGATTGAGAATATCAAAGAATTCGTAAAAGAAGCAGGCAAACCACGCTGGGATTGGGTTGCACCAGAGCCAAATACAGATTTGATCAACAAAGTAAAAGCGTTGGCAGAAAGCCGTATCGGTGATGCTTATCGTATCACTGAAAAACAAGCACGTTACGAACAAATCGACACTATCAAAGCAGAAGTAATTGCTACGTTAACCGCAGAAGATGAAACCGTTTCTGAAGGTGCAATTATTGATATTATTACTGCATTGGAAAGCCAAATCGTACGTAGCCGTATCATTGCAGGTGAACCACGTATTGATGGTCGTACTGTAGATACCGTTCGTGCCTTAGATATTTGCACAGGTGTATTACCACGCACTCACGGTTCAGCAATCTTTACTCGTGGCGAAACTCAAGCATTAGCGGTGGCAACTTTAGGTACAGAACGCGACGCACAAATCATTGATGAATTAACTGGCGAAAAATCAGATCGCTTCTTATTCCACTACAACTTCCCTCCATACTCAGTGGGTGAAACAGGTCGTATCGGTTCGCCAAAACGTCGTGAAATCGGTCACGGTCGTTTAGCTAAGCGTGGTGTGTTAGCAGTAATGCCAAGTGCAGAAGAATTCCCGTATGTTGTGCGTGTAGTATCTGAAATCACTGAGTCAAACGGTTCTTCTTCAATGGCTTCTGTGTGTGGTGCTTCTCTTGCGTTAATGGATGCGGGTGTGCCAATTAAAGCAGCAGTCGCAGGCATCGCAATGGGCTTGGTAAAAGAAGAAGAAAAATTTGTAGTGCTTTCAGATATTTTAGGGGATGAGGATCATTTAGGCGATATGGACTTTAAAGTGGCGGGTACACGTGAAGGTGTGACTGCACTTCAAATGGATATCAAAATTGAAGGTATTACCCCTGAGATTATGCAAATTGCGTTGAACCAAGCGAAAGGTGCCCGTATGCACATCTTAAACGTGATGGAACAGGCAATTCCAGCACCGCGTGTGGATATTTCAGACTACGCACCGCGTATTCACACAATGAAAATTGATCCGAAGAAAATCAAAGATGTGATTGGTAAAGGTGGTGCAACCATTCGTGCATTAACCGAAGAAACAGGTACTTCAATAGATATTGACGATGATGGTACAGTGAAAATTGCAGCAACTGACAACAATGCAGCGAAAACGGTTATGGCTCGTATCGAAGAAATCGTGGCAGAAGTGGAAGTGAATGCAATTTATAAAGGTAAAGTGACTCGAGTGGTTGATTTCGGTGCATTTGTTTCGATTCTAGGCGGTAAAGAAGGTCTGGTTCACATTTCACAGATCACA
>NZ_JAHAHT010000056.1 GCF_018373095.1 Haemophilus parahaemolyticus
AAAGGATAAGTGTTGGCGCAAGCCCAAAAAGAAAAAAATTTAATTAATGTATTTTTTATTGATCAAGATCATGAATTGCTTGTGTGCAGGCAAAAGCCGTCACCGGACATCAGAATTTTACGGCTGATTTTTTGCCATTATCAAAAATACTAACCTGTAGCCCAAATTTTGGGGGGCAGATCATTACTTAGTTCAAACGGCAACTCATTTTTGACCGCTTGCACTAATGTAAAATCCGCTTGTTGGCGTGTTAAATCAAATTTAAACCATTAATTTTGATGTTGAAAATAAAAACTAAGTCGGTTAAAACGAGAATAGAGCAACGCTTGAGCATAACCCGAAATCAATGGAATTTGAGACAAATAGGTCGCCCCAGATTTATCTTCCCATTCCAGAATTTCCGCCTGTCTATTGACTAAACAAGACCATTGCACTCGCTCATTCATCTTTTCCCCCTTTTTAATTAGGGATAAAAGATAGCAAAAATTTATATAAATAAGTATGAAGTAAATCAAATTTGAACAAAAAAAGTTACGTTTCTGCTTAAAATATAATGTATTTCTTTACGATAAGAGCCTAAAAGCGTATATTGAAAAGAATAGCATCACTTAAGTTGCCTACAAACTAGATATTACCTGTATTACACTCTCTCAAATTATCATTGAACCGCTTTTTACCTAACTTTTTGGGTTATGTCCAATGACAAAAAAACCCGCTAGAATAACCGCTTTTAATATCTCACTAACCACTAGCTAGCAATAACCAATCGAGGGGAAAATGAGCGAATTTGATGCCAAAGCGTTTTTGGCTAATGTGCCACATCTGCCTGGGGTCTATCGGATGTATGATAGCAAAGGAACAATTATCTATGTGGGTAAGGCGAAAGATTTGAAAAAACGTTTGTCGAGCTATTTTCGCACCAACCTCGCCAGCCGAAAAACGGAAGCATTAGTTTCACAAATTGCCTATATTGAAACAACCATTACCCATTCCGAAACAGAAGCCCTGTTGCTGGAGCACAATTACATCAAGGAAAATCAGCCTCGCTACAATGTATTGCTCCGCGATGATAAATCTTACCCTTACATTTTGCTTACCAAACATAAGCATCCGCGATTAGCGAGTTTCCGCGGCAGTAAAAAAATTGCGGGCGAATATTTCGGCCCTTACCCGAACGCAGGTGCAGTGCGAGAAACATTGAATTTACTGCAAAAAATTTTCCCGATTCGACAATGTGAAGATAATTTCTACAAAAACCGCTCCAGACCTTGCTTGCAATATCAAATTGGGCGTTGCCTTGCACCTTGTGTGGAAGGCTATTATTCGCAACAGGAATATGATCAACAAGTCAATCTGGTGCGACTCTTTCTGCAAGGCAAAGATAGCCAAGTGGTTGAGCATTTAATCAGCAAAATGGAAAAGGCAGCGGAAGAGTTGGATTTTGAAGTAGCCGCACGTTTTCGCGATCAGATCCAACAGGTGCGAGCGGTGCAAGAGAAACAGTTTGTCTCAAACGAACGTTTAGACGATTTGGATATTATCTCCATTGCCTACCAACATGGCATTGCTTGCGTGCATATTTTATTTGTACGTCAGGGGAAGATTTTAGGAAATCGAAGTTACTTCCCGAAAGTGCCAAGCCATACCGAATTTGAAGAGCTGAGTGATACTTTTATTGGGCAATTTTATTTGCAGATGAACCAGCATCGTACCATTCCGAACCAGATTATTATTGATCATAAAGTGAGTGAAGCGAAGGCATTGGAAGAAGTGCTGTCTGAGCAAGCAGGGCATAAAGTGAGCATTACGGCAAATGTGCGTGGTGAAAAAAGCCGTTATCTTGCCTTGGCGAAAACCAATGCACAAGCCGCACTCACATTGCAATTACAACAAGATGCTCATATTAAAACCCGCTACGAAGCCTTACAAGCGGTGCTTTCTTTGCCGAAAATTGCAAGAATGGAGTGCTTTGATATTAGCCATACAATGGGCAATCAAACTGTCGCCTCTTGCGTAGTATTTGATGAAAATGGGCCACTAAAATCGGATTACCGTCGCTTTAATATTGAAGGTATCACAGGCGGGGACGATTACGCTGCAATGGAACAAGCCTTACTGAAACGTTATGATAAGCCACTTGAGCCAGAGAAAATCCCAGATATTATTTTTATTGATGGTGGCAAAGGGCAACTAAACCGTGCATTGGAAACTTTTGCCAATTTGAAGGTGTCGTGGGATAAATCAAAACCGCTTTTAATTGGTGTGGCAAAAGGCGTTGAACGTAAAGCAGGTTTGGAAACCTTGTTGATTAGTAAGTGGGATAAGGAAATTCATCTCCCGCCCGACAGCCCCGCATTGCATTTAATTCAGCACATTCGCGATGAATCGCACAACCACGCCATTACAGGACACCGCAAAAAACGCCAAAAAGCCTTTACCGAAAGCGGATTAGAAGCCATTGCAGGCGTTGGAGCCAAACGCCGACAAGCGTTGTTAAAATATTTGGGTGGAATGCAAGGTGTGAAATCGGCAACGTTGGAAGAAATTGAATCTGTACCAGGGATTTCCAAAGCCTTGGCGGAAGTGATTTTTGATACGTTGCAGAATGGGTAAATTAAACTCATTTCTCTATAAATAGTAGATATTCATAAATTTATCAAATGAAAATAAAACTCTATCACTACACCATCCCTTGTCGCACTGGCGTTGTGCTTCGCAAACAGCCTTTAACCGAGCGGCAAGGCTTGATTATTCGCCTAGAGAAAAATGGCAAAATCGGCTGGGGAGAAATCGCTCCACTACCGACTTTCAGCCGTGAAACCTTGGCAGAATGTGAAGCCCAAGTTCGCCAATGGTTTGAAAATCCAACTGACTTGATGGATAACTTCGCCCCTTCTGTAGCTTTTGGCATCAGCTGTGCATTGGCAGAATTAAACGGAACATTACAGCCCGAAGGCGATTTTCGCTCTGCGATTTTATGCGATGGTGATGTTGCAAAATTTTCGGCAAAATTAACCGCTTGTCAGGCTCATTTAGGCAAAATCAAAATCGGATTTAATGCGGCGAAAGAGGGCGAACTTGCCAACTTGTTGCTTATGCAGTTCCCTGCTTTACAACTCAGATTAGACGCAAATCGTGCTTTCTCGCTCGAACAAGCGGTAAAATTTGCCGAGAAAATTGTAAAGCCACTGCGATCTCACATTCAATTTATTGAAGAGCCTTGCCAAACACCCGCACTTTCTCGCCAATTTGCAGAGATGACGGGCATCCATATTGCATGGGATGAAAGTGTACGTGAACCTCATTTTTTAGTAAAAGACGAACCTAATTTGACCGCTATAGTGATTAAACCAACATTAACGGGTTCGCTTGAAAAATGCGTTTCGCTCATTCAGCAAGCCCATTCACAAGGGATAAGTGTGGTAATTAGCTCAAGCATTGAAAGCAGTTTGGGCTTAACGCAGTTGGCTCGTATTGCTAAACAATATACGCCTGAAATGGTGGCAGGATTGGATACGCTGAATTTGATGCAGCAGCAATTATTGCGAAGATGGCAAGGTTCAGATTTACCGTTAGCCGATGAAAACAGCGAATTTTTGCGTTTAATTTTAGAAAGTGAAGATTAAGGCGTATAATATTTTTAATCTCATTCTTCACTAACAAATAGAGAAATACCGTTTTAACACAAATAAGGAATCAATATGTCAATGCAAATCACCCTGTCAAATACGCCCGCATCCGAAAAGTGGGGCAAAAAAGCCATTCTTTCTGCCAATGAAAATGGAATGACGATTCATCTTAACAAAAAGCCTGAGAGCGAAGCATTTATCACTATTCAGCAAGCCGCTCGTAAAATTAAAAATCAAGGCATTTTATCGGTAACGCTTGTAGGCGAAGGCTGGGGTTTAGAACAATGCTGGGCATTTCATCAAGGATACGTCAGCGTGAAAAATGTAGGCTCAGTGCAATACCCTAATTTGGGAGAAGCACAAACGGAATTTGATGCTCGCCTTGAATGCACCACATTTACACGCACGATCATCAATAAACCCTCTGACCAATTAACACCTGTACAATTAGCTGAACAAGCGGTTGAGTTCGTCACTCAACAAGCGGTTAAAAAAGGCTTGAATTCTGCAATTTCTGCGGAAATTATTTCAGGCGAAGATTTAAAAAAACAAGGTTATTCAGGTATTTGGGCAGTAGGCAAAGGTTCTGAAAATCCGCCTGCTTTCTTAGCATTAGACTTCAATCCAACGGGCAAGGCAGATGAGCCTGTATTAGCCTGTTTAGTCGGCAAAGGCATTACCTTTGACACAGGCGGTTATAGCTTAAAACCAAGTGATTCAATGTCTACAATGCGTACTGATATGGGTGGTGCGGCAATGCTTACAGGTGCATTAGGTTTAGCGATCGCACAAGGCTTGCAAAAACGCGTGAAGCTCTATCTCTGCTGTGCGGAAAATATGGTTAGCCATAACGCCTTTAAATTGGGCGATATTATTACCTATCGCAATGGTGTTACGGCTGAAGTTTTAAACACCGATGCAGAAGGTCGTTTGGTGTTGGCTGATGGTTTAATTGAAGCAAGCAAGCAAAATGCACAGTTGATTTTAGATGCAGCAACACTCACAGGTGCTGCAAAAGTGGCGGTGGGGAATGATTATCACAGCGTACTTTCAATGGATGAAAACTGGATTTCAGCATTATTCACTGCCGCAAAAAATCAAAATGAACCTTTCTGGCGTTTGCCATTTGAGCCGTTTCATCGCTCACAAATTAGCTCAAACTTTGCAGATATTGCCAACATTGGCTCGGTGCCTGTTGGGGCAGGAGCAAGCACAGCTTGTGCATTTCTCTCTTATTTTGTGGAAAATTATCAACAAAATTGGTTACATATTGATGCTTCCGCTACCTTCCGTAAGACCGCAAGTGATTTATGGGCAGCAGGTGCAACAGGGCTTGGTGTAAGAACAGTAGCAAATTTATTGCTTAGTGCTTAGGGAAAAGAATGGCAAAATCGAATTATATTACCCGCTCAGGCTGGCAAGCGTTAGATCAAGAGCTGAAATTCTTATGGAAAGAAGAACGCCCGAAAGTGACCCAAGCCGTTTCTGATGCAGCTGCCCTTGGCGACCGCAGCGAAAATGCAGAATACATCTATGGCAAACGTCGCTTGCGTGAAATCGACCGCCGCGTGCGTTTTCTTTCCAAGCGGTTAGAAGTGCTACAAATCGTCGATTACCATCCGCAACAAGAGGGCAAAGTCTTTTTTGGTGCTTGGGTGGAATTGGAAAACGAAGCGGGTGAAATTGCAGAATATCGCATCGTGGGATGCGATGAATTCGACCCTGCGAAAAATTGGATTTCGATTGATTCCCCTGTTGCCCGTGCTTTAATTGGTAAACAGGAAGATGATGAAATTACCGTCCAAACGCCAACGGGTAAAGTAATGTGGTTTATTAACCGTATTTGGTATGAGAAAAAGAGGCTTTATTAGTAAAAGTACTATTAGTACTTGTAGACTAGGCACTAAGATAATTTAAATGGTCTAATTTTTAACACTTAAGCTAACATTTGTTTGGCAATTACCACCTATTTTGTGCGTTTATGTTGTAATTTGCTTGTAGCCTTGTTATTGTAAAAATAATAAGCGGAAAAGCATCTTTATCTTTTTAATTATTAGGAAATAGCAATGGGTAAATCATTAGTTATTGTTGAGTCACCAGCTAAAGCGAAAACAATCAATAAATACTTAGGTAGTGACTATGTGGTGAAATCGAGCGTGGGGCATATTCGGGATTTGCCAAAAAGTGGCTCAGAAGAGAAAACAGAACGAGCAAAACCAATTTCTACCAAAGGGATGAGCGCCGAAGAAAAAGCCAAAATTAAAGCAGAAAAAGAACGTAATGCGTTGGTAAAACGAATGGGAATTGACCCTTATCACGGTTGGAAAGCGAATTACCAAATTATGCCTGATAAGCTGAAAGTGGTTTCAGAACTAAAAACGTTGGCGAAAAAAGCCGATCATATCTATCTCGCCACCGACTTGGATAGAGAAGGGGAAGCGATTGCCTGGCATTTACGTGAAGTGATTGGCGGTGATGAAAGCCGTTTTAGCCGTGTGGTATTTAACGAAATCACTAAAAATGCGATTAAAAAAGCATTTGAACATCCAGAGCATTTAAATTTAGATCGTGTGAATGCCCAACAAACTCGTCGCTTTTTAGACCGTGTGGTAGGCTTTATGGTTTCTCCACTACTTTGGAAAAAAGTGGCACGCGGTTTGTCAGCTGGGCGTGTACAATCTGTTGCAGTAAAATTATTAGTAGAACGTGAACGTGAGATCAAAGCCTTCCAACCAGAAGAGTTTTGGGAAATTGTGGCGGATACGCAATCAAATGGCAAAAAACTACCGCTTGATCTGACAAATTATCTCGGCAAAAAATGGCAAGCAAAGAACGAAGCAGAAGCAATGCAAGCGGTTAAAAACTTGCAACAATCTGCGTTTATCGTTACCGACATTGAGAAAAAGCCGACCAGCTCAAAAGCAAGCCCGCCATTCATCACTTCAACGCTTCAACAAACGGCAAGCACCCGTTTGGGCTTTGGCGTGAAGAAAACGATGATGTTGGCTCAACGCTTATATGAAGCGGGCTATATTACCTATATGCGTACTGACTCAACTAATTTGAGCCAAGATGCGTTGAATATGGCTCGTGGTTATATCGATAAACAATTCGGCTCGCAATATTTACCAGAAAAACCAAATTTCTACTCTAGCCGTGAGAATGCTCAAGAGGCTCACGAAGCAATTCGCCCATCAGATGTAAATGTCACAATGGCGGATTTATCGGGTATGGAAAAAGATGCTGAACGTTTATATGACTTAATTTGGCGTCGTTTCTTAGCGTGCCAAATGTTGCCAGCACAATATGATTCAACTAGCTTGACTGTAACAGCTGGCGATTATGAGTTGAAAGCGAAAGGCCGCGTCTTACGTTTTGATGGTTGGACGAAAGTGTTACCTGTGCAAGGTAAAACGGCGGAAGACCAGGAGTTACCAAATGTTGCTTTAAATGAAGAATTAGCGTTACAAGCGGTTAATCCTAGCCAACATTTTACTAAACCGCCTGCACGCTACTCGGAAGCGGCATTAGTGCGTGAATTGGAAAAACGTGGTATTGGTCGTCCTTCAACTTATGCGTCGATTATTTCTACTATTCAAGAGCGTGGTTATGTACACGTGGAAAATCGCCGTTTCTATGCAGAGAAAATGGGTGAAATTGTTACCGACCGTCTAAACGAATCATTTGGCGATTTAATGAATTATGATTTCACTGCGAATATGGAAGAAACGCTCGACAAAATTGCAGAAGGTCGTGAGAATTGGATTGATGCGTTAAATGCATTTTTCAAAGATTTTTCCGAGCAACTCACTCAAGCAGAATTGGACGAATTACAAGGCGGAATGAAGCCAAACAGCATTGTACCAACTAATATTGATTGTCCAACTTGTGGGCGTAAAATGGCAATTCGTACCGCTTCAACAGGTGTATTTTTAGGCTGTACAGGCTACGCATTACCACCAAAAGAGCGCTGCAAAACCACAATGAATTTAATTCCTGAAGAGGAATTGATTAACATCTTAGACGAAGATTCAGAAACTAAGGCGTTAATGGCACGTAAACGCTGCCCGAAATGTGATTCAGCGATGGATAGCTACATTATCGATCCAAAACGAAAATTGCACGTGTGCGGGAATAACCCAAATTGTGATGGTTATTTGCTGGAAGAGGGCACATTCAAAATTAAAGGCTATGATGGTCCTATTGTGGAATGTGATAAATGTGGTGCGGATATGCACTTAAAACTGGGGCGTTTCGGTAAATATATGGGCTGTACGAACTGCGATAACACCCGCAAAATTCTGAAAAACGGTGAAGTTGCGCCGCCGCGTGAAGAGCCAATCCCATTCCCAGAATTAAGATGTGAAAAAGCAGATGCCTATTTTGTATTGCGTGATAGTGCGGTTGGGGTGTTTATGTCGGCACATAACTTCCCGAAAGTGCGCGAAAGCCGCCCTGCAAAAGTAAGCGAATTAGCCCAATATCGCGACCGCTTACCAGAAAAACTGCAATATTTGGCAGATGCACCGTTAACTGACCCTGAAGGTAATCCAGCGATCATCAGTTTCAGCCGTAAAGAGAAACGTCAATATGTGACTTCCGAAAAGAACGGCAAGAAAACGAAATGGATTATGGATTATGTTGATGGGAAGTGGGTAGGTCGTTAGAAACAGCTAACACTACATAGAAACAAAAAAACCTCGCAATCTAAATGATTTGCGAGGTTTCCTTTTTTCAAATGAGTAGCTTAATTACGCCCCAAATTGTAATTTATGAAGCTGTTTATAAGCACCATCAAGTGCCATTAATTCGCTATGCGAGCCACGTTCGACAATCTTACCTTGATCGACTACCAAGATTTCATCTGCTTTTTCAATCGTCGATAAACGGTGTGCAATCACAAGCACGGTTTTATCTTTTTGTAGTTCTGCCAAGGCAGATTGAATTGCACGCTCTGATTCGGTATCTAATGCAGAAGTTGCTTCATCCAACACCAATACTGGCGAATTACGTAATAAAGCACGAGCAATTGCTAAACGCTGGCGTTGTCCGCCTGATAAACTCGCTCCATTTTCGCCGATAACGGTATCTAAACCATCATCTAATTTCTCGATAAATTCCATTGCGTGTGCTACTTTTGCAGCTTGAATAATCTCTTCACGCGAGAATTTATCTGTTGCCGCATAGGCAATATTATTAGCAATCGTGTCATTAAACAGATGCACTTGTTGCGAGACAATCGAACATTGTTCACGTAAATTCGCTAGCGTGTAATCTTGAACATTTACCCCATCAAGCAAAATCTCGCCCGAATCAATGTTATAAAACCGAGTTAAGAGGTTGGCAATGGTTGATTTACCCGAGCCAGAACGCCCAACTAACGCTACAGTTTTACCTTTAGGAATGCTAAATGAAACCTGATTTAATGCTGGGTTCTCTTTGCCTTCATAAGTGAAAGAGACATTTTTAAACTCAATATTGCCTTTAGCACGCTTAATTTCAATCTTGCCTTTATCTTCTTCTATCGGTAAATCTAAAAATTCAAATAAGGTTTGACACGCAGCCATTCCGCGTTGGAACTGCGAATTAACATTAGTAAGTGATTTCAGCGGACGCAACATTGCCATCATTGAAGAGAATACCACTGTGAATGAACCTGCAGTTAAATCCTCAATATCCAAGCCTTTTACCGTCGAAAGATAGAGCACCGCCGATAAAGCAAAAGAGGCAATAAGCTGCACTAAACCATCAGAAATCCCATCGGCAGAGATCACTTTCATTCCTTTCAAACGCATATCGTTACTTACGCGTTCAAAACGTTCTTTTTCGACCTGCTGACCACCGAAAGAGATGACTTCTTTGTGCCCTTTGAGCATCTGTTCTGTTGTTACGGTCAAATCACCCATCGAGCTTTGAATATTACGGCTTAATTGACGAAAACGGCGAGAAACAATAGCAATTAACATACCAATAATTGGTGCAAGCACGAAAAGTACAACCGAAAGTTGCCAGCTAGTATAGATCATCACCACAAAGAGTGAGATCAAATAAACGCCTTCACGCACAATCGTAACCAATACGTGTGAAGACGAATTCGCTACCATCTCAGTATCGTAAGTAACACGTGAAAGTGAGCGACCAACAGGATTTTGGTCAAAATAGCTCACAGGCATATACATCAAATGCTGGAAAATATCGCGGCGGAATGTCATCACCACTTTGCCTGACACCCAAGCCAAGCAATAACTCGCAAGATAGTTTGTGATACCACGCACAAGTATGAATAGCACCACTAACACTGCCATCAATTTTAAAAAGCCGTGATCTGCTTGACCAAAGCCCTCATCCAGTAACGGTTTAAGTAGATAAATCAGCCCTGAATCGACCAAAGCATTGAGTACCAATGCTACAGCTCCGACAATTAAGCCCCATTTATATTGGCTAATGGTTGGAAACAAACGCTTAAACGTCTTAAATGTTGAAAGATCTTTTTCTTGCATAATTCTCTATTTAGTAAGGAAAATCGGGTGTATTGTACTCTGAATTTGAGTTTTCACCAAACTGACCCGTTTTAGCCTTGATTGAATACAATATTTCTGTCTTATAAAGAACCACTTAACTGATATTCTGCCTTGCTCTTTTCAAGGCGGTGCAGGCAATGCGGTAAATAAATATTTGCAATCGTTCAACAAAATTAAACCGCTTGCAATGCTCGGTATTCCAGATCATTTCATCCCACAAGCAACACAACCAGAAGCTTATGCAGAAATTGGGTTAAATGCGGAAGGGATTGAACAGAAAATTCAGGCATTGTTGAGATAAACTCCATAAAAAACGGCTTAATAGTTTAAATATTAAGCCGTTTTTTTATATTTCACTAGCGGAAACTACTTACCATCCCAAGCCTGGATTGCATCTAAGCGAGCTTTGATTTTGCTTTGAGCATCGCCTTTAAAATAGCCTTTGGCTAAACCACCTTCCCAGCCACCGTAGTTAGGGTTAGGTAATACGATGTAAGTTTTACCAAATTTTTCTTGGTTTTCTTTTACAAATGCACTGCGTTCTGCATTTAATTTACCGTACACTGTATCACCAAAGTCATCTAAGTTATCGCCTACATAAAGGACGATTTCATAGCCTTGTTTTTCAATTTCCGCAAAACGAGCAGCTTTCGCTGATTTATCTTTTTTCAAGTAAAGCACTGACTCGTCCACACCTTCAAAGCCTAAACGTTTCATATCGTCAATTGTTCCTGCTTTTTCGGAGCTATCTTTACGGTTGGTTACATAGAACATTTTACCTTTATGTGAATTAACGTAGTTGTTAAATTCCACCGCACCAGGAACTGCACGAGATTGTCTAGCATCAACCCAGCGTGTCCAATCTTTACCATCAAAACCTTTATTATTTTGAACTTGCCAGCCAGCGTATGGGCTGTTGTCTAGCATCGTTTCGTCTAAATCTACTACCACCGCTTTTTTCTTGCCTTTAGCTACTTTCGCGTGATCAAAGGCAGTTTTAGCCGTGTTATAAGCTTGGTAGGCAAGCGCTTTATATTCGCCCGAATCTTGCATCCAGTTAATGCCCATTACTGCTTGTTGTTGCAATTGAGCTTCCGCGTGTGCTTTTGCATCCATTTGATTATGTGCACAACCTGTTAAGACT
>NZ_JAHAHT010000057.1 GCF_018373095.1 Haemophilus parahaemolyticus
TCCCATTCTTCATATAGCTTCTCTATATTTTCTTGTATAATCTTAATTTCCTTATTAACTCTTTCGCTCTCTTCCGGATTAGAATATATTTCTTCTTTATGCATCGCTGGCAATGTATAAACCTGGTTCAACGGTAATCACCATACCGATTTCTAATGGGCGGCTACGCTCATTGCTATAATCGCCCACATCATGTACATCTAAACCAAGCCAATGACCTAAACCGTGCATATAAAATTGGCGGCACGCTTTTTGTTCAATCAAGGTTTTTACATCACCTTTTAGAATACCGAGTGCTACCAAACCTTCAGTAAAGATTTCTATCACACGATCATTTACGATTTTGATGGAATTATTCGGCACTAACAGCTTAATCGCCTCTTTTTGGGCTTTTAAAACCAATTCATAAATCGCTTTTTGTGGCTCGCTAAATTTACCGTTTACAGGGAATGTGCGGGTAATGTCACCTGCGTAATAAGCAAACTCTGCCCCTGCATCAATCAACAACAAGTCGCCCTCTTTCATTACCGCACTATTCTCATCATAATGAAGCACACACGCATTTTCACCGCTTGCAACAATCGAATTATAAGAAGGGAAACGAGCTCCAAAGCGGTTAAATTCGTGCTGAATTTCGCCTTCAATTTCCATCTCGTAACGATTTGGACGCGTCTGTTTCATTGCACGAATATGAGCTAATGCTGAAATATGACAAGCCTGTTGAATAAGTGCAATTTCCGCAGTTGACTTAATTAAACGCATCTCTGAAAGCATTGGTCGCCAATCAATCACTTCTTTGAATTGAGCATTAACCACCTTATCGCCCCACACTTGATACCCTTGGGCATAGTAGCAAGCGGTCAAATTTTGTGTTTTTTCTGCAAAAATTTTGGCAAGATGTTCAATTTCACACGCAGCATCAACCTTTAAGGTTTCTGGTGCAGCTTCAACACCTAAGCGACGACCTGTCCAAATCTCTTTTTCTCGATCTTTTTTACGTAAGAAAATGGTACTTTCATATTCTCCATTTCGCTTAATTAACAACAACGCTGATTCTGGCTCCGCAAAACCCGTGAGATACCAGAAATAACTATCTGGACGGAAGTGATAATTGCAGTCGTTATTACGGCGTTTTTCAGTTTCGGTAAAAATAATAAAGGCAGAATTGTCTTGCATTTGAGCAAAGACTTTTTTGCGGCGGGTAATGAATTCTTCTCGTGGAAGTTCGGCAAGATAGGCGAGATCCATAGTTCCTCTCTTAGCCCATTAGGCTTTTAACTGTTCAATTTCTTTAATAAATTCGTCAATATCTTCAAAACTGAGATAGACAGAAGCAAAGCGGATATAAGCTACTTTATCCAACTCTTTTAATACATTCATTGCTAACGTGCCTACCAATTTACTCGGCACTTCACGTTCACCAGTCGCACGTAGTTGTACGATAATCTGGTTAATCGCTCGTTCTTGGTCATCGGCACTCACAGGGCGTTTTTCTAATGCCTTAACTAAACTGATGCGTAATTTATTCGCATCAAAAGGTTCGCGATTACCATTATTTTTCACAATATAAGGAATAAAAAGCTCTGCCGACTCAAAGGTGGTAAAACGCTCCTTACAACTTGTGCATTCACGACGACGGCGAATTTGGTAGCCATCTGCCGCCAAGCGTGAGTCAATCACTTTGGTCTCTTCTTTACTACAAAATGGACAACGCATAATATTCTCTCTGTTCTAAAATGTAGCTTTGTCTAAAGCGAAACATATGAATAATGTAAGTATTTATTATAATTCAAACAGTTATACGCCTCAATTTTATATTTCTGTCCAAATTTAGTTTATTTTTCTAAACTTACTTTTAACTACCTTATATTTATTATTTATCTCTCCTTAATAATATAACCATACCACCAATTTATACATCATTGGAGCAAAAATAGAAGAAAGCACACCGCAAGCTACTAGTGCGATTGAACTATAACTCCCTGTTTTTACACTGTATTCCATACAACGCCCTGTACCTAATGCGTGGGAAACTGATCCCATCGTTAAACCTATTGCACGTACATTTCGTACGCCCAACCAATGTAAAATAGAGAAACCAAAAACAGAACCCAATAAACCTGCAATCATTACACCCACAGCAGTAATCGCAGAGCTTCCGCCGATTTGTCCTGCAATCGCAATCGCAATCGGTGTTGAAACGGATTTAGGAATAATAGTCGCTAAAATATCTTGATGTGCCCCCAGAATCACAGCAAAGAATACCCCTGTGAACATTGCGACAAAGGTACTAAAAAGTAATACAGCCACAATAGGCTTCCATTTTTTGCGAATTTGTGGGAGCTGTTCATAAAAGGGTAAAGCTAAAGCAACAACCGAGACACCAAGTAAATTATTTAGCGGGAAATTACCTTGATAGTAAGAATGATAGGGAATATCCAAAAAATAGAGCAATGCCACCACAATCACCAACGCAATCAGGAATGGATTTAGCACGCTGGAACGCAGTTTTCTGCTGATTTGTTGCCCAGAAAGAAAAGCGAAAATGGTTAGGAGAGAAAAGAGATAAATCATAGCTGCCTCTATTTATATCGATGGAACATTTTTTGTGCGAATAAACCGATTAACACTAACGATAAAGTAGTGCTAAGGATATTAGCGAGCAGGAATGAAACTGCGTGCGAATATAACACATCCACGTGTTCAATAATTTCTGCACAGACAGGAATGAAAAATACAGTCATATAACGTGTTAATGGACGAGCACTCGGCGTAACCCACTCCACTTTAACCACACCAATCACAAGGCAAGCGAAGAGTAATAACATTCCCCAGATGCTATCTGAAATACCTATTGGAATTAAGTAGGCGATCAGCTTTCCTAGATAAAGCATTCCAAAGAGCAAAGCAAGTGAGAGTAAAAGGCGAATGACTTTGAAAATCACAGTTCCTCCTAAAAACAAGCGGTATCATTTCACTTACTTTTTGCAAATCACAATCGAATTTTTTTATGATTTGTAAAAAATAAGCCAAATTATACCGCTTTAGAAGTCAGAAAATTTGATTTAGCTTAAGGTTTTTTCAAAAAATCTACCACTTTCCCTAAATCCCTTGTGCGTTTTGAGGGCGGTAAACTCTTGAGGAAGGTTGCACCATAGTTACGCATTACCAAACGGTTATCGCAAATAATCACCACACCGCGGTCGGTAACATCGCGAATCAATCGCCCTACTCCTTGCTTTAAGGTAATAACCGCTTCTGGAATTTGAATATCGTTAAAGGGATCACCACCTTGCAAGCGGCAATCTTCCATTCTAGCTTTAAATAACGGTTCATCAGGCGAGGTAAACGGCAGTTTATCGATGATCACCAAAGACAAATCATCGCCTCGCACATCAATGCCTTCCCAGAAACTTTGAGTAGCCACCAGCACAGAATGCTCTTCCTTAACAAATTTTTCGAGCAGTTTTGCTTTGCTGGTTTCGCCTTGCAGTAATACATTCAGATTAGTATGCTCACGCAAATAATCGGCAAACCCTCGCATCATATAATAAGAGGTGCAAAGTAAAAAACAACGCCCTTTGTTAGCTTCAATCACAGGCTTAAGCATTTCACCAAGCGTTGTCAGCGTGTGCGATTTATTGCTATCAGGCAGGTAACGAGGCACACAAAGCAGCGATTGTTGTTTATAATCAAATGGGCTTTGCAACACCAGTTGTTCTGCATTTGAAATACCTAAGCGATAGCAAAAATGATCGAAACTTCCGCCAACTTCAAGTGTTGCAGAAGTAAAAACCCAGCCCGATTGCAATGTTTTCATCTGTTCGCTGAATTTATCCGCCACCGTTAATGGAGTAATATGTAAGCCAAATGAACGCCCATTAGCTTCATACCAGTAGCAATAGCCTGTTACTGTGGTATCGCCAAATTTTTTGAGCAAATTTTTCACTTCGGCAAGGCGCTCAAAAATTTTATCGAGCATTTCCGAACGACCAAGCGATTTTTTGATGACCTCACTCAAGAAATCGATATTTTCACTGATTTTGGTTAAGCCATTTACCACTTTTTGATCGGTAAAGAGTTCACGTAAATTGCCACGAACTTGCCCATCTGTTCCCATTAAGAGACGAAAATCTTGTATCGTTTTCTGCAAATGATCGGCTGCTTTACCAAGCTGTGCTAAATCTTTTAATTCCGAGCGGTAAACAATATTGCAATCTTTGCAAAGATCAAACAGCAAGCGAGACGTGAGTGATTGTCCAAAATATTGGCTGGCAATATCAGGCAGCTGATGCGCTTCATCAAAAATGACCAACTCAGCTTCAGGAATCAGCTCACCGAAGCCTGTTTCTTTCACTGCCATATCCGCACAAAAAAGGTGATGATTGACAACTACAATATCCGCATCCATCGCTTTTTTGCGTGCTTGCACCACGTGGCAATCTTTATAATTCGGGCAGTCTGAACCTAAACAGCTTTCTGTTGTGCTGACCAATTGCGGTAAAATCGGGCTATCTTCAGCAATCGTCGTACATTCACTTAAATCGCCCGTTTTAGTGGATTGATGCCATTTTCGCACTTTTGAAAGATCATTAAGCACCGAACGATCACCTGCCACCCCCATCGCAATCAGCTGATCTAAACGTTCTAAACAGAGGTAATTCGCACGCCCTTTCAGTAAGGCGACCTTGCCTTTATATTTCAAGGCTTTTTGAATGGTAGGTAAATCGCGATTAAACAACTGATCTTGTAAGTTTTTTGAGCCTGTGGAAACAATCGTTTTCTTGCCTGAAAGCAAGGCAGGCACTAAATAGGCAAAGGTTTTTCCTGTGCCTGTTCCAGCCTCTACCACCGCAGGAGTTGCAAATTTTACTGCTCTTCCGACCGCTTGTGCCATTTCAAGCTGGGCAGCTCGTGGGCGAAAGCCTTGAATATTGGTGCTTAACCAGCCATCTTTACTGAAAGCATGGTCAATTTTGTCTGTGTATTTCATCGTATTTATCTAGATCACAAAAGGGCGTGTTCAACACGCCCCTACGCTAAGAGCAACACAGTTGCTACAATTTCTTAATCAATAAATTAAACATCCAACAGCAATCCATCATCCGCCAATTGTTCGTGGCGATTTTGTTGGAAAAGTTGCAATAAATCAGGCACATCCATTTGTTTACGCTTTTCACCAGATACATCAAACGCAACTTGCCCTTGATGCAACATCACAGTGCGATCCCCATATTCTAGTGCTTGTTTCATTGAATGGGTTACCATCAAGGTGGTTAGTTTCTGTTCTCGAACAATTTTATCAGTCAGTTGCATCACAAAATCAGTTGTTTTTGGGTCGAGTGCTGCGGTGTGTTCGTCCAGCAAGAGAATGCTTGAAGGTTGAAGCGAAGCCATCAATAGGCTCACGGCTTGCCGCTGACCGCCCGATAAACGCCCCATTCGGTCGGTTAAGCGGTTTTCTAAGCCTAAACCTAACAGAGCCAATTTTTCACGGAAAATTTCACGTTGTTGGCGTTTAATGGCAAATGAAAAACCACGTTTTTGCCCGCGTTGATAAGCTAGTGCCATATTCTCTTCAATAGTAAGATCTTCACACGTACCCGCCATTGGGTCTTGAAACACGCGAGCAACACGATTCGCACGTTGCCAGCTGCTGCTTTGATTCACATTCTGACCTTGAATTAAAATCTCACCGCTATCCACCGGACAATCGCCACTAATCGCATTCAGCATAGTAGACTTCCCAGCTCCGTTGCTACCAATAACGGAAATAAATTCGCCTTGCCCAACGGTTAATGATAAGCCTTTTAATACTGAGTTTTCAATTGCCGTGCCTTTATTGAAGGTAATGAATACATTTTTTAGCTCAATCATCATTAACCCCGTTTTGCCAAAAAGCGTTGTTTTAATTTTGGTAATACTAACACAAAAACGACCAAAAGTGCTGTAATTAAATTCAGATCTTGCGGCCCAAAACCAATCGAATTTAACGCCTCATTATTCAAGGCTAATGCAATAAAACCACGATACAACACCGAGCCAATTAAAACTGCAGTAGTTAGCCAGATAATACGTTTTGCTGAGAATAATGCTTCGCCGATAATAACCGCCGCCAAGCCAATTACGATTGTGCCCACGCCGATGGAAATATCCACTCCACCATTGCTTTGTACATACAATGCTCCAGCTAAAGCAATCAAGCCGTTAGAAATTGCCATCCCTAAAATGGTCATTTTATTGATGTTAATCCCTTGTGCTTTTGCCATTCGGGTATTAGTGCCTGTCGCTCTTACAGCCAAGCCAATTTGAGTTGAGAAGAAAAGGTCAAATAAAATTTTGGCAATAATCACCACAAAAAACGCCATCAACAAACGTACTAATGCAAGTTGCACATCATCTTCAATTGGCATCACATCATAAATTGTCGCTTCGCCAAGCAAGGCAAGATTTGGCATTCCCATAATGCGTAGATTGATGGAATAAAGGGCAATCATCATTAAAATACTGGAAAGCAATTTTTCGATTTTAAAGCCAATGTAAAGGCTTGCCGTAATCATACCTGCCAATGCACCCGCGAACGTACCTAAAAGTGTCGCAATCCAAGGATTTAGACCTTGCAAGATACAAACTACGCAAACTGCTCCACCTAAAGGAAAAGAGCCATCTGCGGTTAAATCAGGGAAATCTAAAATTTTATAAGAAATCAACACGCCCAAAGCAACAAGAGCATAAATCAAACCAAGCTCCAACGCCCCAATCCAAGAGATATTGCTTAAAAATAGCTGAAGAAAGTGAATGAGAATATCCATCGCAGAACCATACTATTAAACTAGTACGATAATTTTAGGGGATTTCACAGAAATTTGCAATTTTTGTTATACATAACTCCAATTATTTTCCATTTCTATTTCAAATAAACCAACTTAACAGCACATAAAAAAGCCCCGACTGGAAAACCAATCAGGGGTTTTATTAGCATATAGGGCAAAACAACGTCCAGATCGGCTTACACTCTTGCGGAAGAATCAATCCTCTGCCTAATTCAATCCAGCCCGTTGGATAATGAAAATCTGAACCGCCAGAGGCATACAAATCAAACTCTTTCGCCCATCGGGTAATCAATTGACGTTGGTCGGGGGTTTGTCCGCAACCTGCCACCTCAATCCCATCACCGCCCGCTAGTTTGAAATCTTCAATCAAACGACGAATCCAACGCCCTGTCATTTTGTAGCGAAGAGGATGAGCGATTGAAACCACGCCACCTGCTTGGTGAACTGTTTTAATAGCTTCTTGCATCTCACACCACATTGGTTTCACATAAGCGGGTTTGCCTTGCCCCAAATATTTTTTGAATGCGTGTTCGATATTTCGCACATACTCTTGCTCAAGCAAAAAACGCCCATAATGGGCACGGGTCACTTCCCCGCTGGATAATTTTTTTGCTCCTTCATAGGCATCTGGAATACCGACCTTTGCAAGTTTTTCACCAATTTCGACCGCTCGTTGTTCACGCAATGCCGCTTGATTATCCAATAATGCGACCAATGCAGGGTGCGTTTCATCTACATTGAGTGCTGCAAGATGAATGCTCTTCTCTTGCCAAACAATCGAAATTTCCACGCCACTGATAAAATAAATCGGCTGATTTTGAGCAGCTTGCTTTGCCTCAGCAATACCCGCTACGGTGTCATGGTCAGTTAAGGCAAGCATTTCCACACCTTGTTCAACGGCTCGATTGACTAATTCCGTTGGGGTTAATAAACCATCTGAAGCGGTGCTGTGTGAGTGTAAATCGTATTTCATTAAATCAGCTCCACTATTTTGAATAAAGTTTGATAGGTTTGAAGAAAGTTTGATAGGTTTTGGATAACATAAAATTATGTAATGATAAAAAAAGCCCCTTGCAAAGGGGCTACTCGGAAAGCAAATTATGAAATAGGTTGTTGAACACAACTCTAGTTTTTGTTGCTTGCAAAGATACGCCAAAATTTTTGCTTTTTCAAACGCATTTTACAAAAACAGAAAACCAATGTTTAAATTTGTGATCGAGTTCAAATTTTTATCTTTGACGCGATCATTTTTTAGTCAAATTAAACACTATAAACGGCGAGCTTGCCAATAAGCTTTCGTCCAAAATGGCGTATTCATACTAGAATAGATAACCCCACCTTTAGTCGAAGCGTGTAAAAATTGCCCGTTTTTTACATAGACTCCAACATGCTTACCATTCGGCCCTCGCCCCGTATTGAAGAAAACCAAATCGCCCGTTCTGATTTCGTGTTTCTCAATTTTTCTGCCAACTTTAGCTTGATCAACCGTCATTCTTGGCAAATTAATACCAAACAGATCTCTAAAAGTAATCTGCATAAACCCAGAGCAATCTACTCCACTATGAGAATTTCCGCCTAGCTTATAACGCGTATTTTTCCAATCTTGTTGATGCTCGCTTAAATTCGCAATCACCATAATCGGATCGCCTAAACTGGTTTTGTTTGTACGATAGATTTTAGCTTGAGAATCAGATGATGGGCCTGAAGAACAAGCGGTCAAAATGACAGCCAAACTTGCCATCATCACTTTGGGTAAATGTTTTCTTAAAAATGCTTTCATCGCTCCTCCCAATAAAGTGCCGAAAGCAAACGTTTAGGCACTTTTTGGTTTTGCTCTCTTATTTACTCTTTCTTGCTGAACTTACACGATCACGCATTTTTTGCCCTACTTTGAAAACCACCACACGGCGAGCAGAAATCGTAACACTTTCACCCGTTTTCGGGTTGCGACCTGGGCGTGCTTTTTTCTCACGTAAGGTAAAATTACCAAAACCAGATAATTTTACTTCTTCGCCTGAAGCTAGCGTTTTTCTAATTTCGTCAAAAAATTGATCAATAAATAATTTTGCGGATTGTTTGTCAAATCCTTTTGCAATTAATGCTTCTGCAAGTTCAACTTTAGTAAGAGCCATAGAATATCCTTTTACGAATTAGTCACGAAGCACCGCATTAAAGCGTTCTGCAAGTGCTACTAACACAGTTTGCATTACCGCATTAATTTCGTCTTCTTCTAAGGTTTTTTCGGTATCTTGAATCGTTAAGCTAATCGCTAAACTTTTCTTACCTTCGGCAAGATTTGTACCTTGGTAAACGTCAAATAAATTTACGCTAACCAATTTTTCCCCACCTGCTTTACGGCAAGTTTCAAGCACTTCACCCGCTGCAACAGTTTCATCAACGACTACCGCAATATCTCGATTATTCGCAGGGAATTTAGAAATCTCTTTCGCTGCTGGCACAGGACGTTCTGAAATCGCTGAAGCTAATAATTCAAACACCACTGGCTTGCCCTTAATACCGAGTTTTTGCACGATTGAAGGGTGAACCGTACCAATAAAGCCGATTTCTTTACCATCAAGCATAATTGCCGCAGATTGTCCTGGGTGTAAAGCTGGGAACGGTTTTGCCACAAATTGCAGATCTTGACGTATTGCTGTTAAAGAAAGCACGCGTTCTAAATCGCCTTTTAAGTCGAAGAAATCTACCGCTTCAGCTTTATTTTCCCAATGGGTTGCACGTTTATCACCCACGATAGCCGCTGCAAATACAGGCTCTTGGCGTACGCCTAATTCTGCATTTGCATCAGGAATAAAACGTAGTCCTGCTTCAAAAATACGCACGCGGTTTTGTTGGCGATTTTGGTTATACACGATGGTTTCCAACAAGCCCGTTAAGAGCGACACTCGCATTGCCGACATTTCGCTCGAAATTGGGTTCGGCAGCATTAACGCTTCTTGGTCTGGATGTAAAAGCTGTTGGATTTTCGGATCAACGAAGCTATAAGTAATCACCTCTTGATAATCGCTATCTACTAACGCCGTACGCACACGAATGGCCTCCAATAATTTCTCTGGCGTGCCTTTCATTTTAAGGTGTGCCAATGGCGAATTGTTTGGAATGCTGTTGTAGCCATAAATACGTGCCACTTCTTCGATTAAATCTTCTTCAATTTCAATATCAAAACGCCAGCTTGGTGCAACCGCTGTCCAAGTGTCATTTTCAAAGGTAACCTTTAAGCCTAAACGAGTAAGAATATCGGTTACGATTTCATCTTCGATATGGTGTCCGATCACCGAATCTAATTTGCTACGGCGTAAGCTCACAGTTTGGCGAGTTGGTAAATATTCTTTTGCAACCGCTTCTACAATTTCGCCCGCTTCACCGCCACAAATTTCTAATAATAATGCCGTAGCACGTTCCATTGCTTGGCGAGTTAATTCAGGATCGACACCACGCTCAAAACGGTGTGAAGCATCAGTGTGTAAGCCGTATAGACGTGCACGTCCCGTAATCGCAAGTGGTGCAAAGAATGCGGCTTCTAATACCACATCTTTGGTTTCTTCATTCACGCCACTGGCTTTACCACCAAAAATCCCTGCCATTGCTAATGCACCTTTGCTATCCGCAATGACAAGCGTATTCGGCTGTAATTTTGCCGTTGTGCCGTCTAACAACACTAATTCTTCGTCTGCTTTCGCCATACGTACTTGAATTGCACCATTAATTTTATCCGCATCAAACGCGTGCATTGGCTGACCTAACTCAAGCAAGCTCAAGTTTGTGATGTCCACGATTGGATCGATAGAACGAATACCACAACGGCGTAATTTTTCCTGTAACCATAATGGCGATGTCGCCTTCACGTTCACATTTTTTACCACACGAGCTAAATAACGTGGGCAAGCCTCTGGGGCTTGTAATTCAACGGCAACTTTATCAGCAATGCTTGCAGGAACTGGAGAAATCGCTGGTGCTTTTACTGCTGCACGGTTAATTACGCCCACTTCACGTGCAATACCTGCAATGCTTAAGCAGTCTGCTCGGTTTGGGGTTAAGCTAATTTCGACTGCCACATCGTTTAAGTTTAAGTATTCACGGAAATCTGTGCCGATTGGTGCATCAGCAGGAAGCTCAATAATACCACTATGATCTTCTTTAATGCCTAATTCAGAGAATGAGCAAAGCATA
>NZ_JAHAHT010000058.1 GCF_018373095.1 Haemophilus parahaemolyticus
CTGAAACAGGTTTTCGTTTTATCGCCTCCAACGCTAATAAAAGCAGTTGCCCGCCATCTAAAGGCAGGATTGGAAAGAGGTTCATTACACCTAAATTCACGCTAATTAACGCCATAAAACTGAGATAATACACCCAGCCTATTTCAGCGGTAGCAGCCGCTCCTTTCGCCATCGAAATCGGACCGCTCATATTGTTCAAAGACAACTCGCCTGTGATTAAATTCCCAATAAACTGGAAAATGCTATGAATAAGAGATCCAACCTTATCTACACTTTTGCCGATTGCCGTAAGCATATCATACTCTAGCACCATCTGGTATTTCTCGCCAATGCCTTCATAAGTTGGCGTAATACCAATAACATAACGATCTTTTTGCTTTTCAGGCATAATTTCAACCGCTTGTTTTTGTTTGTTTGAGCCTTCGATTTCAAGCGTAATTGGCTGCCCTGTTTGCACCGTTTTAACTAAATTTTGCCAATCAAATGGCTGATGATTTACCGTTAAAATTTTATCCTGTGCTTTCAACCCTGCTTTTTCAGCAGGTGAATGAGGTAAAACTTGAGCAATCTCAGATTTAATCACTGTATTTTTAGGACGTATCCCTAAACTGATTAATGGGCTTTCTTTTGTACCATCAACTTTCCAATCCGTTAAATTGAGATAGAAACGTTGCGGATGATCTTCATCAATACTTGAGCCTAAAACTTCTACACGTTCTGCCCCTAGATTGTCAATTAATGCAAGACTTACTTCTTCCCAATCTAAAACGGTTTTCCCTGCTACCTGTTTGATCTCAAATTCAATAGGTACATTTGCTTGAGCTGCAATTGAATTAGGTAGCACCTGCCCAATAACAGGTTTAAGCGTTGGAATGCCACTAACAAACACCGCCCAATAAGCGGCAACTGCAAAAATAAAATTTGCAATAGGCCCAGCACTGATAATAAAGGCACGTTGAAGAGGTGATTTTTTTGATAAAGATTGCGAAATCGGCACATCAATTTTCTGTTTATTGATTTCAGGCTCACCATTCCACATCTGCACATAGCCACCAAGTGGAATCAATGAGAAAGCAAATTCTGTGCCATGCTTATCTTTTTTTCTAAATAGTATCTTGCCAAAGCCAATCGAAAAACGAATGACTTTGACGCCACAGCGGCGAGCCGCCCAGAAATGACCATACTCGTGCACAAACACAAGTATGCAGATTAAAATAAAAAATGAAATAATTGAGCTCATTCTTTACCTAAATTAAAGCACAAAGAAAAACATCGTAGCAAAGAACGGAATCGCCGCAGTTAAGCTATCAACACGGTCTAAAATACCACCGTGCCCAGGGATTAGATTACTACTATCTTTAATACCTGCTTGGCGTTTAAACATACTTTCAGCTAAATCTCCCAATACTGAAATTGCTACTGTTGCAACAGATACAGCAATAAATGGAATCGTTTCTAAAGTACGACCAAAAACATCGTTCGGCGTTGCCTGCAAGAACACAAATGCAATCACACCCGAAGTAAATAAGCCGCCTAATGCCCCTTCCCAAGATTTACCTGGCGATACTTTTGGTGCCAGTTTATGTTTACCTAAAGCTCGACCAAAGAAATAAGCACCAGAATCTGCTCCCCAAACAAGCAAGAAAACATAAAGTAATAAATAAGTGCCTTGGTAAGCATCCAAAGTATAATTATTAAAACGGATAGCCAATAAACCAATTAAGAACGGGAAAAGCGTACAAATACCGAATAAAAATTTCGCCACGACTGATTTCGCCCATAATTTTGCAGAGTTGGGATAGGTCACCACTAAAGCAAGAGCTGCCAACCACCACACACAAGCAATGAAAAGTGCAATAACGCTTAAATCTGTCGTAAAGCGCGCCGCATTAATATAATCTGTATTCGCAACAACCAAAAGCAAAAGAATACAGGACGTCACACCAGCAACAACTACGCGCGACATCTGGCTTTTAAAGCCTACAAATTGAGCCCACTCCCACATACCAAGCACCACTAATGCTGAAAGAGCAATTGTCAATGCCAAGGGCGGGAAACAAAAAATCGCAGCTAATGCCACAATAACCATTACAATCGCAGAAAGTACACGTTCTTTTAGCATTTTTTATTCCTTTCTTATTTTTTAGCAACTGCCAAAACGGCGATTGCGTTGCTGATAAGCGATAATCGCTTCGCTAAATACATTATCATCAAAATCTGGCCACAAAACAGGCGTAAAAAAGAGTTCTGCATATGCTATTTGCCAGAGTAAGAAATTACTGATCCGCTGCTCACCACTAGTACGAATAAGTAAATCTACTTGCGGTTGCTCTTCAGTGACTAAGGCTTTTTCAAATATCTCTGGAGTAATTTGCTCAACCGCCAACTCACCCAATTTGACTTTCACGGCCACTTTTTGAGCAGCTTGAGTAATATCCCAATACCCACCATAATTCGCTGCAACATTTAAAATCAAACCTGTATTTTGAGAGGTTAGCTCTTCTGAATCTCTAATTTTCTTCTGCAAACTTTCGCTAAAACGAGATTTATCACCAATCACTTTTAGCTGAATATTATTTTTATGAAGTTTTTTTACTTCAGAATTAAGCGCAGTCATAAACAATGTCATTAATGCAGAAACTTCCGTTTCAGGACGACTCCAATTCTCACTGCTAAACGCATAAAGCGTCAAAACTTTGATCCCGTATTTGGCTGCAAAACTTACCGCAGAACGCACCGCTTTCACCCCATTTTGGTGACCAAACACCCGCAGTTTGCCTTGCTTTTTTGCCCAACGCCCGTTACCATCCATAATAATTGCAACGTGCTGAGGCATATTTTGAGGATCAAAATTCATCATTATACCTATCCTTATCCAAATAGAAATGGCGATAACTATACCACAGTATCGCCATTTCTTCTAGTAACACCTATTTGCTAAAATAACAGTAATAAATTAAATAACGAGACTACCCAACCCAAATAAATTTAATCAAAAATAAGATCGATACCACTGCAATAGAAGGGTTGATTTCTTTAAATCTGCCTGTGCAAGCCTTCATTACGCAATAGCTGATAAAGCCGAAAGCAATGCCTTCGGTAATTGAGTACGTAAATGGCATCATCGCAGTAGTGATGAATGCGGGGGTAGCTTCGGTTAAGTCATTCCATTTCACTTCGATGAGGCTTGAAGCCATTAAAATGCCCACAAACACCAATGCTCCAGCGGTTGCATAAGCAGGCACAACACTTGCCAGTGGGGAGAAGAAAATAGTCAGCAAGAAGAGCACGCCAACCACAACCGCTGTTAAGCCTGTTCGACCGCCAACTGATACACCTGAACCGCTTTCAATGTAGGTACTAACCGCCGATGTGCCCATTAACGAGCCTGCCATTGCTGCGATGCTGTCTACAAAAAGTGCTTGTTTCATACGTGGGAAACGCCCTTGTTTATCGGCAAAGCCTGCTTTGGTTGTTACTGCAATCAGCGTACCAGAACTGTCGAAAAGGTTTACCAACAAGAATGAGAAAATGATGCCAAGCAAGCCCAAATCAAACGCTCCAGCAACATCCACTTGCCCAACAACAGAATCTAAACTTGGTGGCATAGAAACAATACCGTGGAAGGCCACTGCAGGATCGAAAATCAAGGCAAGCCCTGTGATGAGTGCGATGGAAATTAATACGCCTGAATGAATGCCTTTTGCGGATAAAATCACAATCACAAAGAAGCCGAGCACACCTAACAAGACTTTTGGATCGTGCAAATTGCCCAAAGCAACTAAGGTGTCAGCATTCGGCACAACAATGCCCATATTTTTAAAGCCGATTAAAGCAATAAACAAGCCGATACCCGCACCAATCCCAACACGCAAGCCGTGCGGAATCGATGCCATAAACCAGTAGCGAATTTTAAGCAGTGTGAGCAAGAATAAGCCGACCGAACCTAAGAAAATTGCCCCCATCCCAACTTGCCACGAGTAACCCAATTTTTGCACGACTACAAACGCAAAAAAGGCATTCAACCCCATTGCAGGTGCAAGAGCGATTGGAAGATTACTGAATAATCCCATGGCAATCGTACCGAATGCGGCAATTAAACAGGTGGTCACGAACACCACTTGCGTATCCATTCCCGCAATGCCTAAAATTGACGGGTTCACAAACACGATATAAACCATCGTGAAGAAAGTAGTGATCCCCGCAATCACTTCAGTTTTAGCATTACTGCCTTTTTCTTTTAATGCGAATAATTTTTCTAGCATTCTCTTTGCCTCAATTAGTAATCTAACACCAATGCCAATAATTCAACCGCTAAAAATGCAAGGCTAAATTTTTGTTCATCGGCAACAGACCAGAATTGCAAAGCATTTTCCTCTTTTGCAAGTAACTGGCTGATTTGCAATGCATTTTGTTCTTCATTTTCGCCATTTTTCACCGGCGTTTGTACTCCATTTTCACTGAAATGAATCCAAGCATTATTTGCCCAATCGGCACTTAATGCTTCCACATCTAATTCATATTCAGACTGTACGGAAACCATTTGCGACACGCCATAGAACACAGGCACTTGTACTGAGTGGAAAGTCACGGAAGCGGTTAAATTTGGCAAAACTTTTGCAAGTTGCAATTCAAACACACGAGAGAATGGCAGTTGTTTTTCTTCGCCTTGTACATTTGCAGGCACAACATCAAAGGCAATGCGTTCTGCATTTTCATCAAATGGAATACCGTTTAATAAACGTGCGGTTTGCCCTGCTAATTCTTTCACTTTTTCTTCACCAAAATAGGCTGACGGCAGAAGTGAAGTCACGAAAATCTGGCTAAGTTGTTGGTCTAAAATCGGTTGTAGTGCGAGCACTAATTGCGAAATTTGCGGATTAGCCAATGCCACAATGTTGTGTTCGCGAAGGTTAATGAGGGCTTCATTATTCACATTTGGCACAATCACTGGCACATTACCAATCAGAGAGGTAATGCCAAACAGATCGAGAATAATACAGCCCGCTTGAGCGGCTTTTGCTAAGGTTTCTGCTTGAGCCATTGGTGCGGCAAATAACACATGGGTAAATTGCGACCAATCGAGATTATCTAATTCAAATTGCTCAACGGCTTTCGTGCCGAAACGAAGGTTTTGCTCTTCACCAAAAGGTTCGATTTCAACCGCGGAAACTTTATCAAAGGTCAAATTACTGTTTTCTAATGCTTCAAGTAATTTTTCAGCTAGGGTAAAATCAGCGGCAATGGCGAGATGAATTTGAGACATTTTATCTTCCTTATTTGCATTTAAAGTGCGTAGAGCGTAATTATAACCTAATTTCAAGGAGCGAGTGATGACACCAGCAGTAAATCTTTTGAAAAAACAGAAAATTGCTTTCCAACTACATCCATACGAACACGATCCGAATAACACGAATTTTGGGCAAGAAGCGGTCGAAAAATTAGGCATTGATGCAAATCAAACGTTTAAAACGTTGTTAGTGGCAGAAAATGGCGATCAGAAGAAACTTGCTGTGATGGTTGTACCCGTTTCAAGCACGTTAAATTTAAAAAAAGCAGCTCACGCTTTAGGCGTAAAAAAAGTCGAAATGGCAGATAAAGAAATCGCACAAAAAACAACAGGCTATCTGCTTGGGGGTATTAGTCCACTTGGGCAGAAAAAACGTTTACCAACGGTGATCGATGAATCAGCAACCCAGTTTGCAACAATGTTTGTTTCAGGTGGAAAACGTGGTTTAGATGTAGAACTCGCCCCGCAAGATTTAGCGAAAGTATTGGATGCGAAGTTTATGGAGATTAAGGATGATTAGCAAAGTTTTCAGAGAAAGCGACCGCTTGTCTTTTCTTTAAGGCTGAAATCGCTATAATTTTGCAATTATTTATTTTTGAGAACAAATTATGTCCCTAGACCTAACTAATATCCGCACACAAATTACCAGTCTTGACCGCCATATTTTAAAGCTATTATCCGAGCGCCATCGCTTGGCGTTTGATGTGGTGCGTAGCAAAGAGATTACGCAAAAGCCACTTCGCGATGTTGTTCGTGAGAAAGAACTTTTGCAAGAATTAGTCAATTTTGCTGAATCGGAAAATTATCAGCTTGATCCTCAATATGTCACCCAAATTTTCCAACGTATTATTGAAGATTCTGTATTAACGCAGCAACATTACCTACAAAATAAATTGAATGAACAAAAAGAAGAGAGCCTTTCCATTGCATTTTTAGGGATGCGTGGCTCTTATTCTAATATGGCTGCACGCCAATTTGCGAAGAAATACCAAGGCAATTTGGTGGAACTAAATTGTGCCTCATTTGATGAGATTTTTGCCAAAGTGGAAAAAGGTGAAGCAGATTTTGGAGTACTACCGCTGGAAAACACGACTTCAGGTTCAATCAATGAAGTTTACGATTTATTACAACATACAGAGCTCGCTTTAGTGGGCGAATTAGCTTATCCAATCAAACATTGTTTGTTAGCAAATGGCAACGTAGATTTAGCTGAAATTGATACGATTTACACTCACTCACAACCTGCTCAGCAATGTAGCCAATTTATTCAAAGCCTTGACCGCGTGCATATCAAATATTGCGAAAGTAGCTCGCACGCGATGCAGATGGTTGCTCGCTTAAATAAACCAAATGTGGCTGCCATTGGCAATGAAGATGGTGGTAAACTTTACGGTTTAAGTAGCATTAAATCGGAAATTGCTAACCAAGTGAATAACATTACTCGCTTTATTGTGGTGGCAAAAGAGGCGGTAAACGTTTCTCCGCAAGTGCAAACCAAAACGCTATTATTGATGACCACCACTCAACAAGCAGGTGCATTAGTTGATGCATTAATGGTGTTCAAACAATTCGGCATTCGTATGTTGAAATTAGAATCTCGCCCAATCTACGGTAAATCATGGGAAGAGATGTTCTATGTTGAACTGGAAGCCAATATGCACAATGAAAATACACAAAAAGCACTGGAAGCATTAAAAACGGTAACTGGCTTCTTAAAAGTGTTAGGCTGTTATCCTAGTGAGATTATTGAGCCTGTTAAAATTTAAAGAAATTGCCTGCTTGTTAAACTGAATAACTTTACAAGCAGTTATATTTTTAACTAATAATACCCGTAACCATAACTAATAGGAGAAATGATAAGCGGCATGGGCATTGGGGAATAATACACTTCTCTTTTTCGTTTATCGCTTTGGTTAAGAGCTTCATCTTGAACGGGATGATGTTTATCTACCGTATTTCCAGAGATAATTCGTTGCTGATACTCTTGAACAGTTTTCATATCAAGAGGAACGCTACTTCGTTGCTCAGGTAATGAGCAAGCTGATACGGACAATATGCTAGCCAATAAAATAATTTTTTTCATTTTGTTTTCCTTTTAATAAAATTTTTACTGAATTAGACCATTTAAAGCAGAGAACTTCTCACTCAACTTTGTTAAATACTTTTATTTAAACAAGATTTGAGTAGAATACCCTTTATTTTATTAATAACAACAGAGGATTTTATGCAAACTTACAACATTGCAGTGTTAGCAGGCGACGGCATTGGACCTGAAATTATGGCACAAGCGATTAAAGTGCTTGAAGCGACACAACAAAAATTTGGTTTTAAATTGAATTTCAACCACTTCAATATTGGCGGTGCGGCAATTGATGCTCAAGGTAAAGCCTTACCAGAGAACACTTTAAAAGGCTGTGAAGAAGCGGACGCCATTTTATTCGGTTCAGTAGGCGGACCAAAGTGGACACATTTACCGCCAGATGAACAACCAGAGCGTGGTTCATTACTCCCTCTTCGCAAACACTTCAAGCTGTTCTGTAACCTCCGCCCAGCAGCACTTTACCAAGGATTAGAAAAATTCTGCCCGTTGCGTGCAGACATCGCTGCAAAAGGGTTCGATATGGTCGTCGTGCGTGAATTAACAGGCGGCATCTACTTCGGTCAACCAAAAGGTCGTGAAGGCGAAGGTGCACAAACCAAAGCATTCGACACTGAAGTCTATTACAAATATGAAATCGAACGTATCGCACGTGTGGCGTTTGAATCTGCAATGAAACGCAGAAAACACGTTACTTCAATCGACAAAGCGAACGTGTTACAAAGCTCAATTTTATGGCGTGAAACGGTAAACGAAGTGGCAAAAGAGTTTCCAGAAGTGCCCCTTGAGCATATGTATATTGATAACGCCACGATGCAGCTTATCAAAGCACCAGAGTTGTTCGACATCTTACTTTGCTCAAACATCTTCGGTGATATTATTTCCGATGAAGCAGCGATGATTACAGGCTCAATGGGGATGCTCCCATCTGCCAGCCTTAATGAAGATGGCTTCGGTTTATATGAGCCAGCTGGTGGTTCTGCACCAGACATCGCAGGCAAAAACATCGCTAACCCAATCGCACAAATTCTTTCTGCGGCAATGATGTTGCGTTATAGCTTCAACCTCAACGAGGCGGCTGATGCGATTGAACAAGCAATCCAAAAAGCCCTTGCTGACGGCTACCGCACTGGTGATTTAGCAGACAATTCTGACCCAATTTCCACCAGCGAAATGGGTGATGTGATTGCTAAGAATATCTTAGCGTAAGTTTTATAATACACTTCTATTCTGATTAGAATAGAGCATAAAAGTATGAATTAAGAAGTGCTTATAGCCTTATAATCCAAGGTTATAAGCACTTTTTAAACAGAATGAACTTCAACGCCATAATAACTCCCATAGAGTTATTTGAAGAATAAAAGCTATTTACAAAAATAAACATTGAACGGTAAACTTTATTTACACTTTATTAACAAGAGAAAGATCAAATGGCTAAAAAAATAACGCCCAATTTTGAAACTACATTAAAAGAATTAGAAAGCATCGTAACCCATTTAGAATCAGGTGATTTACCGCTTGAAGATGCTTTAAATGAATTTGAAAATGCAGTGAAACTTGTGCAACAAGGGCAAGAATACCTGCAAAAGGCAGAACAACGCATTCAAATTCTTCTTAACAAAACACCTGAAGCTGAGCTTACCAATTACTAATATGACTTATTATCTCTCAACTGATCTGGCTGAAATCCAGCAACGTATTAACCGCTATCTTTCTACTCAACTTGAAATGCTTAAAGCCACGCAAGCCCCTCTCGCTGATGCAATGGCTTATGCCGTATTACTTGGAGGGAAACGTATTCGCCCATTTTTGATGTATGCAACAGGGCGAATGTTAGGCGTAGAATTAGCAAAAATCGATACTTCAGCAGGAGCAATGGAGTCTATCCACACTTATTCATTAGTGCACGATGATCTGCCTGCAATGGACGATGACGCATTAAGACGTGGTAAACCTACCTGCCATATTGCGTTTGATGAAGCAACAGCTATTTTAGCAGGCGATGCACTGCAAAGTTTTGCTTTTGAATTGATTGCTGAAGATAAATACCTTACCCCTTTACAAAAAATTCGCCAAATTCAATCGCTTGCAAAAGCAGCTGGTGCAAAAGGAATGTGCTTGGGGCAAAACTTAGATTTACTGGCAGAGAACAAAGCAGTTTCATTAGAAGAATTAGAACTTATTCATCGCAATAAAACAGGGGCATTAATTGAAGCATCTGTGTTAATGGGTTTTAATCTTTCTAATTATGCGGAAGATAAAAATATTGAAATGCAGCTTCAACGCTATGCCCAAGCGATTGGCTTAGCCTTCCAAGTGCAAGACGATATTTTAGATATTATCGGTGAAACGGATAAAATTGGTAAAACTGCGGGGTCGGATGAACAGCATAATAAAAGTACCTATCCAAAACTCCTTGGTTTAGAGGGAGCACAACAAAAAGCCCAAGAGCTTTATCAAGTAGCGATTAATGCATTAAGTGAATTAGACTTTGATACTACTGCATTAAAAGAGTTAGCAGATTTTATCATTCATCGGGAAAGCTAATAAATAAAGGCATATAGCTGTAGAAGCTCAAATTAATCTGACAGGCACAAGTTTTTAAACGGGAGACTGTCAGATTAGGTTTGCTCTTCTACATATTAAATATAATTCTAATCAACTATTTTGTCTTATATGCCAAGAAAGGTGAAAGGGCATAGTTATCAAAATCAATACTTATATCTACTATAATTTACTATGCTGTTTAACTATTTATGATAATTTTTTCTAATACTGCAGGCTGCCTATCCAATAAATAATCTAATACCATTCCTGCCCTTGCAAAAAACTCTCTTATCCGCACTTTAAAATGCCCTTCTGGATATTTTGCTATAAAACAAACAGCATCAATATTTCTTGTTTTTGCAATAAACATCGCTCTTTCACAATGAAAACGCTGACTTATCACAATAAATGGTGGTAATCGAAATACTTTATCGGCTCGAATAATCGAATCCAATGTGCGATAACCTGCAAAATCTTGTTGAATTTGTACCGCTTGCACACCCATATTACGGAGATCGTTTGTCATTACCCGTGGCTCATTGTAGTAAGGCGTTTTGTTATCGCCACTTACCAAAAGTTTCTGCACTTTGCCTTGTTTAATCAGATTACGAGTGGTTTCAATTCGATATTTATAATAGAGATTTGGTGTGCCTGTAGTATAATATTTCGCAGTGCCAAGCACCACTGCGGTTTGATAATTAGGCAGCTTGTTAATATCAGTATAAATACGATCTCGTACCCAATAACCCGTTGCAATATCAATCGCAATCAACAAAAAACTGAGTCCAATAATCGTCCAAAATCCCCATTTTAAAGCAACCCAAAAGGCTCTTTGGGTAAGAGTTAAATGAACTTTAATGGTGTTATTTAGGAATAGGTTAAACATAGTCAATCACAATTTGTAACAGCTTAAACCGATTTTATGGAACTCACTTTAAAATAACAAGTTATAGATTAGCTTTCTAGACGTTTA
>NZ_JAHAHT010000059.1 GCF_018373095.1 Haemophilus parahaemolyticus
TTAGATGGCATCCTAGTTGAATATTACGGTGCTGCAACTCCACTTCGTAAATTAGCTAACGTTGTTGCAGATGATGCTCGTACTTTAGCGGTAAACGTATTCGACCGCTCTTTAATCTCTGCAGTAGTAAAAGCGATTTTAACCTCTGACTTAGGTTTAAACCCATCTTCAGCGGGCACAACAATCCGCGTTCCACTGCCTCCATTAACAGAAGAGCGTCGTCGCGATTTAATCAAAATCGTAAAAGGTGAAGGCGAGCAAGGCAAAATTGCGATCCGTAACGTGCGTCGTGATGCGAACGATCAAATTAAAGCATTGTTAAAAGATAAAGAAATCAGCGAAGATGAAGAGCGCAAAGCACAAGATGAAATTCAAAAAATTACAGATGGTTTCATCAAGAAAGTAGATGAAGTGTTGGGCGATAAAGAGAAAGAATTGTTGGATTTCTAATCAAATCTTAGGAAGGAAAAGTGGGTTTAACGCCCACTTTTTTATTTTAACTTTATTTTATTTTAACGATGGAAAAACAATACGCAGTCTTGGTGAGACGCGCTGCTATGTTTGCGATTGCGGTGGCGTGTTTTCTTATTTTATTAAAAGCCTTTGTTTGGTGGAAAACAGGTTCAATTACGATGTTGGCGGCGATGACCGACTCAGTGTTGGATTTATTTGCCTCACTGGTGAGTATGTTCGTGTTGAAATTTGCTTTGCAACCTGCCGATGAAAATCATGCTTTCGGGCATGGCAAGGCGGAATCGCTTGCGGCGATTGCACAAAGTGCGTTTATTAGCGGTTCTGCGATTTTCATTTTACTGCAAGGCTTCCACAAATTGACTAATCCGCAGTTGATTGAAGATTCGCAACTAGGGATTTTTGTCAGTATCGTCTCTATTATTGTGACCGCAGCGTTGGTTATTTATCAGAAAAAAGTGGTAAAGCTCACACAAAGCCCTGCCATTGAAGCGGATTCTCTGCATTACCAAACCGATTTGTTGATGAACGTAGCTATTCTGATTGCGATGGTGCTCAACTTATTTGGCTTGATTTATGCTGATGCGATTTTCGCCATTTTAATTGCCCTTTATATCGCTTTTAATGCCTTGAAAATGCTTTGGGAAGCGGTCAATATTCTGTTAGATATTGCATTGCTACCTGAAGAAATTGACCAAATTGTAATGATTGCAACCAAACATCCAAACATTATTGGTATACATGATATTCTGACTCGTCGCTCAGGTGCGGTACGTTTTATTCAGATGCATTTGGAATTGGCGGATCATCTTACTCTGTTAGAGGCGCACGATATTGCTGATAGCCTTGAGCAGAAAATTTTGGCAGCATTTCCGATGTCGGAAGTGATTATCCATCAAGAGCCGACTTCAATAGTGCAACAAGAAAGGGAAAAAGCCTAATGTATCAAGCTGTTGCTTATTTTAATTATGCAAATTTTGAAACTGATCCTGTTACTGTTATTTCTAAAATCATCAATCAGTGGCGTTACAATGGGCAAATTATTGGACGTGAATTTGGCGTAACTTATCATCAAGATCATTTCGAGGCGAGAGTGTCGATTCCTGAACAAGAAAGCCTATTGCCGAAATGGAACAATGAATGGGTGAATGAGGCGTTCCAACAAGCGGGCGAAATTGGCGTAGAATTTGCAGGTTTTGAAATCATCGGGCAGGATTATCAAGCAGATGAAACCAGCCGTGATGAACAGCCTGAATTTTTGATGCTCTATACCACGTATTTGGATAGCTGCTCTCCGATTAAATCGGGTAATAGCTTAAAACCTGCACCACTTTATCAACTTTTACAACAAAATCCACCGCTTGCAGAGGCGGTAATTAAATGGCAAGAGAGTTGGCAAGCGTGCGATCAGCTACAGATGAATGGCGGTGCATTAGAGCAACCGGCTCTTGCTGAAATTAGCGAATATCAGAGCAAACTGAGCCAACAAGGTACGGCACTTGCTTGTCAGATTGAACAAGAAGTGGGCGTGCCTGTCTACTATTATCTCTACCGTTTAGGCAATGATGAACAAGTCGAACATCATCGCACGTGCCCTTGTTGTGGTGGGGATTGGAAATTAACTAAGCCATTGCACGAGATATTCTATTTTCAATGTAAACCATGTCGTTTAATTTCCAATTTGAGTTGGGAGTTGTTGGAATAATAGAATTCCTAGAATAAGTTAATACAAGGAAAAATAATGTGGAAAAAAAGCTATCTTGCCCTTTGCTTGGCAACCCCCTTGGTTTGGGCAAATAATCCCAAACCTCATGCTTCAACTGAAACACAGAATATCTTGGCCATCAATATCGCAGATGGGGAAAGAGTTTGGAAGCAGAATCAACAATTTGAGCAACAAACACGGCTGATGCAACGCAATAATTTTCTGCAACTTGAAGGTCTACTCAAAGCTAGTGAACAGCAAAAGTATTTATCGCCGAATATTTTGGCATTGGTACACCAGCTGCAAACTACGTTAATCGGTTATTCTTTATATGAAGATTCGCAATGGGCGCTGGTAAGAGCGAAGATTAAAGCGAATATGTTGAGTGATGATGAGTTACAGCAGTTTATTACGCAACATCACAATATTGCGAAACGTAATCAGCTTGTGCAACGCCCGTTTGAAACGCTTTATCAACAACAAAAATGGGCGGAATTGTTGGCGTATGGTAAAACTGTGAGTGCAACTAGCGTATTAAATCAATGTCGCCTGTTTTCTGCTCAATTTCAATTATTGGCTGACCAGTTACAAGTCAATCCTGAAGCAGTTCAAGCGAACCAGACAGCTGACCCACGTTCTGAGGAGATGGATAAACTGCTCGCTAAATTTGAACAATTTTGGCAAGGCAATAACCCAGAGAATAACGATTTTTGGCAGACGCCAAGTAATGTTGAGCCGAATTACTGGAAAACAAATGGACAGTTACCATCAGAATGTGCAGGGATTGAGGCCTATTGGCGAGATCAAGGCTTGCGAACGGCTGAAAAAATCAGACAAAAAGCGGTCAATTTTTTCTATTTAGATGCAAAACAAGGTTTAGCTAATTTATTCGTGCAAACCAAAGATCCTGAATTACAGACGTGGCTAGTGGCAGTTCAAACGTTACAGAGTAATCCTAACAGCTTGCAAAATTTTGCTGAAACTCAACCGCTTACAGCTAAAAATAAACAACTTGTGTTAGCCTCTTTTCCTAAATGGTTAAAAACATTGAGTGAGCAGATGCCAAATCCAAACTTTGCACTTTATCAGCAATGGGCGGATAAATGGCAACTGTCAGCAGATGAAGTCCGTGATTGGAAAATCGGCTTTATCAGCCGTCTGTTTGATCACTCAGACCCAAGTTTTCAGCTGTGGAGAGATGAGCAGTTGCAAGATCTTAAAGCGGATAACCTCACCGAGCGTCGTTTGCGGATGGCGATTTTGCAACAAAGCGATCTTAAACCATGGTTGGTACTCCTTAGCAATGAAGGAAAAAATAAGGCAGAGTGGCGTTATTGGCAGGCAAAAACCTTGCCAAAAGAGGCTCAACGAAAGGCATTAGCAGTATTGAGCAAAGAGCGAGGTTTTTATTCAATGTTAGCTGCCAAGCAACTTGGGCAGACTTACCAAGTTGAGATGCCAACGGTTGCACCACTGACGGATTTGCAAAAATTGCAATGGAAACAACCGCTTGATCGAATAGCAGAACTACGTGAATTGAACCGTGTGGTGCAAGCTAAAACTGCTTGGATTGAGCTATTACAAGCGGTTAATTTTGAGGAAAAATTAGCGTTGAGCCAGTTTGCTTTAGCACAAAATTGGTATGACTTGGCGGTGGAAGGCACAATTCAAGCCAAGGCGTGGGATTATATTCCGCTCCGTTTGCCTAATGCTTATGCCGATTGGTTTGCGATGAATTTACAAGGAAAACCGATAACGCAAACTTTTGCAATGGCAATTTCTCGCCAAGAAAGTGCGTGGAATCCTCAAGCACATTCGCACGCCAATGCGATTGGTTTAATGCAGATGTTACCAAGCACAGCAAGCAATACGGCGAAAGTAAATGAGTTAGTTTATACGGGAGAACGTGATTTAACCGAACCTTTCCGTAATATTATGCTCGGCACTGCCCATTTGGTAGAATTGAATGAAAAATATCCACAAAACAGAATTCTAATTGCTTCTTCCTATAATGCTGGAGCGAATCGGGTAATTCGCTGGCTAGAACGTGCTGGCGGGAGACTTGCGATGGACGAGTTTATTGCTTCCATTCCGTTTTTTGAAACACGTGGTTATGTGCAAAATGTTTTAACTTATGATTACTACTATCAGTTATTGCAAGGAGTTGAGAAACCGATGATGTTTACTCCAGAAGAGTGGGGTAGAAAGTATTAGATAAGAGCCAGCGGTTGCTGGCTTTTATATTTTTAATCAGTTTGTATTAGGGGAAATTAGGGGCTTTGAATAAGGGTATAAATGGCAGATTTATATTATTTATTCATTTTTTACTTCATTTCTATCCTTTCTTATCTCAAAAATGCGACCTAGATCACACTTTTAAAAGTCCACTTCAAAAATCTATTTAAAATGGAGTTTTCTTTTCATATAATACGAGAAGTCAAAATTTTAGGCATTCCTTATTCCAAAATGGTTCTTATCTCAAGGAGTTTTATATGTCGAAATTATCTCATCAAGAAGTGCTTTCTCAAATTCAATATGGTCTTATTTCTTCTTGCCAACCTGTCGATGATGGTCCGATGGATAAACCTGAAATCGTTTCTGCAATGGCACAAGCTTCTGTTGTGGGAGGTGCATCTGGTTTGCGTATTGAAGGGGTTGATAATCTTAAAGCAACCCGCCCTTTTGTGAATATTCCAATTATCGGGATTGTAAAACGCGATTTGCCTGATAGCCCCGTGCGTATTACTCCATTCTTGCAAGATATTGAAGATTTAGCCAATGCAGGAGCGGATATTATTGCGGTAGATGGAACGAACCGTCCGCGTCCTGTTGATATTGCCAGTGCAGTGAAAAAAATTCATGAGATGGGCTGTTTAGCAATGGCAGACTGCTCAAATTTAGAAGAAGGCTTATATTGTAAAGAACTTGGTTTTGATATTATCGGCAGTACGATGTCAGGTTACACAGGTGGTAAAGTACCTGAAGAGCCAGATTATCAACTAGTGCGTGATTTGAAATCTGCAGGTTGTTTTGTGATGGCAGAAGGTCGTTACAACACGCCAGAGCTTGCGAAAGTGGCGATTGAAATTGGTGCAGATTGTGTGACCGTGGGTTCTGCATTAACTCGTTTGGAACATATTGTAAGTTGGTTTGCAACAGCGATTAAATCAGCAAGAAAATAAAGGACAAAATTATGCGTTGTTTGGCACTAGACATTGGCGGGACGAAAATTGCCGCGGCGATTGTAAAAAATGGCGAAATTGAGCAACGTCAGCAAATTCATACGCCTCGTGAAAATGTGGTGGAAGGAATGCACCAAGCGTTAGCGAAACTGCTTGCCGATTATGCAGGGCAGTTCGATTATGTGGCAGTTGCTTCAACGGGCATTATCAATAATGGCGTATTAACCGCATTAAATCCGAAAAACTTGGGCGGTTTGGCGGAGTTTCCGCTTAAAGCAAGTATTGCAAAACATACAGATAAGCCAATTGGCTTGTTAAATGATGCTCAGGCTGCAACTTACGCAGAATATCAATTGCAGAATCCTGAACAAGTGTCAAACTTCGCATTTATTACCGTTTCAACAGGTGTCGGCGGAGGCATTGTGTTAAGCCAAGCCTTGCAGACAGGCTCTCACGGTATTGCGGGTCATATTGGGCATATGTTAGCTGATCCGAATGGTTCTGTGTGTGGCTGTGGCAGACGAGGTTGCGTTGAAGCGATTGCCTCAGGGCGTGCGATTGAAGCAGTTTCTTCAAAATGGGAAAATCCTTGCGATCCTAAAGAAGTGTTTGAACGCTTTAGAAAACAAGATCCGCAAGCGGTTGAATTAGTCGAGCGTTCTGCAAAAACGATTGCAAATTTGGTGGCGGATTTAGTTATCGGGTTAGATATTCAAAAAATCGTGATTGGCGGTAGTGTCGGTTTGGCAGAGGGGTATTTGCCTTTGATCGAAAAATGCTTGCAAGAGATCCCAGCAGTCTATCGCTGTGAATTAGAGGCAGCCAAATTTGGGCAAGATGCGGGTTTAGTGGGTGCTGCATATTGGGTGAAAGACGTGTTACTTTTGAAAGAGTCTTTTTCGCACAATTAACGGGGGAGAGAAAACGATGACAAAAACATCTAGTGTATTGAGCATCATTAGTTCGCTCTATCATAGTTTGACGAAATCAGAGAAAAAAATTGCAGATACGATTTTACTTTCACCTGATTTGGTGGTGCAAAGTCCGCTTTCTGAAATTGCAAAACATTTGGATGTTGGAGAGGCGACGTTAGTGCGTTTTTGTCGAACTGTTGGATTTAAAGGATTTAGCGATTTTAAATTGGAGTTATCCATCGAGTTGGCGACAAAAGAGAGCCAAGATGAGATGATGTTAGATACGGAAATTCTAGCATCAGATGACACTTTTACCATTGCCCAAAAATTACAAGCCTCAATAACGAGCGTGGTAAATGAAACCATTAATCTGTTAGATTTAAAACAGCTAGATAGAGTGGTGGGAGATATCAAAAAAGCGGGTCGTGTGTTTATTTTTGGGGCAGGATCTTCAGGCGTTACCGCAGAAGATGCCAAAAATAAATTGATGCGAATTGGTATTCCTGTGGATGCAACAGGCAATAACCACTTTATGTATATGCAAGCTGCGTTGTTGAAAGAGAATGATGTGGCGATCGGCATTAGCCATTCAGGTTATTCCCAAGAAACCGCACATGCATTAAAAATCGCTCAACAAAACGGGGCAAAAACCGTGGCGATTACGCACAGTTTGCGTTCACCTGTGACCGAATATGCCGACAATGTGTTAGTCAATGGTAACAAACAAGGCAAATTACAAGGCGACTCGATTAGAACTAAAATCGCCCAACTCTTTGTATTAGATTTAATTTACGCTTTATTGGTGCAGAGTGAAGAAGAACAGGCTGCTAAAATTAAGCAAAAAACCCTCAATGTCATTCTTGAACAACGTGTAAAGTAAAAATTTAGGAGAACATTATGCGTGATTTAAAAGGTATTTTCAGTGCATTATTAGTGTCATTCAACGAAGATGGCACAATTAATGAAAAAGGTTTACGCCAAATTATTCGCCACAACATCGACAAAATGAAAGTGGACGGCTTATATGTGGGCGGTTCAACGGGCGAAAACTTTATGCTTTCAACCGAAGAGAAAAAAGAAATTTTCCGCATTGCGAAAGATGAAGCGAAAGATGATATTGCGTTAATCGCTCAAGTCGGTAGCGTAAACTTAAAAGAAGCGGTGGAATTAGGGAAATATGCCACAGAATTAGGCTACGATAGCTTATCAGCGGTAACACCGTTCTACTACAAATTTAGCTTCCCTGAAATCAAACACTACTACGACACCATCATCGCTGAAACGGGTAACAATATGATCGTGTACTCTATTCCGTTCTTAACAGGCGTGAATATGGGTATCGAACAATTCGGCGAACTTTACAAAAACCCGAAAGTATTAGGTGTGAAATTTACTGCGGGCGATTTCTATTTATTAGAACGCTTGAAAAAAGCGTATCCAAACCACTTAATTTGGGCAGGTTTTGATGAAATGATGTTACCAGCAGCATCTCTTGGTGTGGATGGTGCGATTGGTTCAACTTTCAACGTAAACGGTGTACGTGCTCGTCAAATCTTTGAATTAACCAAAGCGGGTAAACTCAAAGAAGCCTTAGAAATCCAACACGTAACCAATGATTTAATCGAAGGTATTTTAGCGAATGGTTTATATTTAACCATCAAAGAATTGCTTAAATTAGAAGGGGTGGAAGCAGGTTATTGCCGTGAGCCAATGACTGCAAAAGCAACAGAAGAACAAGTTGCAAAAGCAAAAGAATTGAAAGCGAAATTTTTGTCATAAAGATAGAAAATTACTGCACTTATCATGATCCTTTGCCGTAGGGTGGAATTTAGCCCACCATATATCAACAAGATTGGTGGGCTAAAGCCCATCCTACGAATAGGAACATTGATTTGCGGCTAATAATAAAGGAAGGCTAATATGCGTTTTATTCCGTTACAAACAGAACAACAAGTAAGCCGATGGGCAGCACAACATATCGTAAATCGTATCCATGATTTCAAACCGACTGCCGAACGACCTTTCGTATTGGGTTTACCCACTGGTGGTACTCCATTAAAAACTTACCAAGAACTTATCCGACTTCATCAAGCAGGCAAAGTGAGCTTCAAGCACGTTGTTACTTTCAATATGGACGAATATGTTGGTTTGCCTGTGGAACACCCAGAAAGCTATCACAGCTTTATGTATAACAACTTCTTCAATCACATTGATATTCTGCCTGAAAATATCAATATCTTAAACGGCAATACCGATGACCATAACGCAGAATGCCGTCGCTATGAGGAAAAAATTAAATCTTACGGCAAAATTCATCTTTTTATGGGCGGGGTTGGCGTGGATGGACACATCGCATTCAACGAGCCTGCCTCATCATTAAGCTCCCGTACCCGTATTAAAACCTTAACGCAAGATACTTTAATCGCGAACTCTCGTTTCTTTGATAATGATGTGAATAAAGTGCCAAAATATGCACTTACGATTGGCGTGGGTACATTATTAGACGCAGAAGAAGTGATGATTTTAGCGACAGGTCATCAAAAAGCCCTTGCCGTGCAAGCTGCAGTAGAGGGTAGTGTAAACCATTTATGGACCGTGAGTGCGTTGCAAATGCACCGTCATTTCTTGCTAGTCTGTGATGAGCCAGCACAACAAGAGCTAAAAGTGAAAACCGTGAAATACTTTACCGAATTAGAAGGTGCAGTAGCAGGTACGGATTATCAGGATAAATAGAGATCTATTCTTCATCTTTATGTAGGGTCGAATTACATTTGCCCTATAATCACAAACAATCATAAGGCAAATCGCCCTTACGTTTAAGAGCAATATAGTTGCTACGTTAAACTGATGTTGATATTAGGAACAGAATATGAGATACGCATTAACTAACAGTGTAATCTACACTAAATACGAAATTCTACGAGATTATGCGGTAGTAATTGATGGTGAAACTATTGAAGCAGTGATCCCGCAAACTGAATTAGAAGAGGACATTAAAACCATTGATTTACAAGGCAATAATTTAACCGCAGGCTTTATTGATTTACAATTAAACGGCTGCGGTGGGGTGATGTTTAACGATCAAACCACCGTTGAAACACTCGAAATTATGCAGGCGACCAACTTGAAATCGGGCTGTACCAGCTTCCTCCCAACCTTTATTACTGCCCCTGATGAAAACATCAAAATGGCAGTAGGCGTAATGCGTGAATATCTTAATCGCCATAAAAATCAAGCTCTTGGTTTACATATTGAAGGGCCTTATCTTAGCATTGAAAAAAAAGGCGTGCATCGCCCTGAGTATATCCGCGAAATTTCCCCTGAAATGAAAGAATTTTTCTGCAAAAATGCAGATGTAATCACCAAAATAACCATTGCAGCTGAAAACCCAACCATCAATTACACGCCTGATTTTGTGAAAGCGGGGATTATCGTTTCTGTAGGGCATTCGAATGCAACCTATGAAGTAGCAAAAGCGGCATTCCATAAAGGGGCAAGTTTTGCAACCCACTTACACAACGCAATGTCGCCAATCAGCTCTGGGCGTGCGATGGGCGTAGTGGGTGCAGTGCTAGACAGTGATGTTTACACAGGCATTATTGTTGATGGTATTCACGTAAATTACGGCAATGTTCGCATCGACAAAAAAGTCAAAGGCGATAAACTTTGCATTGTAACCGACTCTCTTGCCGCAGCAGGTGCACCCCCAGAATTAGAAAGTTTTACCTTCGTGGGTAAAACTATTTACATCAAAGAAGGGCGTTGTTTCGATGCGAATGGTACAATTGCAGGGGCTTCCATTACAATGATGGAATCTATCAAAAATGCGGTAGAATATGTTGAAATTCCACTTGCGGAAGCGATCCGAATGAGTAACCTTTACCCAGCCCGTGCGATTGGCGTGGATGATCGTTTAGGCTCTGTTGAAAAAGGCAAAGTTGCGAACTTGGCGGTATTTAGCCCAGATTACAACGTTATTGGCACCGTGGTAAATGGTAAGTGGAAGGCGAACTAAAAGTGTAAACTCACAAGCGGGCAATTTTGACGAACGATTTACAAAATAAAGAGGATTTACTATGTTATACGGCGATTTATCTCGATCAGATTACGCAAAATCACTTCCAGCAGTATTTGTAAAATGCTGTGAAAAATTAAAAACCTTAGATTTAGCGAATTTAGAAGAGGGATCTCAAGATCTGATCGATGGCATTAAAATGAATGTAATGTCATTTGACACCGTGCTGCCAGAAACCAAAAAAGCAGAAATGCACCGCAAATTTATTGACATCCAACTTGTGATTTCAGGCGAAGAGATGATTGAATATTGCGTTGCTCAACCTGATTTGGCTCAATATGATGAATATCGTGATAAAGATGATTACCAACTCACTTTAACCGAAATGTTAGAAGGTAAAAATGAAGTGGTATTAAAACCTAATATGTTTGCAATCTTCTTACCTTATGAACCGCATAAACCAGGTAATGCTGTTAATGGAAAGTGCCAAACCGTAAAAAAATTAGTGGTGAAAGTGCCGTTTGAAGCATTATAGTTTCGTGTATGAAAGATA
>NZ_JAHAHT010000060.1 GCF_018373095.1 Haemophilus parahaemolyticus
CTTTCGTTAAATTAGTATCTTGGTACGATAACGAAACTGGTTACTCAAACAAAGTATTAGACTTAGTAGCCCACGTTTACAATTACAAAGGCTAATATCTAAAGCGAAATTTAACGCTTTAAAAACCCTTTAAAATCAACGTCTTGCAGTAAAATGCAAGGCGTTTTTGTTTTTGAGTGGCGATTAAGTGGCGATTATAAATCATATCATTCGCATATTACTTGCTAAAAATCCGTTAAAATAAGCCCTCACACAAGGGCTTTTTTTTTACCCTTTCAACTCCATCTCCACCTCCGTCGTAAACCCTCCCTTTTTACTCAATTCATTCGTGACACGTACGACTATCCACTCGGTGCTGTCGATTTCGGGTTTAAAGCCTTGCACGGTGACGGGCATTTCGGGCATTAGGTTCGGTTCGCCTTGAGCAATTTTAAGGCTAAATGCCGCTGTGCCACGTTTGAGTTTGGCGAATTTCGCTTTGACGGCTCGCATTGCCGATTGTTTGCTGGCGTATTCGTGGCTAAGAAAAAGTATCTGTTCACTATCAGAGGTAATCGGTTGGCTTTGTTTGAATACGGTTACCTTTCTGCCCTTGCCTAGCGTGTAGGTGGTTTGTTTGATGCTTTTGCCATCTGTCCCTTTGATGATCTTGCCGTTCGCATCACGTTTGACTTTGGTCTTTTTTCTTGTGGTGGCTTGTGTAGTTTTCGCTTCGGTGGTGTTGGCATCATAAATCACAAAATCCCGTTTGCCTGTCGCTTTGTCGTGCCAGTAGGCTTTGACGGCTTTGTAATTGCCCGCCTCGTTAATCGTAAAATGGTGCGTATCGCCACTTTTGCGGGTTAAGTAAAACGTTGGAATTTCTTGACCGCTTGCCGTCACGCCTTGACCGCGTGCCACAAATAGCAGCCGTTTGCTTTTGATGGTCGCAATGGCATCGAACTCTTCGGCAAGACGAGTGAGAAAGTTTAAATCGCCTTCGTTGGTTTGGTCTTGGTGGGAAATCATTTCATTGGCAAATTGTTTGCTCACCACAGGTTCTAGCTGTAAATCGGCTGCAATGGCTTTGACAATTTCGCCCACGGTTTTCTTGTGAAAACTCCGCTCTTTACGCTCTTTGGCCAAGCCTACCACGTCGGCAGATTGTGCCGTGATGTGCAGTACATCAGGTGCACCTTCGTGGCTGACGGTATCCACAATAAATTCGCCCTTGCTGATCAGTTGCATGTCTTGATAGCCAATCCCAAAGGTTAAAATCGCCCCACGGCTCGGCAAGCTCAATGCACCGTCGCTGTCGTCAAGCGTGATGTCGAGGGTGTCCGCTTCAAAACCGCGATTGTCGGTGTGAGTGATGGAAATCAGACGGTTAGAAACAAGGGTGGTAATGTCTTTTGATTCGCCTTTCTGCCCGCTCTTTTTCGGACGAACGCTTAAATGAAAAGCGGGTGTGCGGTGGTTTTGGGTAAAAAACATAGCATTTCTCTTTTATTTTTTGCTCAACGGTGGCAAAGTAAGCCACATTCAATCAGCGAGGAATTCAAAATGAAAAAATATTTAGTGTTATTCGGTTTACTGCCTGCTTTGGTTCAGCCAGCCTTTGCAATGAATGACCGCCCGATTCGTGAAGCGGTGGGCGAGGGGCATTTGCGTAGTTGGACGACGGAAGAACAAGGTGTGTTTAGTTTCGGCTTTGCCAATAGCCGTTATCAGCAAAAAGACCTTAATCAAACGCTGCTCAAACTGTGCAAAAATCCACAAACACGGTCGTTGGTCGATTACAAAATGATTATGGCAAGCTATTTTCCAAATGATGAGCCGTTGGCGATTATGATTGTCGAACACCTTAATTGCCGTCAGCTCATCAAAAACGGGCGTGCGTCCATTCAATATCAGCGTTATTAAAGCAAACTTTCCACAGAATCGATTAAACTGCCTAAAATAGAATCATCTACCCGTTGTAATGACAGGGTAAAACTTATTTTGCGTGGTGTGCCATCGGGTAAAAACACGGTTTCTTCCCGTCTGATGTTGGTGATCACAAACCAGCCGTGAATCAAAAAATCCTCTCCAGAAATCAGCGGATACGGCACGCCTGCTTCAGCCATCATCTCTAACGCCAACAGCGATAATTTCCCGCCCGTGAGTTCGGGGTATAAATCGCCCGAGATTTCCATTGTTTCACTTTCTTTGCCCGTAAATTGACTGCGAGGCATTGCCCCCACCACGCTATTTTGTGGATGTTTCCAACTCATTTCACGAGAGGTGCTTTGGTAAGGCAGCGTTGAACGCATAAAGACAAAGTAGCCCAACGCCATCATTGCAGTTTGTTGTAGCATAATGTTTCCTTAAAAAAAGCGGTCAAATTTGCAAAGGGGATTACAAAAACGACCGCTTGATCATAGAGGTAAGGTTATGGATTTTCAGTTTCCGCTCTTGCCCGTGCTTTTTCTCGCCAGTCGGCAAGTTCAAAAATCGTCATTTTGTCAAAAGCAGCGGGCGACCAGTGAAACACGGTGGCAATGTCGGCAATGGCATCGTCCACCTGTTCGGGAATTAGTCTTGCTTTCCCGTGCTGTCTTCATCTGCATCAATTTCTTCTGCATCTTCAAACATCAGTTCGGCTGCTGTACTGCATAGCTTGGTAAAGTCGGTCACGGTCATTTGAGCAAAATCGACTTTATCCACTTTTGGCGTGGTCACGCGTGGTAGCACGATTTGCCAATCATCTGCGTTCATCTCAATTAAGTGAGAGATGCTCACACCACGTAATTGTTTGGTCAGTGGTTTACGCACGGTAATATCAGTGATGCGGTTTTCGCCACGTAAAATACCTTGAGCAAGGGTCACGGTTTTTGTCATTTTTTTGTCCTTTGTTTGTTAAATTAAATGCCCATCGCACGACGGATTTCAGCTAAACGGTCTTTACCGTTGACCATCAACACGTTGTTGAGGTTGTCGATTTCAATTAAATCCGTGCCATTGACGGTTTTTTTGTAGTAGGTCAAGCTGAGTTTGTAGGTGTGTTCGGTGTCATCGCCTGATTTGCTGTTGCCTTCGTCAATTTCGCTCACACGTCCACGGCAGACAATTTCGACCGCATCGACTTCTTCAGTATCATCACGTTGGTATGCCCCGCTAAAACGCAGCATTGTGCCGTTGATTGTGCCACCGAAAAGTGACATTAAATCGCTATCGTGCCCACCGATTTTGAATTCAGCTTCCAGTTTTTCCATCCCCATATTGACTTCAACCGCACCATTCATTCCGCCTGAACGGAACTCTTCGAGTTTCATTGTCAATTTGGGTTGAGTAAATTCGGTGGCTTCGCCTAAATAGCTGGTGCCATCAACGGAAAGGTTAAAATTTTTCAGTTTACGAGGTAAGCCCATAGTCTATAGTCCTTGTTAGGCTTGCTTGGCTCATTTTAGTAACCAAGCAAGCGGTCAAATTCGGTTAGAGTTTTGCAATAGCGTTGGCTAAATCCATCACATATTCATCATTCACAATTTGGGTAAAGCCTAAACTTTCTAAGCTCGGCACCCAGTGATAGTCATACTTAATGAGTAACTTGCCACTTTTCAGCACGTCGCCTGTCGATTTTTCATCGACCCACGCACGCCCGTCTAAAATTTTGCCATCGGCTTTCCATTGACGGAATTTGTTGTTAATGCCTTCCAAGATGTCTTTTACCAGCCCGACCGTCATTGGCTGATCCATCGCCCATAAATGGGCTGCTGCTAAGGTTTCTTTTACGATTTGTGCTGTGCGGGTCGCTTGTTGGAACGCCCAGCGAGTGTCGCTTGAAAGAGTACGTGAACCCCAGTAACGGAAGCCTTCATAATTTAGGCAGACAGTGATGTTCTTTTCGTTTAAGAAATTAGCATCAGTGCTGGATTCGTTGATATCAAAGCTCACAGGTTTTGTGACCCCTGTTACGCCATCTAAGACTACGTTCGAAAGATTTTTGTGCCAGCCTTGTGTTTTGTCAATGTACGCCTGCAAGGCAACCGCACGGGCAGTCGCATAATCGGTATCGTATGCAGCTTTGTCGGTATCAAAAGATTTCCAGTTACCACAAATCATCATCGCTTCACGGGCATTAAAATTGCGTGCATATTCAACCGCTTTCTCTTTGGTTTCGGCACCGTTATCGGAGATAAACGCAAAGGCATTGAGTTTTTTTGCAATGCTGATTAATTCGGTGGCAACCGCTTGATTGTCTAACTTCGGCACAGCAAGCAATTTTGGTTTTAAAAATACGGTGGATTGTGCTGTTAATAAGGCTTTCAAGCCTGTGTATTGCCCGTTTTCTTGTGTCCCCACAATGTTCGCTGTTAAGGTGCTTTCTTCCTCAGAATCAGCAACACGAACAATGATTGTAGGTGTTTTAACAGTACCTCCAATCGCATTTAACGTGCGTTTGAGCGTACCTTTCTTGCCTGCTTTTTCAAGCATTGAAAGCGGATCGGTAATTAAAATAGGGGTATTAAGGGGGAAGGTGCTTTCATCTGCATCATCTGCAGTACAAACCACGCCAATCACAGAGGTGGCAACGGTTTTGATGTTCTGCGAACCTGTGTTGAGTTCGATAACCTCAACCCCGCATAAGGAGTGGTGTCTAAAATGGACATAAGTCATCTCTTGTTGCTTTTAAAAGGTGGAGATAACTTTAAAAAACAACCGCTCAAAAGGCGAGCGGTTGGAAGTGTGAAAGGGAGGATAACAGAGGACTATTGCTTGCGGTTATTTTTGTGTTTATGCAACACCTCAAACCGCTCATCGTGCTGTTTGCCTGACACCTCGCTTTCATAGGCTTCCTTGCAATGGTTCGAATCAAAAAAGAGGGTGTTAATCAATTGATACAGCACACACCAGCGTTTTTTAGGCTCTTTTGCCAAAACCGCCCTACGATAAGTACGGCTGGAAAGTGTTTCATCCGCCGCACCGCCCGTTAAGGCGTTAAACAGTTGGTCTAAGGCGATAATCACGTGATAGCCATAGCGTTTTAATTTGCTTGGAATTGCCATTCGTTTACCTCCTGTTCTAACTGTTCTAATGCTTCTAGCGTTTCAATCGTCATCAAGCGGTCTTCAAATGCCTGACGTTGCCCAATAATGATGCCAATTGCCACAGCAAACTGAGAGGATTTTTCAATCACTTTGCTAATTAGCATATCCAGTGGCACACCACGCACACGGGCGATTTGTTCCAACATCGGCGTTTCAGCTTTTGGGTTCGCTTGTTTGGCAAGTGCTTCTTTCTCTTGGCGATAGAAGCTTTCAATTTCGGTTTGTGGGTAGCCCACCAGTAAGCCCGATTTAAGCGTATCGGCTTTATTGGCAAGCGTGGCGAGTAAGGTTTCTTTGCGTTGCGTAAATAGCTCGGCAATCTTCACTTCATCTTTCACCCATTCTGTGCCATTCCATTTGCAAGGCTCAGCAAGCGGTGGGATTTGGGTTAAGTTTTGCGGCAATTCGCCAAGCATTGTATGTTCGATTTGCTCGCCTGTTTCGGTGGAATAATAAGTGCCACGATGGTCTGCCTTGTATTCCCAGCCGTTTTCTTCACGCACAATCACAAAGCCTTGTTTGGCTTGCGGTGGTTCTTCTAAATAACTGCCAGAAGCAAGGCTGCCGCCTTCGCTCACATATTCGGTGGTGCTGTGGCTGTAGATGCCTTGATTGTCGGTGCAGTAAACGGTGATTTTACCACTGGTTTCGGCAAAGCCGTCTTCGTTAAATTGAATCATCTTGTTTCCTTGTAGGGGTGGGCTTTAGCCCACCAATTTAGCTAAAATAAGGATTGCGGTGGGCTAAAGCCCACCCTACGGGTTAAGCCGCTAGGCAGATGTAGTGGAATGCGATGTTGCGTGGGCGAACTTCATTGCCTGAACCAAATGAAATTCTGGAATGTAAATCCCAAAAAGTGTAGGAGCTAGATGTCCCTTGTGCGAGTCTATAGGCTCGTTCATATCGATAATTTACATCTTTATTATCAAGATTGACCCAACCTTCTCCTGGTTTTGAACTATAAGTATTATTGACAATTTCTACATTGCTTGTACGAGCATAGCTACCTTCATATCCGCCGAAATCATTTGAGACGACAACAAATGATGTGGATGGAATTGCATCCCCCTGTGTCGTCAAAACCCCACGCCCCGCATCTACACCTCGCCCATTATCCCAACCACGGATAAACTCCCCACGCAAATCAGGCAAGACGCCAGATGGATATTTTTGCCCCAGTTTTGGGTAGCGATATTTATCAAACCGTTGCCCGTTCATTGCAAGACAACCTGCAGGCACAGTAGAAAGTGGGTGAGGGATTGGCACGCCGATGAGAGCATCAGTTAAATCAACAGCATCTACGCGCTGCCAAGCTCCCCATGCACCATTAGGATTGCTCCGCACATATTTATGCCCATTATTAACAGTGTATTCTTGCAGCACACCGTCTGTCGCTGGGCTGACCCACAATGTGCCGCCTTGCGTTTCAGGGTAGTTGCGAGCAGCGGTACTTAGGGAGGTGTCAGTTTGGCAGTAAACACCCAAATTAGTGACATCATTCAGGCTCTCAGCGGTGAGCGTACGAGCCATCACTACTTCGGTCGCCTTGCCCCACTCCGTATCGCTTTTGGCTTGCTGCACATAGAACTTGCCGAAGTTGATACCGAATCGCACACTCGCGGCTGCATCTGTCGGGTGTGTTCGACTCACCATCCCCCAACCGCTGTAAGTCTTATCGTTGGTATTCAGGATAGAGCGTTGTGAAAAACCCATCACCGTGCCGAACGGTAGTTCGTTGGGCAGGGCGGATTGCCAGCGTCGCGTGCTGCTGTTGGGGAGTAACTCAGTAAGCTGCTTATGCTGCACCGCCGCACTGGTGGCTGCAATCGCCGTTTTCACAAACGCCGTGGTCGCAATTTGTGTATTATTCGTCCCTGCTGCAGCCGTTGGTGCGGTGGGTATGCCCGTGAATGCAGGGCTGGTTTTTGGGGCGTAGCCTGTGCGGTCTTGGTTGATGGTGATTACTTGGTCTTTTAAATATTTGGTTCGATTGGCAAGCTGTTTGGCTTGAATGTTAATTACGCCAAGCTCTCCGCCCAGCACCTTATCTTGTTTTTCAATGAGATAAATATCTTCTTCCCATTGTTGTTGCTCAGTAATTTTTCCCATAGTTTCTCCTGTTAAAATTGGCTAAGCTTCGTTAAACCTCACCAAAAGTGAAGTTGCCATCAAAGGCAATTTCGCCATTCCAGCGGTGACCTGCTTGGTCGAATTTAAACGCCAGTAAATGACAACGTGCAGGCACGTTATCGGCAAGGATGCGTTTAACCTGTTCTGCTTCGGTAACAGTAATCGGCTGTTTTAGGCTGATTTTATATTCCGCCCAGTGCATTGGCTCGTGGTCGAAAAATGCCAAGCCGTTAAAGGTTTGAGAGCCGTCCCACGTTTTTAAGCTTTGATTTTCGATAATATCAACTTCACCAAAACCCACAGCACGCATAACACGTCGAATCGCGGAAATCGTGCCTTTGTATTTGTGAATGTGAATGCTGTTGAGAATGGCGTTTCGTTTGCTTTGCTCGCTCCATTCATCGTCCCATTCCTCCACCGAAAGAGACCACGCCAACCAAGGCAAAAGTGATTCGGGGCAATGTGTTGCACTCCAAAGGAGATGAATCGGCACAGGAATGTCGCTAATGTACGAAAAAGTGTGCGAAAGCTGTTTTTCCAGTTGGCTTGAGCCGTTTGGTAATAAGCTAATTGGGCTATTCATTCCGCCCTCCGACGGTTACGCTCACACTTGTGCAATAAGCAGCTTGATGCGGTTGCACCACAATATCAGCAAGCGGTTGATTAAGTTGCACGTTTTGCACGCCTTCTTGGTGTAAGGCGGCAAACACGCCTGAGCGAGTAATATCTACGCCTAATAAATGTTGTTTTTTTACATAGCGGTTGATGGCTTGATTAACGTTTTCTAGCACCACCGTTTCCAATACAGATGGATAAAGCGTAAGCACTGCCTGGATTTGATACGGCAAAATCACCGCACTTTCCACTTGAACCGTATCGGTGAGTGGGCGAATGTGTTCGGCATTGAGTTTGGCTTTCACGGCATTGATCAGCTCAACATCAGCAGAGCCTTGCCCTTCGGTTGAAAGGAGTGTGACTTTCACCGTGCCTGGTGTTGGGCTTGCCACGTTCACGTCTTTGATATTGGACGATGTCGAAAGCGTATGAAACTCATATGAACCACGACTGCCTGCTGTGGTTAGCCCTTCCAATGACATTTGAATCCGCGTGCGAAAACGTTCGTCATCTTCATATTCTGCCGTAACGGGTGGGTTAACGGTTAAGTCTTCCACGCGAATCAGTAAACGTTGTACGCCAAACAGCACACCCAGTTGGTCTAAATCTGAGCCTGTGGCATAGGCTAACATTACCGCTTTGGCTGATTCGTTAATCTGCGATCGCAACAACAATTCAAGGTAGGCGTTTTCTTGCAATAGTTTTAAAACGGGTTCGCTTTCTAACTGTAGCCGTGCTTGCCAATGTTGCCGTTCATTGTCGGTTTGTTGCAACTCAATAAACTTCGCCTTGCGATTGGCGAGTAAGGTTTCGTAGTCGAGTGCCTGTACTACTTTGGGCACAGGGAGGTTTTTTAAGTCAATAATTTCACTCATAGCAATAAATCATTTGCGGTCAATTTCGTATTCGTTCGCTTAATTGTCGCCTCAAGCGTGCCTAAAAAACGAGCGTTTTCGGCATCAAACCGAATCGAAAAGCGGTTGACGGTAATGCGTGGTTCCCACTGTTTAAGAGCCATTACGCACGCACACGAGAGTTGCAATAAAAGCCCAGAGGAAATCGGGCGGTCAATTAAGCGGTAGAGGTTCGAGCCATAATCACGTCGCATTACTCGACTGCCTTTTGCAGTCAGCAGAATATCGGCGATGGATTGCTTGATATGGGCGGTTTCATCAGTTAATGCTTCGCCTGTTTGTCGGTTCATTATTCAGGTTTTCCTGTTTTACTCACACCACTTTGCACATTGCCGTGCTTGTGGTTGATTTGGCTGATGCCGTTTGCAACCATATCACCTGTAGGTAACACTGCCTTGAATATTGATGTTACCGTTGATATTCACGGTTGGGCAAGTGATGTTAATTTCGCCTGATGCCTGAATATCACCCGTTTTGAAACCCGTTAGCGAAAAATGACCGCTTGCAAAGTTGTACTTCAAAACAGTATTATCAGGAAAATGAATGCTACACTCATCGGGCGAATCATTCGGAGCATTGCTAGCAAACAGGGCGGGCAAAATCACGCCTGTGTTAAATTCGCCACTGACGGCAAGCACCAGCACTTGTTCGCCTACTTTCGGGGGCGACCAAATTCGCACATCGCCTGCACGCAGGGTAATCCAAGGCAAAAAATCGGTCTGAATGTTGCCCGACTGCACACGGGCAGTCGCCTTTTGGTAATCAACTTCTAAAATCGTGCCAAAACGTAGCACGTTATCTAGCCGTCTTTCTTGTTCTCGGTTCATTGATTTTCTCGCTCAAATTAAATAGCGATAGTGTGCAAGAGGAAGAAAATTTGGGAAAGTGTGGGAGGGTGTAAAAGTGGGGATAACAAAAAAGGGCTTCCGCCCTTTTGATTATTTATTACCTAATTGGATAAAATCATCAATTCGTTTTCGAATATCTTTCATTCGTTGCTGAATGAATTTCTCTTCTTTTGAACCAAATAAAATGTCGTGATCAGCCATAAAACGAACGGAAACAGTGGTTTGTTCTGGATTATCTTCATAATTAAAGGTAAGCACTACAAGCGGATCATTCTCTTTATACGTTAAACGTGCGTGATAAAGCCCGATATAATAAGGAGATGCACCATATGCAAGACTGCTGTCTTTAGCTCGCCCAAATAGACGGTCTTTATTCTCAACATAAATCTCAACAAATTCTTGCTGTTGCCATAATGCAATCAGTTCAGCTAAATTGGCAGAATGTTCTTCAATATCTTGCTCTGTAAAACCCAGTGCAAGACTAATCTGTGTAAAAAGATGATGGATTTCAACAAATTTAATATGTTTGCGTTCTAGCATTATTTTCTACCTGTTGGCGTTGTTTTTTTAAGATTGCTTGTACACTCGCTTTGATGTCTTCTTGATTTTTCCCGATGACTCTTTCGCCTTGAATAGACTGTGTTTTGTCAATGATTTCACGAATAAAAAGTGCATTCGGTGATGTCATCACATTACGCTCATTTTTGTTCATTTGCATAATAATGCCCTCCGTTGATTGAGGGCATTGTATGCAAAGCTGAATAAATGATCAACCTCTATCGTACAAACTTGAACGCTCACGGGTTTGCTGTCTGTAGCGTTCTTGTTGAATCGCTTTTGCCACCTCGCGTGCCACATATTGGGCAAGCTGCTGTTCGTTCATTCCTGCTTGTGCATTAACGGTAATGTTCACAACAGGGTTTGCAGAAGAGGCAGAAAATCCGACCGCTTGTTGACGTAGTGCTGGTCGATTATCCACTTTAAGAGGTTGAGCTACTGCAACCGATGCACCAAGCATTGCCGTTGCACCCAGTTTGCCACCGTAGTTCAGGCGATCTAGCCAACCGACACCTAAGCGACTGGTTGCTTCTTTGGTCATTACATATTCGCCACGATGGACAATACCTGC
>NZ_JAHAHT010000061.1 GCF_018373095.1 Haemophilus parahaemolyticus
TGCAATCTTGCCGATAATGATAACAGGTAGGTAATTAATATGGCAGTAGTAGGTTTATTCTACGGTAGCGATACAGGTAATACAGAAAACATCTCTAAGATGATTCAAAAAGAGATTGGTGCAAATTTAATTGATATTCGTGACATTGCAAAAAGTACGAAAGAAGATATTGAAGCCTATGATTTCTTATTATTCGGTATCCCAACTTGGTATTACGGCGAATCTCAAGCAGACTGGGATGATTTTATGCCAACCTTGAAAGAAATTGATTTTACAGGCAAAGTTATCGGTATTTTCGGTTGTGGCGACCAAGAAGATTACGCGGAATATTTTTGTGATGCAATGGGTACAATCCGTGACATCGTAGAAGAAAATGGTGCAGTCATTGTCGGGCACTGGCCAACAGAAGGCTATAACTTCGAAAGCTCACAAGCGGTCATTAATGATGAAACTTTTGTAGGTTTATGCATTGATGAAGATAGGCAACCTGAACTAACCGAAGGTCGCGTGAAAGCTTGGTGTAAACAGCTTAATGAAGAGATGTGTTTAAACCAATTAGCCTAATAATTGAATATAGAAATAACATTGAATGAGGACAAAAGGTGACAGTGATGTCTGATGAAAATATTAAATTACTGAAAAGTGTCGGTTTAAAAGTCACTGAACCACGCTTAACTATTCTTGCGTTAATGCAGGAAACTCGTGAACAGATGCAACATTTCTCAGCAGAAGATATCTACAAACTTCTGCTTGAAAAAGAATCTGATATTGGTTTAGCGACCGTTTATCGAGTATTAAATCAATTTGAAGAAGCGGGCATTTTGGTTCGTCATAACTTTGATGCCAATAAAGCTGTATTTGAATTGAATATTGAACAAGATCACGACCATATTATCTGTATGGATTGCGGTAAAGTATTTGAATTTAAAGATCCTGATATTGAACGTCGCCAACGCGAAATCAGTGAAAAACACGGTATGAAACTCGCAACTCATAGTTTATATCTTTACGGTAATTGCCAAGATATTAGTCATTGTGAAACGAAAGAGAAGAAATAGAAAAAATATAGTAAACAAAAGGCATATAGCCCAAATGGTTAATCAACTATATGCCTTTCTTCACTCCTATCATAGCAACACGTCTAATCAAATCTGGTTGAAAATTACCAAATAATTTAGCTTTCAAATATTTAATTATCCGTACAACTCCCACAAGATTTAACCGCTTGTTTTCGTTATAATACCCACAATTTTATCTAAGCATTTATCAAGAGAGTTTTGAATGGCGACTATTGCACAAAATCCACTGGTGTTAGTGGATGGTTCTTCTTATTTGTATCGTGCGTTTCACGCATTTCCACCGTTGACTAACCGAGAGGGCGAGCCGACGGGGGCGATGTATGGTGTGGTAAATATGTTGAAAAGTTTGATTTCACAAGTTGAGCCGAGCCATATTGCGGTGGTATTTGATGCGAAGGGTAAGACTTTTCGTGATGAGCTGTTTGAACAATATAAATCGCATCGTCCGCCGATGCCAGATGAGCTACGTTCACAAATCCAGCCATTGCATGCCATTATTAAGGCATTGGGGATTCCGCTGATTTCGGTTGAAGGCGTGGAAGCCGATGATGTGATCGGTACGCTTGCAGTGCAAGCTGCAAAAGAAGGCAAGCACGTTCTAATCAGCACAGGCGATAAAGATATGGCACAATTAGTGAACGATCATATTATGCTGATCAACACGATGAATAATACCTTACTTGACCGCGAAGGCGTGATTGAGAAATACGGTATTCCGCCTGAATTGGTAATCGATTGGCTTGCATTGCAAGGCGATTCGTCGGATAACATCCCTGGCGTGAAAGGCGTGGGCGAGAAAACCGCACTTGCCTTGTTGCAGGGTATTGGCTCGATTAAAACTATCTATGAAAATTTAGATAAAGTTGCCGAGCTTAGTTTTCGTGGGGCAAAAACCTTCGCACCAAAATTGTTAGCTGAAAAAGAGATGGCGGATCTTTCTTATTTATTGGCAACGATTAAAACTGATGTTGAGTTGGGCGTTACTCACGATCAACTCACTACTTCACCGCAAGATCACGATAAATTGGTGGAGCTTTTCGGCAAATATGAATTCAAAAAATGGCTCAATGAGGTAATGAATGGCACAAATCCTGTGACGACTAGCACCAAAGAGCGTATGCCGAACAATTATGCCGCAACGCAAGCGGTGGAAAAAGAGGAAAGTTTTGCAAAAGTGGAAATTGACCGTTCGAAATATGAAACGGTAACGACAGAAGCACAACTTGCAAAATGGATAAAGAAAATCCAAGCGGAAAAATTGGTTGCAGTCGATACCGAAACGAATGCGTTGGATGTGATGTCGGCAGAGCTTGTAGGGATTTCATTTGGACTAGCTTCTGGTGAGGCGTGCTATATTCCATTGACTCACAAAGAAGAAGTGAGCGAACAAGCGGGGCAGGGCGATTTGTTTGTAGAAAGCACTGCAACCTTGGGCTATGAATTAGTAAAAAATCAGCTTGATTTAACCGCTTGTTTAGCACAATTAAAGCCGATTTTAGAAGATGAGCAGATCAAAAAAATCGGGCAGAACATTAAATATGATTTAACGGTGTTTGCTAATCACGGCATTGAAGTACAAGGTGTGGCGTTTGATACAATGCTGGAATCTTACACCCAAAACAGCACAGGGCGTCATAATATGGACGACTTGGCAGAACGTTATTTAGGACATAAAACTATTGCGTTTGAAGAGATTGCGGGCAAGGGTAAAAATCAGCTGACCTTCGATAAAATTGCGTTAGATGTGGCCTCTGAATATGCGGCAGAAGATGCAGATGTAACGATGAAATTGCATCAAACCTTGTTCCCAGAGCTTGAAAAAACGCCGACTTTGTTGAAACTGTTTAACGAGATTGAAATGCCGCTGGTGCGTGTGCTTTCGCATATTGAACGCAATGGTGTATTGATTGATCCGCAAAAATTGTTGGCACAATCCCAAGAGATTGAACAGCGTTTGGCGGAAGTGGAAGCAGAAGTGCATCAAGCTGCGGGGCAGGAGTTTAACTTGGCTTCTACGAAACAGCTACAAGAAATTTTGTTTGAAAAACTCGGTTTGCCTGTGAAGAAAAAAACACCAAAAGGTGCTCCTTCAACTAACGAGGAAGTGTTGGACGAATTGGCTCAAGAAGGGCATATCGTGCCAAAATTGTTGATAGAACATCGTGGATTGAGCAAGTTGAAATCGACTTATACTGATAAATTACCGCAGATGATTAACCCAAAAACAGGACGAGTACATACCTCTTATCATCAGGCAGTAACCGCAACAGGGCGACTTTCTTCGAGTGATCCGAATTTGCAGAATATTCCAATTCGAAACGAAGAGGGCAGACGTATTCGCCAAGCCTTTATTGCTCGTGAAGGCTACAAAATTGTGGCAGCGGACTACTCGCAAATTGAACTTCGCATTATGGCACATCTTGCCCACGATGAAGGAATGCTAAAAGCCTTTACGGAGGGCAAGGATATTCACCGCTCAACAGCCGCGGAGATTTTCGGTGTGTCGCTTGAAGAAGTGACTAACGAACAACGTCGCAATGCAAAAGCGATTAACTTCGGCTTAATTTATGGCATGTCAGAATTTGGTTTATCGAACCAGCTCGGCATTTCTCGCCAAGAAGCTAGAACCTATATGGATGCTTATTTCAATCGCTATCCAAACGTATTGCAATTTATGACCGATATTAAAGCGAAAGCTGCAGAGCAGGGCTATGTGGAAACACTTTTAGGTAGACGCTTATATTTGCCAGAGATTAAATCAAGTAACGGAATGCGTCGCAAAGCGGCAGAGCGTGTGGCAATCAACGCACCAATGCAAGGCACAGCAGCAGATATTATCAAAGTTGCGATGATTGGTATTGATAAAGAAATTCTGGGGGATGAAAACATCAAAATGATTATGCAAGTACACGATGAATTGGTGTTTGAAGTGAAAGCGGAAATGGTCGAACATTACAGCCAGTTAATTAAGATGGAAATGGAAAAAGCGATAAAATTGCACGTACCATTGATTGCAGATGTGGGCGTGGGCGATAATTGGGATGAAGCACACTAGTTTTTAATACTAGTCTAATAGTACAACGGGAAACTTTTTATTTCCCAGTTGTCAAACGAGCAAATTCATTCCCAATATAAAAGGAAAATCAATGAACACATTATTCAAAAAATCGTTGTTTGGTATTGCAATTTTTTCGCTAATTTCAACCGCTTGGGCGGATGAAAAAGCGGTGGCAGAATTGCAAAGCCGTTTGGAAAAAGTGACCCAATATAGCGCGGATTTCGATCAAACCGTACGTTCTAGCAAAGGTAAACAAATTCAATCAGGTAAAGGCAAGTTTATGGTAAAACGCCCGAACTTGTTTAGAATGGATACCCAACAACCGCAAGAAAATCAGATTATCTCTGATGGCAAAAATTTATGGTTCTATGATCCATTTGTTTCACAAGTGACCGTAAATACAGTTGAAGATGCGGTGAATAATACGCCATTTGTGCTTTTAACCAGCAATAATAAAAGCCATTGGGATCAATATGATGTGACCCAAAATGCCGATACTTTCGTATTAAAACCAAAAGCGAAAAAAAGCAGTATTAAACAGTTTGATGTGCGAATTGATGCAAATGGCGTAATGAAAGGCTTTAGTACTATTGAACGCGATGGGCAAAGTAATCTCTATTTATTACGGAATATTGCATCATCAAATTTATCTAACGATTTATTCAAGTTCAGTGTACCGAAAGGTGCTGAAGTGGATGATCAACGTAAGAAATAATGATTTAAGTGTAGAAGATCAAACCCAATCTGACAGTCTCTCGTTTAAAACTTGTGCCTGTCAGATTAATTTAAAAACCAACACTTTTGTTTATCCTTTCTTTTTCTAAACTGGAAACTCTCACTTTTTAGTGTGATTTGTCAGATTAGGTCTGTTCTTCTACAGATTTTTATAGCCAGACTTTGTATAGCTAGTTATCTAGAGAAAAGCTATAAGTAATAAAAAACAAAAACCCCGAACCTTACGATGATCTGACCCCAAAAAAGTTAGACTGTTATTTAAAGGACTGCTTTCGATATTGTATCGGACTCAGTCCTTTTAATTTTACTTGAATGCACTCATGGTTGTAATAATGAATATACTCGTGGATCGTTTTTCCAGCTGTTCGTGTAAGCTCGCAAAAATCTTTGCATAGTTTCGCAAATTATTTTGCATAGCTAATCTCCAAAACCCCATGCAAAATAAAATGCAAAAACCCTCTTTAAATTAGCTTTAAAGAGGGTTTAAATTTAGAACCTATAAATCATATTATCCTCATAAATCCCATCTTTGGAAGCAGATGCTTTAACCACAATTCGATCGTAATTATCAAACGCTTGCCAATTATAAACCCACCCAACATAACTACTAAAAATAATCCAACATAAATGGGAAAAATTTGGATGAAGTGGGAAGAAATGAAAAAGGCGAAATGAAATAGAGTTACACATAGAGAAAAAGAAAACCCAGTGACTTTTTACGGTCACTGGGTTTGTTTTTTAGTGATTGGACAAACATATCGAACTGTCGTTTGGCAATTTCTTCTTTCTGCACGCGTTTGACGATTTTGTAGATCCATTGCAAAGATAAACCATACTTCTTAGCAAGATAGGCGTGATTATTGCCGGTGAACTTATTGAAAATTTGCTTTTCACGCTCACAGGCGAAAAGCGACATTGATTTCGGCACATACACATTCAAACCGCCCCAGTTGTAGCCCGTCTTCAATGCTACAATCATGCCGATATTTTCCGCAGTTTCCGCGTCCATTTCGGGGTAACATTCACGCACCGCCATTACCGTATATTTCGCCAAATCTGCCAATAAATCAGGGGCTTTGGTTTGAAAGTCATTATTGTCAAATTTGGCTTCATTCATCATTTACCTACTCGTTTTTTCCACTGTTTTAGTTGCTCAATAATAGATGCCGTTTGCTCACTATCCAGCTCACGCCAGTCTGTAACGTCCGCATAATATCGAGCAGCAAACGCATTCAACGCTGTTGAACTACTTTCCTCAGCCACTGCTTTCCATACTGCCCACAATTTCCGCTGAACGGCAGAAAGCTGTGAAACATCATGCGGTAAGCGAATTTTTGCACCTTTTTGTTGCAATATTTTGACCAGTTTCACTAGCTCTGAATAGCTTATATTTTTCGCAGAATTTTGGTAGAATTGCTGAGATAATAGACTTCGATAAGTCTCATCGTCCATTCCTAACTGACTTTTCCCAATATGCACCAGTTGTAATAATCGTTTTCTCATTGTTTACCCCTTAAAATTGCTTTCAATCGTTGTAAATTACTTTCCATTTTTGCCTTTTCCTGTGCCATTTCCTCCACACTTTTCGGCGGTGGTGACGGAAGCTCAGGATATTCACGCTGTGGCAAGGCTTCTAGCAGTTGTTTTGGCGTAGGAAACCAATCACAAGTTTGCCCAAGTGTCATAAATGCCGTCTCAAACCGCACCTTATCCAACTCCATATCCCACGACTTTTTATAAGTGATTACCCGATACCATGCTTCCAGTGTTGGCTGTATCACATCTTCCGTTGGCGAATTTTTTAGGCGTAACAGCAATAACATTGCCACGCCTTGAGCTAGCACAGGTTTTAGCCATTGATTGTTTTGCCCCATTCCAACGCTCCTTTAATTGCGTTCATTTTATTACTTGCAAGCGGTCGATTTTGCTCAGGATTTTGCACAGCCACCGCTGTGCTGATAGGCTTGTAGCCTGCAATAATTTCCAACAAATAACCATGCGACTTCATCGGCAGGGTAAAATTGACACGGCTCGCCATCATTTGGTTAATGGCATAAATCCACGCCTCAGGCGGTGCAGGAAACTCACTCCCATCACGTTTGATAGTCTTAGCCTGTATCATCGGTGTGAGTTCGCCCAGCAAGGTTGCCACACGGTCGAACGTGAGCGAACTTTTCGCAGGACGAAACAGCCCCAAATAACGAATTAAGGCTTCGCCTAACTCACCACTCACCAACAATGCCGCATTTAAGGCATCACTTGCTGCTTTGTTGGCAATCAACGCGTCCAACGAATGCAACGCTCCACACGCACTACATTTCACTTTCATTTTCGGTTCTCCTAATACAAGAAAACCGCCCGAAGGCGGTTTGGTTTAACAAGTTGGGTCAAAATGCTGAATATATTCAGGCTCGTCATCATCTTCCAGTAAGGATTTAATAACAGGATCATCGGTAAAAATCATTTTTGCCATTCCCATTAATACAGGCTCAATGCCGTCCTTATTTTCAACTTGTCCATTTACAGCCCAATCATTGTCTTCATCAAGGAAGAAATTAAAGTGAAGGTCAGCTGTGAAGCCTTTATCTGCTTCAGGTACTAAGCGAATAATTTGATACCAGCCTTTTGTTACGACAATAGGTATTGTTGTCATCAAATCAGTTATTATGGTTCTAACTTTGTTTGGCAGTTTAGCGGAATGTTTAGCACCTATCGTAAAGCTTAGTTCTTCTGTTGTTGGACAAACGCCAATAGAAACTGTGGTCAAATAATGTGCCGTCATATTCTTACCCCCATTTTCATCAAAATCCCCTTCGCATTACTTACATACACTTTGGCGTATTCCATTTGTTCTTTATCCAGTGATTTTTCAGCCTGTTCCAGCTGAATAATCGCTTGGCGAAGTTGCATTTTTAAGGCTTCTAGTGTGGAAATCATTGTCTTTTCTCCCGTTTACCTTGCCATGTTTTGCAGTAGGTTTTGCGCGTGTTGCACCACTCACGTTGTTTGAGTGTTACCGCTTGCTTTGCTGCTTCTCCCCACAATTCACTAGCTCGGGCATAATTGCCCGAACGTTCCATTGCTGCTGCGGTTTCCGTTGCTTCGCGATAGACTTCTTCTAGCACATCGCGGTCGATTTTCGGTCTTCGCCCCATTAGCGCACCTCCTCATCATTCGGTTTGATGATAAATTCTTCTTCATTCTCCCGAATACTCACACCTGCAATCGCCTTGGCGTTATTCGGGTCAGCAAGCAAGGCTTCTTTGTTCACTTCTTCTTTCACGCGTAAGAACTGAAACAGCCCCAAGTTCTTGATATTTTCAATCACTTTCGCCATCGAACTAATCCCCACCTTCGGCGGTTTGGCACGCCATTGTACTTCGCCGGTGGTAAAGTAAGCCGTCTTATGTTTGCCGCCGTTAGTGAGTTCTAAACGACGACTTTCACAAAACGCTTGCACCGCCTTTTGTAACGGCTTCACTTGTTCTTTCAGCGCAGTCAATTGTGCCGTGTATTTTTCATCAACAGCTGCTTTCTCATCCGCTTGCTGGGTGGTCAATCGTACCTGCTCACGCTCTAAATCGCCGATCTGTTTAATCGCCAACGCCACTTCATCTTGGGTTTGCAAGGCAATTTCTTGTACTTCGCTTTTTACTCTTGTCGCTCGTTTAGCCATTGTTTGTTACTCCTTTTTGGCAAGTATAAGGATAAAAATCTGCGTTAATTTTTGGGGTTAGGCTGCCGTTGGGCGAGCGGAGGTAAACTACACCGCTGATACAAAGTTCGGCATACGCCCACGTTTGCTTTTGTATCATTCCGTCATCACAGCCAGCCAACAAAAATGCGGTTAAAATTAAGGTTGTTTTTCTCATATCGCCCCCTAAACCTGCATCACTACATCGCCGTTCACTTTCGGCACACCTAAACTTTCTGCCAAGTTCATCGCCGCAGTTAGCAAGTTATTTACTGCGAGCGGATATAACAAGCTGGTGGTGGTTTTATTTCTTCCCACCGCCGTTAAGCGTTGTCGCACCGCTAAAAACGCATCTTCTTCAAAAATGTCGCTCAATTTTTTGCCCACTTTAGCCAAGCGGAACGCCACATAGTTTTCCAACTCCGCATCAAGGGGCGCGAGTTCCACTACTTCACAGCGTTGCACCACTTCGCGGACTTCGGTGTTGCGTTCGGAAAGTTTCAGCTTTAACTCAGGCTGACCAATCAACACAATCGAAATCAGCTTTTTAAAGCCATCTTCCAACTCAAAAAAGCGTTTCAAGTGTTTAAGCGTCGGAATTGGCAAGGAGTGCGCTTCTTCGATGATTAGCACGTTCGAATAGCCCGATTTACAGCTTTCTTTCAACACTTGATGCAACTGGCGAAAACGTGCTTCAGGCGAACGCTTCACGCTTTGCAGTGGGGCAAGGGTGGAAATAATCGCTTCGGCAATATGGGCTGCTTTGAGCGTTTTGCCCTTGATGTCGTTGTCTTCCATCGCGATAATGTAAGGCTCAATCACCGCAATCGGAGCGTTTTCGGCACGAATGCGGTCAATCAAATCCCGTCTGAGTGTGGATTTACCTGCACCACTTTCACCCACCACCGCCATAAAACCACCATGCTTGGCGGTTTGATAAAGCGACTCCCGCACATAACGAATGTCGCTGGTGACGAAAACTTCATCAGCCGAGCGAATATCGACGGAAAAAGGGTCAATCGGTAATAAAAAATGTTTCTTAGTGGCTGGAAATAAAGCCTGTTTTGCGAGTAACATAATCTCGTCCTTAATTTCTTTTGTTGTTTTAAGGGCTGAAGCGGCAGGCTCGGTCGCCAAACTTTCCCCTGTCGCTTCATCTTTCAATAGCTCGGCAAGCGGTTGGTTTATCCCAATCTTTTGCAAAGACGCTATTAAACTCTTCTCAAATGCCGCCCACTCCCGCACCCGTTGATTATGGTTTATCAACTGAGAAATGGTTGCAGGCGACACATTCATCATCTGTGCTAACTGCCTTAAGCTCACGCCCTTATCAATCAGCACCTGTTTTAACTTCAGCATAAAATGCTCCTTCAATAATTTCCCCTTTTTTGTAAAGAGGGGTTAGGGGAGATTTTTGGCAATCACGCCACTAATAGTTTCAAGTGTGAGCGTGTCGGCTCACTTGAAGACTTATATCGTAAAGATTTCTGGCATTGTGTGCAGTTAAGCGATTACCCAAGTGCGGACGGCTATTTGGACGGCGTAGAAGTTGTACGCAAGTCATTTCATACCTTGCTGCCAAAGTATGCCAACGGCCCGAAAGCCTTGTTTGTGTTAGATCCGACTTACCTTTGTACCAAACAAGAAAGTTACAAACAAGCCACCTATTTTGACTTGATTGACTTCTTGCGACTGGTCAATATCACTCGTCCGCCGCATGTGTTTTTTAGCTCGACGAAGTCGGAGTTTATTCGATTTGTGAATTATATGTTGGAAGACAAGGTGGATAATTGTCAGGCGTTTGAGAATGCCGAGCGGATACGATCAATGCCAAGCTGAACTACCAAGTGGCGTACGAGGACAATTTAGTCTATAAATTTTAGCTATGAAAAAGGCTTCACGTGATCACGAAGCCTTTGTTTTAGTCTTCTAGCTTCAACAAAATGGCACTATTCGACTACTTAATTAGCGATGATTTAGGTATTACTTTAGACGCAGATTTTATCCAAACTACAAATCACTCACTTTATTTTTGGGTTGCAACACCTTACACCACTATTAAAAATTGCAAAGCAGTGGAC
>NZ_JAHAHT010000062.1 GCF_018373095.1 Haemophilus parahaemolyticus
CCGATGCAAATTTTCACCTCTGACGGGAAATTGATTGGCGAGGTAGGCGAAGAACGCCGTATTCCAGTAAAATTAGCAGAGATTCCACAGCCGTTAATTGATGCAATTTTAGCCACAGAAGATAGCCGTTTTTATGAGCATAAAGGGCTCGATCCCAAAGGGATTATGCGTGCACTTTATCGCTCCAGCCAAGGCGATACACAAGGTGCAAGCACGATTACTCAGCAGCTTGCACGTAACTTTTTCTTAACGCCTGAGCGTAATATTGAGCGAAAAATCAAAGAAGCAATTCTTGCTCTTGAGATTGAAAAAGTACTGACTAAAGATGAGATTTTAGAGCTTTATTTGAACAAAATTTATCTTGGATATCGCTCTTATGGCGTTGCAGCAGCTGCAAAAACCTATTTTGGTAAAACGCTGGATCAGCTCACTTTAGGAGAAGTAGCGATCATTGCAGGCTTACCAAAAGCACCTTCAACAATGAACCCTATTTATTCAGTTAAACGGGCGACAGACCGTCGTAATGTTGTGCTTGGGCGTATGCTTGAAGTAGGAAAAATTACCAAATCACAGTATGAAACCGCAAAGAAAGAGGAAGTGAAATCAGCATACTATGGAGCAACATTGGAGTTTAGAGCTGATTATGTCACTGAGATGGTTCGCCAAGAAATGGTTAAACGTTATGGTGAAGACATTGCTTACAATAAAGGCTTGAAAGTCTATGCTACCGTAGTGTCTGATGACCAAAAAGCCGCACAAGATGCTGTGCGGAATAACTTGATCCAATACGACCGTCGCCACGGCTGGCGTGGTGCTGCAAAACTTTGGACAGGAAAGACCGCTTGGGATGATGAGGCAATTATTGATTATTTAAGCAAGTTGCCAAATTCGGAACCTTTCACCGGCGTGGTAGTAACAGCTGTAAATAAAAATAGCTATACGCTGATGTTACCAAGCGGTGATAAAACAGAGATGAAGAAATCAAATGCGACGTTTGGTAAGCAGATTAAGTTGAATGCTGGCGATCTCATTTGGATAAGGCAAGGTAAAAATGGCGAGTGGATGTTGGGACAAATTCCTGAGGTCAATTCGGCTTTAGTGTCGCTCAATAGTGATAACGGTGCAATTGAAGCGATTGTTGGCGGTTTTAGCTTTGAACAAAGCCGTTTTAACCGTGCAACACAATCGCTTGTGCAAGTAGGCTCTTCAATTAAGCCATTTATTTATGCAGCAGCAATGAATAAAGGCTTGAGTTTATCGAGTACGATTAGCGATGATCCAATTACAATTACTAAACGTGGGCAAAAACCGTGGACACCAAAAAATGCAGATGGACGTTACGAAGGACAGCTTCGTATGCGCGTGGCATTAGGTAAATCAAAAAATATGGTGTCTATCCGTATTCTGCAAATGGCGGGGATTGATTATGTAGCAGGCTATTTGGAGCGTTTTGGCTTTAATCAAGACCAATTTGTCGCTACAGAGGCATTGGCGCTGGGGGCTGCTTCATTTACACCACTTGAAATGGCTCGTGCTTATGCAGTGTTTGATAATGGAGGTTTCTTAATCGAACCTTATATCATTGATCGCATTTTAGATAGCCAAGGAAATGAATTGTTTAAAGCTAATCCACCAATTGCTTGTATGGAATGTAATAATCTTCAACTGGCATATGAAGAACCAGAACAGTTCGATAGTATGAAAATTCATGATGAAGAGCAATTTTTACGCTCATTGAAAGAGAATGAGACCGTGAATATCACAGATACCGCAAGTAATGCAACAGACTTAGGAAGTGCAGATGGCGAAGAGCCTGTGCTTGATACGGTTATGCGAGAAAATGCCCCTGATTTAATGAGCAATGTGCAGAATCAAACGGGTGAAACCGTTTATGCACCACGCGTGATGAAGCCTGAGATTGCGTTTTTAATGCGTAGTGCATTAAATAGTGCAATTTATGGAGAACAAGGGCAAGGATGGCGAGGTACAAGCCACTCGCTTGCCAATGATTTCAAACGTAAAGATATTGGTGGTAAAACAGGGACGACCAATCAATCTAAAGTGACTTGGTATGCTGGGTTTGGTTCAAATATTGTTACTACGGTTTATGTGGGCTTTGATGACAACAACCGTGTATTAGGACGTGGTGAATCAGGTGCTCGAACTGCAATGCCTGCATGGCGTGATTATATGAAAGTCGCCCTTGCAGATAAAAAAGATCGTACACTTCCAATACCAGCAAATATTGTGGAGGCCAAAATTGATGCGAGTAATGGCTTCTTAGGTAGTCAATTAACCGAGTACTTTATTAAGGGAACCGAACCAACCAAAAAATTTGTGGTTGAACAAGCAATACCAATGGATGAGTTGGGCAATCCTGCGGGAGGATCCAGTTTAGGTTTACCTGCAAAAGGGATTTTATCTTCTCCATCTGGCGGGGAATTATTCTAGTTTATAAATAAATTCAATGATTAGCCCTCTAAAGGTTGAAATTAGGGATGATTTCTTGAGATAATCGCACCTAATTATTTTTAGGCGATTTGTGGTACTTTCTTAAAATTGAATAAAAGATTTTGTCATCTTTTTCTAAAAACAGACCGCTTGTTTTTTTGCAAGCGGTCATTTTTTCAACCCAAATCATAATGTTAAACTAATTTTTACATGAGAATAAAATGGCAGAAAAACGTAATATTTTCTTAATTGGTCCTATGGGGGCTGGTAAAAGCACTATCGGTCGCCAACTTGCACAACAGCTCGGAATGGAATTTATGGATTCGGATACCGTGATTGAAGAGCGAGCTGGGGCAGATATTGATTGGATTTTTGATGTCGAAGGCGAGGCAGGTTTCCGTAAACGTGAAGAGCGTATTATCAACGAATTAACCCAAGGGCAAGGTGTGGTACTTTCTACAGGCGGCGGCTCAATTCTCTCTAAAGAGAACCGTAATGTACTGTCTGCTCGAGGAATTGTGATTTATCTAGAAACAACCATAGATAAGCAATTTGAACGCACTCAGCGTGATAAAAAACGTCCTCTTTTACAAAATGATAACCCACGTAAAACACTTGAGGAGTTAGCTAAAATTCGTAATCCACTTTATGAAGAAATTGCAGATATTACTCTTCAAACAGATGATCAAGCAGCAAAATTAGTTGCGACAAATATCATAGAAATGATTGACAATCTGCAATAAAACAACAATAAAAATAAGGTAAACACAATGTTACAAGTTAATGTAGAACTCAAAGAACGCCGTTATCCAATTCGGATTGCAGCAGGTTTATTAAGCGACCCGAATAGCTATGCCCCATTAAAAGAAGGCGATAAAGTAATGATTGTTTCAAACCCAACCATTGCTCCACATTATCTTGCAACAGTGGAAAAAGCCTTAATGGAGCTCGGCTGTAGCGTGGATTCTGTCTTGATTCCTGATGGCGAAAAATACAAAAATTTAGAATCACTTAACTTAATTTTTACCGCTTTACTTGAAAAAAATCACAATCGTGATACCACCCTTATCGCTTTAGGAGGCGGTGTGATTGGCGATATTGCAGGCTATGCAGCAGCTTCTTATCAACGCGGTATTCGCTTTATCCAAATCCCAACAACCTTATTAGCTCAGGTTGATTCTTCTGTGGGTGGAAAAACAGCGGTAAACCATCCACTTGGCAAAAATATGATTGGTGCATTTTATCAGCCAGCATCTGTCATTATTGATACCAATACTTTGCATACACTTGCTAAACGTGAAGTGAGTGCCGGCTTGGCAGAAGTGATTAAGTATGGGGCAATTTTCGATGAGCAATTCTTTGCATGGTTAGAAGAAAATATTGATAAACTTGTTGCATTAGATCAACAAGCACTTGAATATTGCATTCAACGTTGCTGCCAGCTGAAAGCGGATGTTGTCGCTCGTGATGAAACTGAAAAAGGCGATCGTGCCTTGCTTAATTTAGGGCACACATTTGGACATGCTATTGAAGCTCATATGGGCTACGGCAACTGGTTACACGGCGAAGGTGTGGCGGTAGGAATGCTAGAAGCAGCTGAACTTTCTCGTATGTTGGGTAATATTTCCAAACCCGATGTCGCTCGCCTTGAAAAACTGATTGCTCGTGCGGTATTGCCGACGACGTCGCCAGATGGAATGCAGCCGCAAGAATACCTACCTTATATGTGGCGAGACAAAAAAGTGCTAGCAGGTAAACTTCGTTTAATCTTATTAAAATCACTTGGTCAAGCCTATGTTACAGCTGAAGCGACAGAAAACCAAGTGCTTGCGGCGATTGAAGAATTCACCCAAAAATAGACCGCTTACTGAATAAATCCTATGCTGGAAAAACAACGAGCCTTTTTAAAATGGGCAGGCGGAAAATATCGCCTTGCTCAAGCCATTTCAGACTACTTGCCCCCAAGCATTCCGCAGGGGGCTTGTTTTGTTGAACCCTTTGTTGGTGCAGGCTCCGTGTTTTTAAATATGGATTTTGAAGGCTATCTATTGGCGGATATCAATCCTGATCTCATCAATCTATTTAATACTGTAAAAAATGATGTTGAACGTTATATTCAGCACGCTAAAGTACTTTTTTCGCACGAAAAAGCGAATAGCAAATCATTCTATTTAGATCACCGAGCTGAATTTAATGCCTCAGAAGATGAGTTCCAACGCTCCGTGCTTTTCCTCTATCTAAACCGTTTTGGTTTTAATGGCTTATGCCGTTACAACCAAAAACGGGGTTATAATGTCCCATTTGGTCGTTATAAAACTCACTATTTCCCTGAAAAAGAGCTTCGCTTTTTTGCAGAAAAAGCCCAAAAAGCTGAATTTATCTGTGCCGATTTTGAACAGGTTTTCGATCTATTGAAGCAGCAACCCGATCAATATGTAGTCTATTGTGACCCACCTTATGCTCCGTTGCAACAAGATACTAATTTCACCCAATACGCAGGTGGGGGCTTTAGCCTTGAACAGCAAAAACGATTGGCAGATTTAGCCAGAGAAGCAGATTTTCCCGTACTCATTTCAAACCATGATACGGAATTTACGCGTAAAATTTACCAAGGTGCAAAATTCAAAACTTTGCAGGTTAATCGTTCTATAGGGCAAAAAAGTGAATCTCGGGGAAAAGTAGCGGAATTATTAGCTTTATTTGAATAACGGCTTAATATTCAATTAAGCCGTTTTTTATGAAGTTTATCCCAATAATGACCGAATTTTCTGTTCAATCCCTTCTGCATTCAACCCAATTTCTGCATAAGCTTCTGGTTGTGTTGCTTGTGGGATGAAATGGTCTGGAATACCAAGCATTGCAAGCGGTTTAATTTTGTTGAACGATTGCAAATATTCATTTACCGCACTGCCTGCACCACCTTGAATAGCGTTTTCTTCAATGGTTACTAATAAATCGTGTGAATCTGCAAGTTGTGTAATTAGATCGCCATCAATTGGTTTTACAAAACGCATATCAGCAAGGGTGTAGTCGTTATGCTCTGCAACGATTTGGGCTTCGTGCAACATTGTACCAAAGTTTAAAATCGCAACTTTTTTACCTTCTCGAATCAGACGACCTTTACCTACCTCCAACGCTTGCATTGGCTGTAATGCTACACCTTGAGCATTGCCACGTGGGTAACGCACGGCTGTTGGCGTATTCATTGAATAAGCCGTGAATAACATCTGGCGCATTTCATTTTCGTCTGATGGCGTCATAATCGTCATATTTGGAATACAACGCATAAAGCTTAAATCGAACGCCCCTTGGTGGGTTTGTCCATCTGCCCCCACGATGCCCGCACGGTCAATCGCAAAAATGACAGGGAGATTTTGAATTGCCACATCGTGAATTAACTGATCGTAAGCACGTTGCAAGAAGCTAGAATAAATTGCCACCACAGGTTTAAAGCCTGCAATCGCAAGTCCTGTTGCAAAAGTAACCGCGTGTTGTTCTGCAATGGCTACATCGAAATATTGCTCTGGGAAGCGTTTAGAAAATTCCACCATTCCCGAACCTTCACGCATAGCAGGGGTAATGCCGATAAGTTTCGGATCTTGCGTTGCCATTTCGCACAACCAGTTGCCAAAAATATCTGAATAGGTTGGAATAGTTTTGGTTTTTGGTAATTTTCCGCTTTCAGGATCGAATTTTGGCACGCCGTGGAAACCGATAGGATCGTTTTCTGCAGGCTGATAACCTTTGCCTTTTTTAGTGCGAATGTGCAAGAATTGCGGGCCTTTTAGGTCACGCATATTTTCAAGCGTTTTCACTAAATCATCGATGTTATGCCCGTCAATCGGACCAATATAGTTGAAGCCAAGCTCTTCAAAAAGCGTACTTTCAGGCGAGAAAATCACGCCTTTCATATGCTCTTCGCTTTTCTTCATAAAGTTTTTAATGGTCGGCACTTTATCCAGAATTTTCTTACTGCCATCACGCATTGTGGTATAAAGTGAGCCTGAGAAAATGCGTGCGAGGTGATTGTTTAATGCCCCCACGTTTTCGGAAATCGACATCTCGTTATCGTTTAAGATAACTAACATATCGGTGTGTAGCGCTCCCGCGTGGTTTAAGGCTTCAAATGCCATTCCTGCGGTAATTGCCCCATCTCCAATCACACAAACAGTTTTACGCCCTGCGTTCTCTTTTTCTGCTGCTACCGCAATACCTAAGCCCGCACTGATCGAAGTAGAAGAGTGCCCTACGCTTAATACATCGTAAATACTCTCTTCACGCCAAGGGAAAGGATGGATACCATCTTTTTGGCGGATGGTTTTGATTTGGTCACGACGACCTGTAAGGATTTTATGCGGATAAGCTTGATGGCCTACGTCCCAAATGAGCTGATCAAACGGCGTTTGATAAACATAATGCAAGGCAACAGTAAGTTCAACCACGCCCAACCCTGACGCTAAATGACCGCTTGACTGGCTTACACATTCAAGCAAATAAGCACGCAATTCATCTGCAAGCGGTTGTAATTGATCTTTATTTAGCAAACGCAAATCTTCAGGCGAATTGATTTGGCTTAGCAAAGGGTATGATTTTTGCATAAAAGATAATCCATTTGGGCGTAATGTAAAGATGAAACGGCTTTCGACCGCTTATCTGGCTTATTTAAGATCTTCTGTTAATACAGGTTGAATGGTGCTTAAAATCTCTTTCACAACACGAGCTTGACCAACAACAAGGTTGCCTGATTTTAAGTAATCTGTGCCACCTACAAAGTTGGTTACGATTGCACCCGCTTCACGAGCGATCAGCTCACCAGCAGCACAATCCCAAGGTTTTAAGCCGATTTCAAAGAAACCATCGACACGGTTTGCTGCAACATAAGCTAAATCTAACGCTGCTGAACCTGTACGGCGGAAATCTGCTACGCCATTGTTCATTAAGCCTTCAAGCATATTTAAATGTGCAGGACGATGTTTGGGATTTTTGAATGGGAAACCAGTTGCAAGCACGGTGCCGTTTAAATCACGACGGCTTGTATCAACACGTAAACGGAATTCATTTAATTTTGCCCCTTCACCGCGTACGCCAGTGAAAAGTTCATTACGGATAGGATCGTAAACTACGCCAACCGTTGTGCGACCATTCTCGCGAACAGCAATAGAAACACAGAAATGCGGTAAACGTTTTACGAAGTTAGTTGTGCCATCTAATGGATCAATAACCCATTGCACGCTGTTATCTTTACCTTCAACAATGCCTGACTCTTCCGCAACGATAGCGTGATCAGGATAAGATTTTTTGATAACTTCGATAATTGCTGCTTCTGCGGCTTTATCGATTTCAGTTACATAGTCATTTGAGCCTTTACGAGCCACTTCAGTATCTTGAGGTGCTTGCTCATAACCTTTTGCAATAATATTGCCTGCTTTTCGTGCTGCACGAATAGCAATGTTTAACATTGGATTCATATTTCCACCAGATTTTAAAGAACGAAGAAAGATGGCGAATTATAGTATAAAAAAAGCGGGAGAGGAATGAAAAGCGGTGGTTTTTAACGGAAAATTTACAAAAATGGCGGACTAAAGCCCGCCTTACTAAAATTATGCAATTAAACCTGCTTGTTTTAAAGCTGCTAACACTTTTGGTTGAGCTTCTTCAGAGAGAGTCGTTAATGGCAAACGTAAGTTTGGTTCACTCACTAAGCCTAATTTATAAGCCGCCCATTTCACAGGAATTGGGTTTGCTTCCACAAATAAATCGTGGTGTAGTATATTTAAGCGTTGGTTAATCGCCTCTGCTTCTTCAAATTTGCCAGCTAAAGCTAACTCACACATTTTCGCCATATCTACTGCGGCTACGTTATTAGTTACAGAAATGACGCCTTGTCCACCTAGTTTCATTGACTCCAAACCTGTTGCATCATCACCGCTTAAGAAAATGAAATCCTTACCAGCTAATTCTTTAATGAGCGGTAATCGACTTAAGTCGCCTGTAGCTTCTTTTACACCAACAATATTTTCAATTTTTGACAAGCGACCAATAGTTTCAGGTTTTAAGTCGCTGCCTGTACGACCTGGTACATTATATAAAATTTGCGGTAAATCAGTTGATTCAGCAATCGCTTTATAATGTTGATACATCCCTTCTTGGGTTGGTTTGTTGTAATAAGGTACAACGCTCAAACAGCCTGCAACGCCACTGTTTGCAAGTAATTTAGTCATTGTGACCGCTTCACTTGTGGCATTTGATCCTGTGCCTGCAATAATAGGAATACGACCATCAGCAAATTCAACGGTTTTCTTAATCACTTTCACATTTTCATCGATGCTCAGCGTGGTAGATTCACCAGTTGTTCCGACAGAAACAATTGCGTGTGTTCCAGCCTGAACGTGGTGTTCCACCAAATTTTTTAATTCTTCATAGTTCACTTCACCGTGTGTCATCGGGGTAATCAGTGCTACAATACTACCGTGAAATAAAGGCATTGCCATAATTCGACTCCTGTTTTTATTATGATTGGCTTTCGTTCATAGATTGCAAAAATACTTCAAAATATGCAAGTGTTTTTTTGCAAGAGTTGTGTTTTTCATTAAATTTTAATCGTAGAGACTTGGATCATTCTCATTCGGTCTTGTTTTAAACCGACGGTGTAACCACATATATTGCTCAATTGCTTTCAAAATTTCTATTTCGACTACTTTATTCATTTTAGTAGCGGTTTGAATATCATCTTCGCAATCCGAAAAATCTACGGTAGGAGTTATGCTTAATGTATATCCCGAAAAATCTGAATGGCGTATTGGACTAAATGGAACCACAATAGATAAGGGAGCTGATTTCAATAACATTCTACTTCCTGCAGTTGTACAAGTTTCTTTTACGGCGAAAAAAGGAACAAAAACACTATTTCTTCGTCCATAATCATGATCTGGAGCATACCAAATCATTTCTCCTGTTTTAAGAGCTTTAATCATTCCTCGTAAATCGCTACGGTTGAGCATAGCTTTATTTGAGCGGATTCGTCCTCTAAATTGAATCCAATCAAATAATGGGTTATCGTTTGGACGATAAACACCAATACCTTGATGATGCAAACCTATAATCCTTGCACCTAATTCTAAAGTAAGAAAATGTACCCCAACTAAAATAATTCCAGTATTTTTTGGCACATTTTTAAGATACTCAATGCCTTCAACTTTAGACCATTTTAGTATCCGCTTATCTGACCAGAACCATGCCATTCCCGTTTCAATGATCGCCATACCAATCGATTCAATGTTTTTCGCTAATATTTGTTCTATTTGAGCCTGAGTATAATCAGGAAAACATAGCTCAAGATTACGTTTAGCAATACGGATACGACGTTTCCCAAAACCAAGTTTAGCAAATAATTTGCCTAATCCTTTGCCTAAACGTACAAGTACTGGATAAGGTAGAGCTAGAATAAGTCTAAAAATACCAAGTCCAAGCCATAATCCCCAATATTTTGGATGTAAAAAAGACCATTGAAATGGTGGAAGTTGTTTTTGAACCATTGATAAAATTCTCTGTAATAAAGATGGTGTAAATTATAGCCAAAAAATACTGTAAAATGTTAAGTTGATCACAAATTTGAAATTTAATAAAAAATTATTCTTGAAAGGTTGGAACAAAAGACATATTTTAAAACTATCAAGAACAACTAAACTAACGAAGAGGAAAACGTTATGTCACTCAATATCTCTAGCAAACAAATGGATATTACCCCTGCAATCCGTACTCATATTGAGGAGCGTTTAGCGAAATTCGATAAATTTCAACTCCAATTGATTAACCCACATTTCATTATTATTAAACAGCCTAATAGCTATGAAGTGGATGCAACCATTGGTTCGCCTCTAGGTGATTTAGTTGCTAAAGCAGAAAATGAAGATCTGTATAATGCAATCAATGATCTTGCGAAAAAATTAGAAGCTCAGCTCATTAAATTGAAAGAGAAAAAAGAGCACTAATCTTTAATTGATAAAATAAAATACAAAAGCCAAGTGGCGAAACAAAATGCCATTTGGCTTTTTTATATCTTTACTCTGGTAAAAATAACGGACCTAACGCCGTTTTAGGGATACCAAAATACTCAGGATAATTCACATCGACCAAATACAGTCCTTCCGCTTTTGCCGTTGGTGCAGCAAGCTTGCGATCTTTTTGTTCAA
>NZ_JAHAHT010000063.1 GCF_018373095.1 Haemophilus parahaemolyticus
CGTGAATCTTTAAATTCACGCATTGCTTTTACTGCTTATGCGGTAACTTCTTCCAAGTTACTTCATTGCGTAAATAAACAGGTTCGATTTCATCAACCGATTTTACATTACCTTTCACAATTTCTTGTTCGGCTAAAGCAAGCATATATTTTGCTGAAGGCAAGGTAATTTCACTGATTACAAGCGGTAGATTCTGTTCGGCAAATTGCGGATAAGCTGCCCAACCTGTGCCCACGACGGTAATCTTTTCGTCATCTAATTGAAACTGCTCTAACGCACGTTCTGGCGAGCAAACTTGCTCTTTTACTTTCTCCATCCAACCGTTTTCGGTACGAATTAATTGCGAAAAATAGACCTCATTCATTCTGGCATCAATCAAGGCTATCACTTCTGTTACACCTAGCTCTTGATAAGCCTGCTCTGCCATAGTGGTTAGGTTTGAAATTGGTACAACTTTCAACTCAGCCCCGAATGCTAACCCTTGAGCAACCCCCACGCCTACGCGTACGCCTGTAAAACTGCCAGGGCCTCGACCGAAGACTAAATAATCCAACTCTTTGATAGAAAGATGAGCATTTTTTAATAAACCATCTACCATCGGTAAAATGCGTTGCGTGTGCGTTCTTGGACTAAGTTCATCTTCAAAAGTGATGTTGCCTTGATGCAACAAAGCCACCGAACAAGCTTCAGTGGCAGTATCTAAGGCGAGAATGGTATGATTCATTCTAAACTCTCTAATTTGTACGTAGAAGTAAGGTTTATCCCTACCCTTATAAAATGAAAATAGGACGGGGATAAACTCCGTCCCTACGATTTGATACTTTAAAGATTATTTTTGATGTTTACGACGACGCTCTTCAACCGCTTCTGCTAAAGCAAATAACGCTTTTTCGCTATCTTCCCAGCCGATGCAACCGTCGGTGATGCTTTGTCCGTAAACTAAATCTTCAAGTGTTTGTCCTGATTTCAGATCTTGGCGACCTTCGACTAAATGACTTTCGATCATCACGCCTGAAATTAACTCTGAACCGCCAGCAATTTGTTTGCAAACATCTTCACACACATCCATTTGGCGTTTAAATTGTTTGCTACTATTAGCGTGGCTGAAATCCACCATTACGTGTGGACGATGACCTGATTTTTCGATCTCTGCACACACTGCCGCAACTGATTCTGCATCGTAATTTGTGCCTTTATCGCCACCTCGTAAAATGATGTGGCAATCTGGGTTACCTTCAGTCGATACGATTGCCGAATGACCAAATTTGGTTACGGATAAGAAATGGTGTGGCGATTCTGCTGATGCAATTGCATCTAATGCAATTTTTACGCTGCCATTGGTACCATTTTTGAAACCTACTGCACAAGATAAACCAGAGGCTAATTCACGATGTACTTGTGATTCTGTCGTACGAGCACCAATTGCCCCCCAACTCATAAAATCTGCCATATATTGTGGCGTGATCATATCCAAAAATTCACCCGCTGCTGGCACGCCTAAATCGTTAATATCTGAAAGCACTTTACGACCTAAACGTAAACCATCGTTTAATGCGTAAGTTTCGTTCAAATATGGATCATTGATTAAGCCTTTCCAGCCCACAGTAGTGCGTGGTTTTTCGAAATACACACGCATAACCACTTCAAGATTTTGATTAATTTTTGGATTTGCACGCATTGTTTTAATTCGATCAGCATATTCAAGTGCAGCTTTTGGATCGTGGATCGAGCAAGGCCCAATCACCACTAATAAGCGATCATCTGCACCGTGAATAATTCTGTGAATTGCTTGGCGTGTTTTTTCCACCGTTTCTGCCGCAACATCACTCGCTGGAAAACGCTCTAATAAAGCAATAGGTGGTAAAAGTTGTTCAATATTTTTAATACGAAGATCGTCATTTTTATAAGACATTGTGTTTCTCTCTTGTTGTGTTATGAGTAAGTGGCTATAAAGGTAGTGGAATCAAATTAAAATGTCAAACGGTTTGTACTATTAAAATAGTACAAAATTACTTTGATCAATAAAATTTATGCAAGTGATGGATAGCCATTCATTGAAAGCAATAAACAAGCGGTGATTTTAGCAAGATCCTTTGCAAAATACTCAGCAAAAATCGCCGCTTGTTTCTACCAAGGTTAAATAATTTCACGCTTACCGCGTTTATCTGGTGAAGACAAAATCCCTTCACGCTCCATCTGGTCTAAAATACGTGCTGCACGGTTAAAACCTAAACGAAGATGACGTTGCAAGCCACTAGCCGAAGTAATGCCTGTTTCTTGTACAAAAGCAACTACCTCATCAAAACGCTCATCTAAATCGCCACTACCGCTCGTCTCGCCCACCTCTTCATCGGCAGGCGACTCCAAAATACTCTCAATATATTCTGGCTTGCCTCGTGCTTTCCAGTTATCCGCCACATTCACGACATCATCATCGCTCATATAAGCCCCGTGCACACGCACCAACTCTGGGCTACCTGCTTTGGAATAAAGCATATCGCCTCGACCTAGCAAATTTTCCGCACCAATGCTATCTAAAATAGTGCGAGAATCGTAAGGGCTTGCCACCGTAAATGCAATACGGCTTGGAATATTCGCTTTAATCACGCCTGTAATGACATCGGTTGATGGGCGTTGCGTTGCCAAAATTAGATGGATACCAATTGCACGTGCTTTTTGTGAAATACGCATAATGTATTCTTCCACCTCTTTGCCTGCAGTCATCATAAGATCAGCAAACTCATCCACCACCAAAACAATGTAGCTGAGTTTGCCCAACGCAGGCGGCATTTTATCCATTGAATCGCCCTCTTTCCAACTTGGATCCGCAATTGGCATTCCCATTGCTTCAGCTTCATCAATTTTATTATTGTAGCCTGTAATGTTACGCACATTTAAATGAGTCAGTAAGGTGTAGCGACGCTCCATCTCATCTACTGCCCAACGCAAGGCATTTGCCGCCTTTTTCATATCGGTAACCACTGGCGTTAGCAAGTGTGGAATATCGTTATACACCGAAAGTTCAACCTGTTTCGGATCAATCATAATCAAGCGAACTTGTTCAGGTGTGAGCTTATAAAGCAAGCTCAAAATCATCGTATTGATCCCAACCGATTTACCGCCGCCCGTTTGTCCTGCCACAAGCAAATGCGGTGTGTCCACCATATCCATAATCACAGGTTTATTCGCCAAATCTTTCCCCAAAATCATCGGCAATTTAGCTTGGGTATAACGGAATTCATCGCTTGCGATCAAATCTCGCAACCACACAATTTCACGATGTGGATTCGGTACTTCAATACCCATATAAGGCTTACCTGGTACCACATCGGTAATACGAATGGTAGACATCATTTCACGGGCTAAATCACTCGCTAAAGAGGTAATTTTTGCCGCTTTCACCCCCACTGCGGGTTTAATTTCGTAACGGGTTACCACAGGCCCCACTAATACATCTTCAACCGTCGCTTTTACACCATAGTTTGCCAATGCAGTTTCAATGCGTCGAGAGGTCGCAATAATTTCTCCTTCTGTCATCTGCTGACCACTTGGTTGATGCTCTTCCAATAAATTCAATGTGGGTAATGGGGTGGTTGGTTTTTCCAACTTTTTACTGCCTTGCAATAATGGATGAATTAAAGTTTCGCCATAGCCACCTCGGGGATAGTCGGGGGTATTCCCCTCCGCTCCCACAGCTGCTTTTAACGGCGTTGTAAATTTTGATGGCGTAGGTTCTGTGCGAATTTGCACATTGGTTGGTAAAGCCGTCTCAAAATGGCTTGAGCCTTCCGTAATCTTATTAAACGTATGTTCTAAGCCCACCGCTTTTGCTCGAGCCTCAAGTTCTGCTAAACGCTGGCGTTCCATTTCCGCAAACTCACGTTCACGAATGGCATCAAAATCTTCATTTTGCTCTTCGCTTTCTTCCGTCTCCATCAATTTAATCACAGGTGACGATTGCATAAAATGCGGCATTTCAGGCTCAAATGCCACTTGCTCAGCCATATCAAGTTCAGGATCTTCATTTACTAAACGCACGCTAATTTTGGGTGGAGCGGTCGGATTTGCGAGATTTTCTGCAAAATCCACCGCTTGTTCTACTCTCTCCGTTTGTGGTTCAATCGGATTTAAACGCACTTTGGGTAGTTCAACATTCAACCCAATCTTATTTTCGGTTTGGGCTGGCAGTACTTCCGTTTCAATCTCAGGTAAATTAATTTTCGGCAGTGGAAGCTCTGTATGAATATCGGCAGGATTAAACAAATGCATCTCCGCTGTTTCCACAACCATCGTTGGTTTCATTTCAGAAGAAGGCTCGGCGGAAACCCTTTCAATAGAAGAAGATTGATGCAACCCACTGATATTGGGGCGTTTAAAGATCGTAATATCTGTTAGCTGTTCATCTATCGAAATGACAGTGTCTACACGCTCGTCTGTTGGTTCTTCAGCTGCAAGCGGTAAGTTTTCACTACCGAATTGCAAATCATCTTCGGTTGGCTTAACTTCGGCTACGGATTTAACTTGCAGAGGTTTTTCTTCCGCTGTGGCATCTTTCGCATTTACCCAATCATAGAAATGAATTAATAATGGAATAAGGGTTTGACCTGAGCAAAAATAGAATCCAGTTGCAGTCAACAACATTGCCACAAATAAACCACCGAATTGTCCAATATGCTCACTCATCAATCCTTGACTCATCGCCCCGACAAAACCGCCCGCTAGATAATTTGGTGAGTTAGATAAAATCGTATTCGCTAAACCTGCTAAGCCAATCATCAGCACAAAGAAGCTCAAACTATGGAGAAAAATACCTTTCACCGTGGCATTTTCTGCTCCACGGGTAAGCAGCATATAAGCAGAAAAGCCCGTTAAACTAAACGGCAAGAGAAATGCCACTTTGCCAAAAAAAGCATAGAGCAAATCGATCATCCACGCCCCAAATACGCCTGTTTTATTTAGTGGCTCGCTCGTAGCGGTACTCGCCACCGACCACGCATTATCTAACGGGCTATAACTTGCCCAAGCGAGAATAAGATAAATCCCAAACAAGCCACAAAGGGCAAAAAGAAAATTAAAGGCGGTTTCTTTTCCTTTAAGTCGTCTAATCACAATATTTCCTTTTCTTTCAGCAACAAATAATTCGTCTGTTTCACTTCTTCCATAACCACATAAGTACGAGTATCGTTCACGCCAGGTAAACGTAACAGCGTTGTGCCAAGCAATTTACGATAAGCCGCCATATCGGCAACTCTCGTTTTGAGTAAATAGTCGAAATCGCCCGAAACTAAATGGCACTCTTGGATTTCATCTAACTGCTGCACCGCTTGGTTAAATTCCTCAAATACATCAGGTTTCCCACGCACAAGCGTAATTTCCACAATAACTAAAAGCGGTGCTTCTAGCAGTTCAGGGTTGAGCAAGGCACGATAGCCCATAATCACGTTCTGTTTTTCTAAACGTTTAACCCTTTCAAGACAAGGCGTTGGCGAAAGCCCTACTCGTTTAGAAAGTTCGATGTTAGAAATTTTGCCATTACGTTGAAGTTCGTTCAGGATTTTTAAATCAATTGCATCTAATGCACGGGGTAATTTTTTTGCTTCCATAATGTTTATCTCATTTTAATTAAATACATTCACCAATTGCTCGCCATATTCTTTTCGCCAACCGCATAATAACTCTGGCAAACGATCAGAAGATCGCCCTTTGATATGCCAACTAAATAGCTGATTTAACTGACGTTTGCTTGCCACCAGTTCAGCAGGCAGATCAAGCGGTCGAATTTCGGCAAGCTTTTGCTGCAAGGCTTTTAAGCTATATTTGTAATTAGGCTCATCCACTAAACGTACAATTTTGGCAGGATAAAGTTCCATAGAGGTATTCAAGCCTTGCTCTACTAAACGTAAGATTTTTTTGCCGTGTCTACGTACTTCATTGGGGTGCATAAAATCTAACAATTGCGAAGGATTTTTTGGCAAAATACGAGCAATTTCATATAAATTCGATTCTTTTACCACAAAATTCAAAGCTAAATTGCGACTTTGTGCCTCTTCCGCCCGCCATTTTGCCAGTAATTTTAACACAGCTAGCTGCTGTGGTTCTAACCGCCACGCATTTGAAATTTTGATGTAAGCTTTGTCTAAATCTTCCACGCGTTCACGCTTCGTTAAAAAAGCGGAACACTCTTCATTCACCGCATTTTGCCAGTTTGTTTGAGCCAATTCTGCCTGCATTTTCTGATAAATCGGCAACAAATACCACACATCCGCTGCGGCATATTGCAACTGGGTTTCACTTAATGGACGGGCAAGCCAATCTGTGCGTGAAGCGCCTTTGTCGAGCTCAACATCTAAATAATGCAATACTAATTTAGCAAAGCCAACGGATGTGCCTAAATTTAAGAAAGTTGCCATTACTTGCGTATCTACCAACGGTGTAGGCAATTGGTTAAAAGCACATTCAAACACTTCCAAATCTTCACTGCAAGCGTGTAACACTTTGATGACTTTTTGATCCGCAAGCAATGCAACAAAAGGACTGAAATCTTTAATCACCGTTGGATCAATCAAACTGACTTGCTTGCCATCAAATAGCTGAATTAACCCCAGTTTCGGGTAAAAAGTTCGCTCGCGGATAAATTCCGTATCCAATGCTACTGCAGATACTTGGCGGGCATTTTGACAAACTTCAGCTAATTGCTGCTCATTTTCCACCCAATGGTAGTGAATTGATGAATTCATTTTGGCTTTTCTCGTGATTTTCTTTAAATTTAAAAATAAATATGTGAACTAGATCACATTATGCGGATAAATTGGTTGTACTTCTACAAAATTCCCGCAAAATATAAAAACAAATGGAGCAAATAAAAAATAAATTATGGAGAACGTCAATTAATGATTACTGGCAATAAAATTCAAAATATAGGCAATATTTACCGTCTAACCGAACAGTTTGAACTCATTTCTCGTACTGATCTTGCTAAACTCTCAGGGCTTGCCCCCGCTTCAATTACCAACATTACAAAACAGTTGATTGATAAACAATTTATTCTAGAACGTAGCGTGCAAGATTGTAACTCTCGCGGCAGACCTGCAGTCGGGCTTTCTGTTTCTACTTTTTTCTGGAAACAGCTCTGTCTCACAATTTTTGCAGACCATCTTACCATTTCGCTTTGTAAATTAGATGGCTCAGTCATTCACCGCCAAGATTATACCTTTTCTTTAAGCGATTATCCTAACTTAGATGAGATTATTGCCGAAAACTTGCAAAATTTCCGTCAAAATCAACCGCTTAACGATGCCCAAATCCTTGCACTTTCCATCGCGGTTGTTGGACGCATTAACGCTGAGAAAAACGCCATCGTTCAACTTGGGCAACATTTTCTGAAATGTCGCATTGTTGAGAAATTACAAGCAATCTATTCTCAACCGATTTTGCTCAATGAACATTTCCACCTCTGGTTATTAGCAGAATCTACGCTAGGTAGTTTAATTGGCGATGATAATGTGATCTTCTTACAAGTCGATGATGCGATTCGTCTCAGCATTCTGTTGCGTGGTGCGTTATTACACGAGCAGAATATGAATGTAGATCATATGCTAATGCCTCGTTTTAGTGCATTAAGTGATGAGATTTATCCTGAATTAGACGGCATTGAACGCTATCAACTCAACAATCAAGCGAGCTTACAAGCGTTAATTCAATTGATCGACAAACATCTACCCAAAAACTTTGAGATGGATGACGAGCATTTGAAAGAGGCAAAAATTAACCATTTCTGCGAACAAGTAGAAGCAAAAAATCCAACAGCACTGGCTATTTTAGAGCATATTAGTAGCAATTTAGCCTATATGCTAATGAATTTAGTCAATATTTTTTCTACCGAGAAAATTTTGTTTGATTCCCCACTGCTACGTATTAAAACCCCACTCTTTGAGCAAATCACACAAAAATTGAATGAAAAAATGATCAATCGCGATCTCAATGTGCAATTAGTGACAAGCCATTTTGATAAAAACAGCACTTTGATCCCGTGTGCAATGATAAAACAGGGAATTTATGAAGGAAGTTTGATCAAGAACATAATCCCTGATTAAAAAATTCGATAGACTAAAGGGTATTCGTCAGGTGGGTCTTAAGCCCACCATTTTCTATTTTATTTCTTGGTGAATTAAAAACCAGCTAACCAAAGGATACCCTATGCCCTCTTTATTTATTACAGGCACAGACACCGACGTGGGCAAAACGATTGTAACCCGTGCATTATTGCAAGTTTTGACCGCAAATAATATCGTAGCTGTGCCTTATAAACCAATCGCTTGTGGGGGAGCAGAAGAATTGCCCACAGAGCCAAATTTAGATGACTATGCCAGCGAAGATAATAGCGATGTTGTCACGCTTTTAAACAGCACTGCAGTGCCTGTTGGCTATCGTGAAATCAACAGCTACACCTTTATTCATTCTAGCACCCCTGTTTTTGCCGCCCTTGATGCAGTTCGAAATATTCACGTGGAAAAATTGGATGTCGATCTCGCACGCTTACAAAATAGCTACCACAATATCTTAGTGGAAGGCACTTACGGCTGGCTTACTCCGATTAATAAAGATTTGAGTTTTGCTGACTGGGTACAAAAAAATAATATGCCTGTGATTTTAGTCGTCGGCATCAAGGAAGGCTGTGCCAACCACGCCTTATTAACCGCTCAAGCGATAAAAGATAGCGGCGTTCCACTTTTAGGTTGGGTCGCAAACCGCATCAACCCTGGATTACGACACTATATGGAATTAATTAAAATGCTTAAGCAAAAAATCCACGCCCCACTTCTCGGACAAATTCCTTATATCGGGCATCCAGAACAGAAAGATCTGGTGCAATATATTCAGCATCCAGAACCGTTGTTGGAATTATTTAAAGCATAATAAAAGGAGCTTTTTAAATGGTGTTAAACGCTCTTTTTATGACTACAACAGTTTATTATTCTAACCCCTGCGAAGAAAGAATCATTTGGCACTGGTAAGGTGCAGTTGGCAATACTTTCGGTTTTGGTGTGCTTGATTTTGGTGCTGGTTTGAACCAAGAATACAATTCATCACCACAGCCATCTCCTGCGGGTAAAGCGGTTTGATTTTCACAATTTTTTGCATCTTGAGGGCAACTTAAACGCACGTGAAAGTGTGAATCGTGTCCATACCAAGGACGAATTTTTTGTAACCAAGCACGATCTGCTGTCTCGCTGTTGCACAATTTCACTTTAATCGCTGGGTTTACGAAAATACGGTTTACGCGGCTATCTTGTGCAGCTAATTTAATCAAATTAAATTGGTTTGATGTCCACGCTCGTTCATCGACAATCTGTCTATCGCGATCTACCATCAAGGTGGCTAAACCCGCGGGATTACGTGCAGTTTCATCATCCATCGGGCCGAAACGCAACCAAATATCCGCATCCAATCCTGTTTGATGGCTCGCATGCCCTGAAGAAAAACGCCCACCCGCTGGCATTCCCATATCACCGATCAAAATTGGTGGAAGCCCTGAGTCTTTAGCTCGTTGCCCTAATTTAGTGAGATAATCCAAAAGCTGCGGATGCCCATAATAACGATTTTTTACCGAGCGAATGACCTGGTAACCTTCACCTTTTAATGCCAAAGGTTGAGCTCCGATAATACAGCCATTGCTATAACCACCGATAGATTGTGGCTGTCCTGAAATAGGCGTACGGATTTTCTCCCACTGAGTCGCCATTACATTGGCTGAAAGCAAAGTAAGGCTTGCAATAAGTAAATTTTTTGCTAGTTTCATTTTTTCTATAGTTTTGAATGTAAAAAACGCTTGAAATTACCTACTTCAAGCGTTTTCCTTAAATAAAATAGATTATTCGTCCATCACCACTTTACCGATATAATCCAAATTGCGGTAATGCTGTGCGTAATCAATACCAAAACCGACCACAAATTCATCAGGAATAGCGAATCCAACCCATTCCACAGGCACTTCTACTTCTCGGCGAGATGGTTTGTCTAAAAGGGTACAAATAGCAATTGAACGTGGCTCACGAAGTTTTAAAATTTCACGCACTTTATTCAGCGTAAAGCCAGTATCAATAATATCTTCCACGATTAATACATCTTTGCCTTGAATTTCGCTGTCTAAATCTTTTAAGATTTTGACATCACGACTCGATTCTGTGCTTAATCCATAGCTAGAGGCGGTTAAAAAATCCACCTCAACAGGCAAATCAAGATGACGAACTAAATCTGCCATAAACATAAAAGAACCGCGCAATAAACCGACAACCACCAAGTTTTGGCAATGCTCAAACTGTTGATAATGACGGTTAATTTCTTGTGCCAACTCTTTTACGCGAGATTGCACATCTTTACGAGAAATTAGCGTTTCAATGTGATGTTTTTTCATAAAATGCTCTCTTTAAAAATTTTTGCTACTCTAGCAAAATTCAATTCATTTTACTAGCTGTTTGCAAACGTTTGCAATTTTAAAATTTAAGCAGCAGCCATTATCTCCTCAATGTCCACAATCTCTTTCGGGCAACCGCTGGTCAGGTTTTTATTTCCGTACTCGGTCATCAATAAATTATCTTCAATGCGAATGCCAATGCCT
>NZ_JAHAHT010000064.1 GCF_018373095.1 Haemophilus parahaemolyticus
AGTTTGAGTTCGCCTGTGCAATAACATATTTACCTTCTTCAATCGCAGATAAGTACTCAATATCTTCGGTTACTTGACCATTCACCACTTTACGGAATGGGGTTTCTAAGAAGCCATAGTTATTAGTACGTGCATACACAGAAAGTGAGTTGATCAAACCGATGTTTGGACCCTCTGGGGTTTCGATTGGACATAAACGACCATAGTGGGTTGGGTGTACGTCTCGAACCTCAAAGCCTGCACGCTCACGGGTTAAACCACCTGGACCTAATGCAGAGATACGACGTTTGTGTGTTACCTCTGAAAGCGGGTTATTTTGGTCCATAAATTGCGAAAGTTGTGATGAACCAAAGAACTCTTTTACTGCGGCAGAAATTGGTTTCGCATTGATTAAATCTTGTGGAGTAACACCGTCTAAATCGCCTAAAGATAAACGCTCACGCACTGCACGTTCTACACGTACTAAACCAATACGGAATTGGTTTTCTGCCATTTCGCCCACGCTGCGAATACGACGGTTACCTAAGTGGTCAATATCGTCTACTTCACCACGACCATTACGGATTTCGATGAGTTTCTTCATCACACCGATGATATCATCGTTGCTTAATACGCCCGAACCTTCGCCTCCTGCAATGCCTAAAGAGCGGTTGAATTTCATACGACCTACAGCTGATAAGTCATAACGCTCTGCTGAGAAGAACATATTATCGAATAAGCCTTCTGCAGCTTCTTTTGTTGGTGGCTCGCCTGGACGCATCATACGATAGATTTCCACTAACGCTGATAAACGGTCGTAAGTTGGATCTACACGTAACGTTTCAGAAATATAAGGACCGTGGTCTAAATCATTCGTGAATAATACTTCGATCTCTTTGTAACCTGCCTGTGAAAGGTTCGCTAACATTTCTAAAGAGATTTCCATATTCGCAGGACAGATGATCTCGCCTGTTTCTAAATTCACATAGTCTTTCGCAGACACTTTACCTATGATGTATTCCACTGGTACATCAATTTTGGTCACGCCTGCTTTCGCTAAATCACGCGTGTGTTTTGACGTGACACGACGACCTTTTTCTACGTAAACTTTGCCATCTGCTTCAATGTCGAATAACGCTGTTTCACCACGTAAGCGCTCAGCTACAAGTTCCATTTGTAACTTGTTATCGCTTGAAACGGTGAACTTCACTTTTTCGAAGAATATTGAAAGGATTTCTTCAGTTGTGTAGCCTAACGCACGAAGAATGATAGTTGCAGGTAATTTACGACGACGGTCGATACGTGCATATAAGTTATCTTTCGGATCGAACTCGAAATCTAACCAAGAACCACGGTAAGGAATAATACGTGCGTTATAAAGCACTTTACCTGAAGAGTGGGTTTTACCTTTGTCAGAATCGAAGAATACGCCCGGGCTACGGTGTAATTGTGAAACGATAACACGCTCAGTACCGTTGATGACGAAAGTACCGTTGTCGGTCATTAATGGGATTTCGCCCATATACACGTTCTGTTCTTTAATATCTTTTACCGTGCCTGCTGCAGCTTCGCGGTCAAAAGTCACTAAGCGTAATTTCACGCGTAATGGAGCAGCATAGGTTGTGCCACGAATTTGACATTCACGCACATCAAAAACAGGCTCGCCAAGTTCGTAAGAAACGTATTGTAATTCTGTTGCACCGTTGTTGCTCACAATCGGGAATACAGAACGGAATGCCGCTTCTAAACCTTGTTGTCCTTCTGAATCTTGTTGAATAAATTTCTCGTAAGAATCAAGTTGGAGAGTTAATAGATAAGGTACGTTCAGAACTTGTGGACGTTTACCAAAGCTCTTACGAATACGCTTTTTCTCGGAATATGAGTATGCCATTTGTAGATAGCCTCTGATTTTTATGTATTTGGTTGAGATTTCACAATCCACACGAGAAAACTCGGTTGGAAGTGGCATTAAAATTAGATACACGATGCGTCATTTTCCTTTTTCCTCTCTTGAGTCAAAAATCACTACTGCAAGCGGTTAAAAAGGGGAAGGAATTTGCAAACAAGCCCATAAAATGACAAACAGGCTTACTTTTTTATAAAGCACAAAAGGCTGACGAGAAAACTGTCAGCCGAAAACTTATGCAAAAATGGCTGAGAATAATAAAGGATTTTTGTCAATTTTGCAAATTTTTTATGAAAATTTGAATAGAATTTTAATCTTCCATATTCAGGATATATTATATTAGCCACTTCCTCTAATTTCTTAGAATCACAGCTTAATGATACAAAAAGGGATTCTGATGCTCGGTTCCTTCCTTACCAAATAACGATTAAATTCAGGGCAATACAACGAATAATGCGTACAATCTTGCCAAAATAAGTGGATATCTGCCCAACCCTCTACGTTAGAAATGACCGTACACATCACAAGGGAAAATGATATCAAGGAGGTTATGTTTCCAGTTAATTTTATGGCGAGGGGCTTCTAACCCATCAAAATATCAAATAGGGTTATAGGATTTCTCGATAAGCGATTGGTGATGCCATTAGTGCATATTTTTCAGAAAAGTGCTATCTTGCCCTGGCCCTATTAAAACTGCTTTATTGGGCAGATTTACCTTGCCTTTTTAGCCCTTGAAATGCGATAATGTAATCCTCTTTTTGTCTATAAATTTTAATAAAAAGAGATCACTTTTGCTCTTGTAAGCAAAAACTTTCTTAAGGATTTAACCTTTTGATTTTGCAGCCATTTTAGACAAACAAAATGGGCGTAAGACAAAAATTTATTGTTAATTCATAGTTAAAGCGAAGACAGTCGTGAGATTGGCGGGAATGCCAACAATCTGTTGAGTCATTTAAAAATACGCAATAACTCAAGCAATACAAAAAAGATAAGAGAAACACAATGAAACGTATGTTAATCAATGCAACTCAAAAAGAAGAGTTGCGCGTTGCCCTTGTTGATGGACAGCGTCTGTTCGATCTGGACATTGAATCGCCAGGGCACGAGCAAAAAAAATCTAATATTTATAAAGGGAAAATTACCCGCGTTGAACCAAGCCTTGAAGCTGCATTTGTTGATTACGGTGCTGAGCGACATGGCTTTTTGCCTTTAAAAGAGATCTCTCGTGAATATTTCCCTGAAAGTTATGTCTTCAACGGCCGCCCTAATATCAAAGATATTATTCAAGAAGGGCAAGAGGTGATCGTACAAGTGAACAAAGAAGAAAGAGGTAATAAAGGTGCAGCCTTAACTACTTTCATCTCACTTGCGGGTAGTTACTTAGTATTAATGCCAAATAACCCACGTGCAGGCGGAATTTCTCGCCGTATTGAAGGTGATGAGCGTTTAGAGCTGAAAGAAGCGTTAGACTGTTTAGATGTGCCTGAAGATGTAGGTTTAATCGTGCGTACCGCAGGTGTAGGCAAATCGCCAGAAGAGTTGCAGTGGGACTTAAAAGTGCTCCTTCATCACTGGGGAGCGATTAAAAATGCCGCACAATCTCGCCCAGCACCTTTCTTAATTCACCAAGAAAGCGATGTAATCGTACGAGCTATCCGCGATTATCTCCGTCGTGATATTGGCGAAATTTTAATTGATAACAAAAAAATCTTCGAAAAAGCGAAAAATCATATTCGTTTAGTGCGTCCAGATTTCATCAACCGCGTGCGTTTATACGAAGGTGAAGTACCGCTTTTCAGCCATTACCAAATCGAATCGCAAATTGAATCAGCATTTCAACGTGAAGTTCGTTTGCCATCAGGTGGTTCCATTGTCATTGATGTGACCGAAGCATTAACGGCGATTGATATCAACTCATCACGTTCAACTCGTGGTGGCGACATCGAAGAAACTGCACTCAATACGAACTTAGAAGCGGCAGACGAAATCGCTCGCCAATTACGCTTACGCGATTTAGGTGGCTTAATCGTGATCGATTTCATCGATATGACCCCCGTTCGCCATCAACGGGAAGTAGAAAATCGCATTCGTGAAGCGACTCGCCAAGACCGTGCTCGCATTCAGTTCAGCCGCATTTCACGCTTTGGTTTGCTTGAAATGAGTCGTCAGCGTTTAAGCCCATCATTAAGTGAAGCATCAAGCCATATCTGCCCTCGCTGTCAGGGTACGGGCAAAGTGCGTGATAACGAATCTATCGCACTCTCTATCTTACGTTTGGTGGAAGAAGAGGCAATCAAAGAGAACTCTTCACAAATTCACGCGATTGTGCCAGTTGAAGTTGCCTCTTACTTATTGAACGAAAAACGTAAAGCGATTTCAGGTATTGAGTCTCGCCAAGATGTGAGCGTGGTTGTGGTGCCAAGCGAAAGTATGGAAACCCCGCACTTTAGCGTGTACCGCTTACGTGAAAATGAAATTGAGCCAATGCTAAGTTACGACTTAGCAAAACGCTATTTAGCTCGCCAAGATGATGAGCAAAATCCATATCATCACTCACATTCAGATGAGGCTTTAGTGAGCCGCAATGAGCCCGTGATTACCGTAGAATCGGTGCTCAATAGTACAGAATTCAATCTTCAACCTGCACCAACGCCTGTTGAGTTTGCAAAACCTTCGCTATTAAGTCGCATCATTGCGAAAATTAAAGGCATCTTTAGTGAAGAACTGAAGGAAGAAGAGAAACCGAAAGTGAAATCTCGCAACCCTCGCGAACGTCGCAATAGCCGTCAGCGCAATAACCGTGCAGAGCGTCAAGAACGCCAAGAACGTAAATCACAGCAAGACGAGCAAAAAGCGAAAGCCGAAAAAGCAGATCGCAAAGAGCGTCAACCACGTCGTCAAATCGTGGAAGAAACAGCGGGAGCATCAGAAGCGGTCGAAAAATTGAACCAAGTTACAGAGCGTCGCCAACGCCGTGATTTACGCAAAAAAGTTCGCGTAGAAAACAATGCTGAAGTTGTTGAAAGTAACAAAAAATCAAATGTGCAAGCTACTGATCAGGAGGCCGTTCAGGTTCAAACTGAAGTGCAAAAAGCACCGAAGATTCAACCGCTTGTTGACGCTGAAATAGCGAATGAAGAGCATGTAGAAATCAATGAAAACAACCACGAAAACGGTCGACAACGTCGCTTGCCTCGCCACTTACGCATAGGCAACCAACGCCGTCGTGATAACCGCCGTAATGATCGCCGTGCAATGCCATTAACCTCTGCAGTTGCATCACCAGAAGCAGCAAGTGGTAAAATTTTATTGGCAATTAACGATCGCCCTCAAAAACCAGCGCAAGAAAAACAAAACTTCTTGTCAGTGGATGAGATGCTTGAACAGCAAGCAACCTCATCGGAAATGAAAGTAGAACAAGTTGTCGAAAAAGCTGAACGCAAAGTAGAAAGCACTGTGCCATTTGGTGGTTTCGTTGCTCAACAAACTAACCGAGATTTAGTGAAAGAGCGTCACGAACGTACGGCACATCTAGTGCCTGTTGAACCAAAACCAGAAGTTACTACGGTTGCAGAACACATTGCGCCATTTGGTAACGTGGTAAGCCAACATTCTGATCGAGATTTAGTGAAAGAAAACCACGAACGCCGAGGCAATCACAATGCTCAAACAGCGATGGTTCAAGCGACCGTTGCCCCTGCAGTAGAATCTGTAGAGCAAAAAGCGATTGTTGTGCCTGCTTCTACTTACCAAAGCGAATATGTGTTTAAAGGGTGTTTAGGTACATTTTCTCGTGTGGAACACACTAAGGCGGCGATGACTAAAGCAGAGAACAACGAGCCAGCTGCACCAGCCTTTGAAATCCGTGTGTGGAATCATTCAAAATATTACTTCCACGGAAAAGGAGCAGCAGGTTATGCCGCTGCAGTCAGCCACGTGCATTCAGCTCCTAGAGCTTCCAACTAATTTAGTAAAACATTAAATAAAATAACCCGCTTGTTGTGATTCAAGCGGGTTATTTTTTATCAAAAAATATAGCTTAGAAAAAATTGTAAGAAGTCCTAAATATTTAATTTATAGTTTAACTATTCATTATTCTGTTTTGTTCCTAATTTAGTATAGAAACGTTTGCTGACTTTATTCCACGGCGCAACCGTCCATTTCACTTGTAGATAGTTGTACTTATTTTTTAAAAATGGTGAGTTCTTTCATTAATTGCCAAACCTATTGGCTATCTTGGTATTGTGCTTTGCGGATAATAATATTCATTGTTTTTCCAATCTAATAGCAAAAGATTAACGCTGTTCACCACTCGGCTTTCTGCGTTTACCAATATTTTTAGTATCTTTATGACGAACTTTTATTTTCGCTTTGGCAGCTTCTTTTTTTGCCTCTTTGTGTTTTTTGATGCGGGCTTTTTCTTTCTTCGTGGTGGTATTTAACTCGCCACCTTTTGGAGCTTTGGTTCTCGGTTCTAAGCCTTCAATTACGCGTGGTTTCAATGATTCTCCAGTATAGCGTTTAATTTTGCCTAATAGCTTGTAATCGTGAGCTTCCACTAATGAAATCGCAGAACCTTTTTTGCCTGCACGCGCCGTACGCCCAATACGGTGCAGATAAGTATCCGAACTGTAAGGCAAGTCAAAGTTAATCACAAAATCGACATTATCAATATCAATACCGCGAGCAGCAACGTCGGTTGAAATCAATACATTTACAATGCCATCTTTTAAGCGAGAAATCGCCTGATTACGTTGGGTTTGTGCCATTTCGCCCTCTAAATAAGTGGAGCGAATACCACGTTTACGTAAGGTTTCACTCAGTTCCCGCACATCTTCACGGCGGCGAACAAACACAATTGCTTTGTCCATTGATAATTCGCTAATCAAGCGAGCAAGCTGTTTGGTTTTGTGCTCAACATTATCGGAATGGTAGTACCATTGCTGGATTTTCTTACGTTCGCGGCGGCTTGGTTCGGCTTCGATTTGTACGGGATCGTTTAATAAACGTTCTGTAAAATCGGTCAATAATTCGCCCTCAAGCGTTGCTGAAAATAACCATGTATACTTACGCCAGCGGGTTTCAGCGGCAATTTTTTCTGCATCTTGTCCGAAACCCATTTGTAACATTCGATCGGCTTCATCAAAAATCAGAATTTCCACCGCACGGCAGTCAAAATTTTCCTCTTTGATATATTGTATCAAACGCCCAGGCGTTGCCACTATAATATCTTGGTTGCTGTTGAAAATTTCACCGTGGTTTTGATATGCCACACCGCCTGTGATAGTTACAATGCTAAGTTTGGTGAATTTCGCTAGCTCTTTAGCTTGTTCTGCCACTTGCATTGCCAACTCACGGGTAGGCGTGAGTACCAAAATACGCGGCGCACCAGGTTTACGACGTGGATAATCTAATAAATGCTGAATGGCAGGTAGTAAAAATGCGACTGTTTTACCCGTACCTGTTGGAGCTGAGCCTAATAAATCACGACCATCTAAGGCATGCGGAATAGTTTGTGCTTGTACTGAAGTCGGGCGTTTATAGCCTTTTTCGTTCAAAGCTCTGAGTAATTGCGGGGAAAGATCAAGCTCTTCAAATGTGGTTAAAATCGGGAATTCCGTTGTCATGCTAATCCTTACTAGCGGTTAAATTTTGCTAAATGTTTGCAAGTATAGCATAAAGGGGGATGCCTTTAGCATAAATTGTCAGGTAAGGGCATTATTTAAATATGTTGCGATAAAATAGGAGAAATCACTTGAATGTTTCATTCAGGAATTTGCGGCAAATTTACGGCTTTTACCGAACCTAATGCTTTCGCTTTTTGGTAAAACGCTAATTTGTATTCAAGCAAATCTAAATAGCGTTTTAATTCGGTAATTTGACACTTCACATTTTCTATTTGATTTTCAAACAAGGAAAGGCGTTCTTCAATGGTATTGTCGCCAATGACGGTACATTCCGCAAAGCGTTTGATGTCTTTTAAACTCATTCCCGTATTTTTCAAGCATTGCAATAAGCCCAACCATTGCAAATCGTTATCGGTAAAACAGCGGTTACCATATTCATCACGTCCGATATTAGGCAACAAGCCTTCTTTGTCGTAAAAACGTAGGGTGTGGGCGGAGATGCCTATTTTTTCGGCGGCTTTGGCAGTGGTATAAGTCATTTTCCCTTCTTCTAAACAAAAACAGTAAAAAACACTTGCTTTAAAGTTAACTCTAAAGTGTAAACTGTTGCTATGTTGCTCAGGCAAGGCTGTTTTGTCAATGAATTAAGAGGAAAGACAATGGAAATGAAACAAACCAATTCAACCATCAAATCTCGTGCGGCGGTGGCATTCGCCCCTAACCAACCCTTACAAATTGTGGAAATCGACGTAGAAATGCCGCGTAAAGGTGAAGTGTTAATCCGCAATACCCATACTGGCGTGTGCCATACTGATGCATTTACGTTATCAGGAAACGATCCTGAAGGCGTATTCCCCGTGGTGCTTGGGCACGAAGGTGCCGGTGTGGTCGTTGCTGTGGGCGAGGGTGCGTCAAGCGTAAAACCGGGTGATCACGTGATTCCGCTTTACACCGCCGAATGTGGCGAATGTGAGTTTTGCCGTTCGGGTAAAACCAACTTGTGCGTCTCAGTGCGTGACACGCAAGGTAAAGGTTTAATGCCGGACGGCACGACGCGTTTTTCTTATCAAGGTCAGCCGATTTATCACTATATGGGCTGTTCGACTTTCAGTGAATATTCCGTTGTTGCCGAAGTTTCACTGGCGAAAATCAACCCAGAAGCCAACCACGAACATGTATGTTTGCTCGGCTGCGGCGTTACTACAGGTATTGGCGCGGTGCATAATACGGCAAAAGTACAAGAAGGCGACTCTGTTGCCGTATTTGGCTTGGGGGCGATTGGTTTGGCGGTGGTGCAAGGTGCGCGTCAAGCCAAAGCCGGCCGCATTATCGCCATTGACACCAACCCCTCAAAATTCGAGTTGGCAAAACAGTTTGGTGCAACTGACTGTTTGAACCCGAACGATTACGATAAACCGATCAAAGATGTGTTGTTAGACATCAACAAATGGGGCATTGATCACACCTTTGAATGTATCGGCAACGTAAACGTAATGCGTCAAGCATTAGAAAGTGCGCACCGTGGTTGGGGACAATCCATTATCATCGGCGTAGCGGGTGCAGGACAAGAAATTTCAACGCGTCCGTTCCAATTGGTAACCGGCCGTGTTTGGAAAGGTACGGCGTTTGGTGGCGTTAAAGGTCGCTCCGAGCTTCCGAAAATGGTGGAAGATTCAATAAAAGGCGACATTCAGTTAGAACCGTTTGTAACCCACACAATGACACTCGATCAAATCAATGAAGCCTTTGAATTGATGCATGAAGGTAAATCGATCCGCGCCGTTATTCACTACTAAGGTATGCGATGAAACTGATTGAACAACATCAAATTTTTGGCGGTTCGCAACAAGTTTGGGCGCATTATGCCCAAACGTTGCAATGCGAAATGAAATTTGCCGTCTATTTGCCGGATAATCCGGAAAATCGACCGCTTGGCGTGATTTATTGGCTTTCCGGTTTGACGTGTACGGAACAAAATTTCATTACCAAATCGGGCTTTCAGCGTTACGCGGCAGAACATCAGGTGATTGTGGTTGCGCCCGACACCAGCCCTCGCGGAGAGCAAGTGCCGAACGATGCGGCTTACGATCTAGGGCAAGGTGCGGGCTTTTATCTGAATGCGACCGAGCAACCTTGGGCAACGAATTATCAAATGTATGATTATATTTTGAATGAGTTGCCTAGTCTGATTGAGGGAAATTTTCCTACCAACGGCAAACGTTCCATTATGGGGCATTCGATGGGCGGACACGGCGCATTGGTATTGGCACTGCGAAACCCGGAACGTTATCAAAGTGTTTCTGCCTTTTCGCCCATTTTGTCGCCAAGCCTCGTGCCTTGGGGAGAAAAAGCCTTTTCTGCCTATTTGGGAAACAATCGTGAAAAATGGCAGCAATATGATGCTAACTCGCTTATTCAACAAGGCTATAAAGTGCGAGGTATGCGCATTGATCAGGGCTTGGAAGATGAGTTTTTACCGATACAATTGCGTACCGAAGATTTTATCGAAACCTGCCGTGCGGCAAATCAGCCGGTCGATGTGCGTTTCCATAAAGGCTACGATCACAGCTATTACTTCATCGCCGGTTTTATTGGCGAGCATATTGCCTATCACGCGGCATTTTTGAAGTAGACTAAAAACAATAAAAGAATTGACCGCACTTTTGATATAAATACAAAACAGAAGCCTCTATGCTCCTGTTTTGTATTGCATTTCTTTTAACATCAAACCCATTAATTATTCCATTTTCAGAAATTGTGAAATTCATTTTCATGAATTTATAGAAACAAATCCAGTATCTATAATGAGCCTCGTAAACAGATTTCACATCGTCATCACATCAATTCAAACTAGTAGGGTGTATGTCTATATGCTTTGGAGACAACCTAACTCTTGAATAGTAGACAAAATTGTCGTTAACGCTTATTTTTAAAAATATTAATATCTCGTTTTATTTAAAAATCCTTTATAAACATAATGATCTGACCCCAAAAAGTTAGACTGTTATTTAAAGGACTGTTTTCGATATTGTATCGGACTCAGTCCTTTTAATTTTAATTGGATTCGTTCTTCAT
>NZ_JAHAHT010000065.1 GCF_018373095.1 Haemophilus parahaemolyticus
ATACCATTTCTCTTCTGGCTCACAAGGCGTTAGCACCTCTCCAACCCCCTCTGCAAACGCAGCAAAACCTCGTACAAAAATTGGCACATCTGCCCCAAGGAAAAGCCCTATTTCTGCCAACACTTCAAGGGATAAACCCGTTTGCCATAAATGGTTTAATCCGACTAACACCGTTGCGGCATTTGAAGAACCACCGCCAACACCACCGCCCATCGGCAAATTTTTGGTTAGACAAATTCTCGCCCCTTTTGTGCAAGCGGTCTTTTCTTGCAATAATTTTGCAGCACGATAAATCAAGTTCTGCTCTTTCGGTACATCGGGCAATTCATCTAATAATTGAATTTCACCATCATCTGTCACTTCAAAATCTAATTCATCGCCAAAATCCAAAAATTGGAAAAGCGTTTGTAATTCGTGATAGCCATCCGACCGCTTGCCAGTCACATATAAAAAGAGGTTGAGTTTTGCAGGGCTAGGTAATTTCATTAGTGCGTCCAATTATCAACACGAATTTTTAAGGTTTGCGAGCCATTTTCAAGTACAATCAATTTCGGTAAATTAGGCTGGCGAGTTTCATCATACGAAACATAAGTCACTTTCCAAACCACCCCATTCAGCGAATAACTAAATTGGGCTAATTGGCGTTTTTCATTTACCACATAATTTCCTTCTTTTTCAGGCAAGCCTTTCAGCCAATAAGCGAACTGATCAATAGGAAATGAAACACCAATAATTTCTTGCATTAACGCATCAATATCACGATCAGAGCGGCTATTCCCTTCACTATCTGACACGGTCAAGCCACGTGCATTACGATGTAATTTCAATGATTTACTCGAGAGATTAGACGAAAGCTCCAAACCAAAATTGCTCGCATTTTTGTATTGCCAATCAAAATGTGAGGAAAAACGTTCTTCTGGTGAAATATAACCAAACTGCCCTTTCGCTTGGTAACCACTGATTTTTTCAAGCTGATCAAGATGAGCTTGCCACTGCGGATCATTATGCGGAATTTGAATGGTAGGATGCTCAATTTGAGTCGGTGCATCCAACACTGATTGACAACCGACAAGAAAAAGCGAAAGGCTCAACGAGCTAAGAAAAGAAAGTTTTTTCATACTTATCATATAAATAAAGCGGTTTGATTTGAGTAAAATTTTGTAAATTCTACTCGAAATCTCACCGCTTGTCTTAATTTTCATTGGGTTAATGAAAACCATCTATTTTTCTCAATAGATAATTCATTCCGAACATTATCCAGAAGCATGGAGTAACGCCGTTTTTTATCATTTCTGGAGGTACGAAGAAGCCGAGCACAAGCGATAATTCAACATCACTACAATAGTGTCTTGCTCTACTAAACAGGTCAGGTCGTAATACTCCGTGCATTACGATAGCTATTATCTCTACTACCCAAACCACTACCAAAATTTACCACTTTTTAGTGGCGTTGATGGAGGCATTACGGCTTGAGCAGTAGAAAGGATAAATTAATCCTCATTAATCCGACTTGACACCGCACTTTGTTGATTTTTATATTTTGCATCTTTTCGGGCATTATATGGTTTAGCAGCGTGTCCGCTTAACACCTCAAAACTTAACGCACCGATTGCCATATTAGGACGAAGTGCAAGCGGTAATTTTCCTGCATTGAAAAACTCAAGTACAATACGCCCTTCCCAACCTGGGTCAATGCGGTGAGCGGTCACGTGAACCATTAAGCCAAGGCGTGCCAAGGAAGAGCGACCATCTAGCCAACCAACGATATTAGAAGGCAATTTTACCGATTCAAGAGTAACTGATAAGGCTAACTCACCAGGATGAAGGAAAAATGCTTCATTATCGCCGATAATAATTTCCTCACTCATTACACGTTCAAGCTGAGCAGTTACCGCTTCACGAGGACCGCTTACATCAATATAAGGGGTTGAGTGTTCACGGAAAATACGGAAAGAGTTGCCTAAACGAACATCAACAGTCGCTCCCGAAATTTTATCATTCGTAGGTCGTGGCGTGATTTCAATCAAGCCTTCATCTAAATAACGCTCAATGTCAGTATCACACAGACGCATCTTATTTTTTCCCTAATAGTTGCTGAATTTGAGCTTTTAAAATATTGATTGCAATACGGTTTTTCCCACCTTTTGGCACGATAATATCCGCATATTGTTTAGACGGCTCAATAAATTGTAAGAACATTGGTCGAACTGTTTTGCGATATTGAGCGATTACAGATTCCATAGTTCTACCACGTTCTACCATATCACGTTGTAAACGGCGGATAAAACAGATATCTAGCGGTGCATCTACGAAAATAGACACATTGATTTCGTTACGAATCTCTTCATCGGTCAGCAACAAAATACCTTCAAGAATGATGATTTTTTTTGCATCAAAGCGAGTGGTGGTTGTCTTGCGGTTATGTTCCGCATAGTCATATTCTGGAACATCAATAGATTTTCCTTGTTTTAATAGGCGTAAATGTTCAACTAATAAGTGGTGATCCATTGAATTGGGATGATCGTAGTTCGTTTTAACACGCTCATCCATAGTGAGATGACTTTGATCTTTATAGTACGCGTCTTCAGAAATAATGCCGATATCATCTGAGCCGAGCTCTTCTTTTAATTCTTTATAAATGGTTGAAGCAATTAAACTTTTGCCAGAAGCCGAAGCCCCTGCGATGGCGATTACAATACACGCTTGGTTTTCAGTAATTACAGACATTTTCTTTTCTCTTGTCAAAAATTCTTAAAATATAAACTCATTTTTATTCTAACATTTTTTACACTACTTTGTGGCGTAATTTTTCTGAGAATAATGATGATCGTTACATCATTAATTTGAGCTCCCAAAAAGGTGGAAGATAAGATTCTTCATTTTTAAATGATAATGGAAGAACCCCAAAATATTTTGTATAATCCTCTCCAAATCTTACCGCTTAAAGCGGTCATTTTTCGATAAAAATTTACAGAAGAAACAAGCCCGAGGTATTTATGAAAAAAGAAGAAGTAGGACACAATTTCCTTGCTCGCTTAGGCAAAACCCGTTTACGTCCAGGCGGTAAAGTCGCAACCGATTGGCTTATCGCAAATGGCGATTTCAACAAAGAGAAAAAAGTGCTCGAAGTGGCGTGCAATATGGGGACAACCGCGATTCAGCTTGCCAAAGAGTATGGTTGCCATATTACGGGCATTGACTTAGACGAAGAAGCTTTAGAAAAAGCACGTGCAAATATCAAAGAAAATGGCGTAGAAGAGTTGGTGCAAGTGCAACGAGCGAATGCAACCAAACTCCCATTTGAAGATAATAGCTTTGATATTGTGATCAACGAAGCAATGCTGACTATGCTGCCGATTGAAGCGAAAGAAAAAGCAATTCGCGAATATCTACGCGTGCTTAAACCAAATGGTTTATTGCTCACCCACGACGTGATGCTAAATACCGATGATGCGGAAGGCGTGATTGCTGATCTACGCGATGCGATTCACATTACCGTCACACCACTAAAAAAAGAGGGCTGGAAAGAGCTTTTCCACCATTGTGGTTTCCGTAATGTAGATACTTACTCAGGCGAGATGTCTCTGCTTTCACCAAAAGGGTTAATTACCGATGAAGGCGTGCTTGGTGCGATGAAAATTATCAGCAACGCACTTAAACCAGAAAACCGCGAAACCTTTACTAAAATGTTCAAAACCTTTAATGACCCAGAGAAAAAAATGGGTTTCATTGCTGTGTGCAGCCAAAAATAGTCTATGTTAGAACAAATCCAAACGTGGTATCGCCAAAAATTTAATGATCCTCAAATTGCCGCACTTGCAGGGATTTTACTGATTGGCTTTGGGATCATTTATTTTTTCAGCAACCTAATTATGCCATTGCTGATTGCGATTGTTCTGGCTTATTTGCTAGAAGTGCCAATCCACTTGCTTGAACGCTTTATGCCAAGAACATTGAGTGTCGTTATTGTACTTGGCTCGGCGCTCTCGCTTGTTTCATTCTTATTGGTGGTTATGCTGCCAAGTTTATGGAATCAAGCAGTCAATTTTATTCGCGATTTACCCAATATGCTCAACCTCTTGAGCGAATGGGTGCAAACCTTACCAGAGCACTACCCTGAGCTGATTGATTATTCGATGTTGGATAGCGTTGTCAGTTCGGTAAGGGCGAAAATTTTAGGCTATGGAGAATCGCTGCTATCCATTTCAGTGAACTCGCTGATTAACTTGGTCGGCTTAGGCATTTATGCGTTTCTCGTGCCGTTAATGGTTTTTTTCTTGTTGAAAGATAAATCCCTCTTTTTAAATTCGCTTGCCAATTTATTGCCGAGAAACCGCCGCTTAGCAACCCGTGTTTGGGTGGAAATGCAAGATCAAATTGCGAATTATATTCGAGGAAAATGTTTAGAAATCGCCATTGTTGGTGTGATTACTTATATCATTTTGATCTTCTTTGATTTACGCTACCCGCTCTTACTTTCGGTGATTGTCGGGCTTTCCGTGCTCGTGCCTTACATTGGTGCAGTACTTGCCACCATTCCAATCGCATTGATTGCCCTGATGCAGTTCGGTTTATCGCCTGAGTTCTACTACTTAATTTTGGCATTTGTTATCAGCCAATTATTAGATGGTAATTTAGTCGTGCCGTTTTTATTCTCTGAAGCAGTGAATTTACACCCACTAACTATCATTATTGCCGTCCTTATTTTTGGCGGATTATGGGGATTCTGGGGAGTATTTTTCGCTATTCCATTAGCAACTTTAGTGAAAGCCGTATTTAATGCGTTTTCTTCTAATGAAGAAAATTAATTTTTATTCATAGCTTGTAGGGCGGACTTAAGTCCGCCAAAATTTACCAACGGCGGACTTAAGTCCGCCCTACTTTTTTATTCTACAAGCGGTCTAATTTTCCCAATTTTTACCAAAGAAGGACAATATGTTAGTTTCCGATTTCCATTTTGATTTACCCGATGAGCTCATCGCTCGCTACCCTACCCAAGAACGCACCGCCAGCCGACTACTCTATTTAAACGGCAACACGGGGGAATTTACAGATCAACACTTCACTGATTTACTCGAACATTTAAATGAAGGTGACTTGCTTGTTTTTAACAATACCCGTGTGATTCCAGCCCGTCTTTACGGACGAAAATTAAGTGGCGGTAAGGTCGAGGCCTTGGTTGAACGTGTATTAGATGATCATCGCTGCTTAGCTCACGTACGTGCATCTAAAGCACCTAAAGAAGGCACGGTATTAGTGTTTGGCGAAGATAAATTAGGCGAAGGCAATGGCTTAACCGCAACGATGACGGCTCGTCACGATGCTCTCTTTGAATTGCAATTTGACGGCAAAAAACCACTATTTGACTTGCTACAACAAGCAGGGCATATGCCTTTACCGCCATATATCGACCGTCCCGATGAAGATGCTGACCAAGAGCGTTATCAAACAGTTTACAGTAAAGTATTAGGAGCTGTAGCTGCACCAACTGCGGGCTTGCATTTCGACCAAAATTTATTAGCAAAATTGAAAGAGAAAGGCGTAAATACCGCTTTTGTCACGCTTCACGTTGGAGCGGGGACGTTCCAACCTGTTCGCGTGGAAAATATTTTAGATCATAAAATGCACGCAGAATATGCCGAAGTTTCACAAGAAGTGGTAGAGCAAATCTTACAAACCAAAGCGAATGGCAAACGTGTAATTGCAGTTGGTACAACCTCAGTTCGTTCTATTGAAAGTGCGGCACAAGCGGTCAAAAATCCTAAAAATTTGATCGAACCGTTTTTCTCCGATACTTCCATTTTTATCTACCCAGGTAAAACATTCAAAGTTGTGGATGCTTTAGTCACTAACTTCCATTTGCCAGAGTCTACACTCATTATGTTAGTTTCTGCATTCGCTGGCTATCGTACCACAATGAATGCCTATGCCCACGCAGTAGCAGAGAAATATCGTTTCTTTAGCTATGGCGATGCGATGTTTATTGAGAAAAATATGAATGCGTTGAAGGATGTGCCATAAACATTTTTGGAAATCGGAAACAATAGCGGTCTATTTCTTTAAGTATTTTGCAAAATCTTATCAGAAATAGACCGCTTGTTATTACTCCATTTATTGGGCGAAAATTATTTTAATTCTCTTGTTCCCTGATTATCCACCTTACAAATATGAATAAATCCTTCGTTGTTTTGGAGGTATTCTTTTTCTAAGTAGGCTTCCAATTTTTGAGCGTGTTCCAAATCTGGTGCAATCGCAAACATGGTTGGGCCTGAACCAGAAATACCGACAGCTAATGCCCCAAGATCTTTACAACCTTGGCGAACAGTTGGGAAGTTCGGCAGTAAGTTTTCACGGTACGGTTCGGCGATTAAATCTTTCATCATCGCAGCCGCTAAAACATCTTGGTGTGTATGGCAAGCGTGGACGAATGAGCCTAAATAGCGAGCCTGTTGGATCATATCTTGGCGAGTGTAATTTTTCGGTAAAATTGCACGAGCCTCTGCGGTTGAAACCTCAATGCCAGGGTAAGCAAGTACCCAATACCATTCATCGAAGAAAGGTAACGGCTGGCAGATATTACCGAGCGATTGGGTCATTAATTGTAAGCCACCTAAATAGCACGGTGCTACGTTGTCGTAATGGATTGATCCTGAAATACGCCCCTCTAATTCCCCCATCATTTCCAACAATTCCATTTTTGAAAATGGCTCATCGTGGAATTTATTGAGTGCAACTAATGCCGCCACAATTGAGCAAGCACTAGAGCCTAAGCCTGAACCAATTGGCATATTCTTTTCGAGCGTTAAGCGTAAGTTTTTGATCTTGCCGCCACGTAATTTAAAGCGTTCACTGAAAAGCACGTAGGCTTGATAAACGATGTTTTTTTGCGGCTCTTTTGGTAATTTGCGAACAAAATAACCGACGCTTTCAAGTTCAAATGGCTGATCGCAATCTTCAATTTGCACCACATCGCCCAGCAAAGAGCCGTTGATTGGCGAGATAGCAGCCCCTAAAGAGTCAAAACCGACGCTGATATTTGCACTCGAAGCAGGTGCATAAATGCGTAATGTTGTCATTATTGTGCTCCTCCATGTAAAGTACGTAAAATATCCGCGAAGATACCCGCAGCCGTTACGCTATTGCCCGCACCGTAACCACGCAATAAGAGTGGAATTGGGCTGTAATAGCGAGTGAAGAAAGCCAGTGCGTTTTCACCATTTTTCACTTTGTAAAGTGGGTGCTCAGAATCGACCGCTTCAATCGCGACACGACATTTTCCGTTTACAATTGAGCCAACATAGCGTAGCACTTTACCTTCCGCTTTTGCGGCTTCAATACGTTTATTGAACTCTGCATCAAGCTCTGGCAACACTTGCAAAAATTCCTCTTTATTCATTCCGTCTGAGAAACCTTTTGGCAATACGCCTTCCACTTCAATGTCTTCAAACTCAAGAGCTAAGCCCATTTCACGTGCGAGAATCAGCAATTTACGTGCTACATCTGCACCTGATAAATCATCACGTGGATCAGGCTCGGTAAAGCCTTTTTCTTTCGCTAATAAAGTTGCTTCTGAAAGACTTAAGCCCTCTTCTAGTTTACCGAAAATAAAAGAGAGTGAGCCTGATAAAATCCCTTCGAATTTCTCAACTTCATCGCCTGCAGCGAGCAAGTTTTGTAAGTTTTCGATAACAGGTAAGCCCGCTCCTACGTTTGTTTCGTATAAGAATTTATGTTGACTTTGGCGAGCATTTTCACGCATTTCTTGATAGTAAGTGTAGCTTGAAGTATTCGCTTTTTTGTTTGGCGTCACTACGTGGAAGCCCTCTTTTAACGCACGAGCGTAAAGGTTTGCCACAGATTGTGCTGAAGTACAATCCACAAATACAGGGTTTACTACGTGGTGCAATTTGATAAACGAAAGCAATACATCAAAGTCTGATGGCTGTGTTGCGTTCTCTAAATCTTGCTGCCAGTTATCTAAATCTAAACCGTTTTCATTGAGTAACATTTTATCGGAGTTGGCTAATGCACAAACTCGGATCTCAATATCCTTCTTTGCAAGGAACGCCTTTTGTTGTTTCACTTGTTCAATCAATGAGCCACCAACGCCCCCCACTCCAACAAGGAACATATCCACCACTTTTTTGTTGCTGAATAAACGTTTATGCGTTGCTTTTTCGGCTTCAATCGCTTTATTTAAGGGTACTACCGCAGAGATAGAACGCTCAGATGAGCCTTGAGCAATCGCTACAATGCTGATATTCGCTTGAGCAAGTGCGGAGAAGAAACGGGCAGCGATCCCCTTAGCAGTACGCATTCCATCACCAACAACAGAAACAACAGAAAGATCTTTAATAACATCAATAGGATTTAAGCAACCTTCTAATAATTCATGAGCAAATTCACTCTCTAGTGCAGATAAAGCTTTTTCTGCTGATTTTGCTGGTACGCAGAAACTGATGCTGTATTCAGAAGAAGATTGGGTAATTAAGATGACGGAAATACCCGCCTTTGACATAGATGAAAATACACGGGCAGCCATCCCAACCATTCCCTGCATACCAGAACCAGATACGTTAAACATTGCTACATTATCTAGGTTGGTAATACCTTTTACTTTTAAGCCATCATCATTGATATTACCATCAATGTAAGTTCCTTTACCTTCAGGATTACCCGTATTTTTAATTAAACACGGTATATTGAGTGGAACAAGAGGACCGATTGTACGAGGATGGATCACTTTCGCTCCAAAGTAAGAAAGCTCCATCGCTTCTTGATAACTCATTGATTCTAAACAAATCGCATCAGGTACTAAACGAGGATCACAAGTGTACACGCCATCCACATCAGTCCAAATTTCACAACATTCTGCGTTTAAACAAGCTGCTAAACAAGCCGCTGAGTAGTCTGAACCATTGCGACCTAACAACACTAATTCGCCTTTTTCATTACCTGCCGTAAACCCAGCCATTAACACGATATTTTTCTGCGGAATTGCATTGGCATCAACACGTTTGGTTGATTCCGCAATATCCACAGAAGATTCTAAATAGCTACCTACAGCGAGTAATTTTTCAACAGGATTGATATTGGTTACTTCGTAACCTTTTGCCTCAAACCACGCTTGCATCATCGCAATTGAAAGTTTTTCACCACGGCAGTGAATGGTTGCTGCAACGGAATCTGGAAGAGACTTACTTTGTGCCGCTTCTTGGGCAACGCCTTGGATTTGTTTAAGTTCAGCCTCAACTAATGCTAATAAACCTTCACGATCAACCTTATTATTTGCTGCGTGTAAACCATTGATAATATTATGGAAAATATCGGTTGCTTCAGAAAGGTTTTGTTCGAAAGATTCGCCAGCAATCGCTTTATCTACGATGGCGACTAAATGATTGGTAATTTTAGCGGGAGCAGAAAGCACGCCTGCTGCTTGAGATTTTAAATGTGCTTTTTCGATAATATCTGCCGCTTGCATAAAGCGTTCTGGATTTGCAAGCGATGTGCCGCCAAATTTAAGAACTCGCATAGTTTCTCCTGAGTGATAAAAGAGTGATGTTGTAAATTTTTCTACAAAAAAACCCGCTTGTAGCGGGCTTTTCTTGGTTAGTTTTAACAATACTGACCCGCACTACACGAAGATAGTAATGATCGTAATCATGGTGGTCATCATTGCTTGAGTATTCATAATTTAGCTATTTGATTTAGCGTGAAAGATAGGTAGAGAATGTGCCAAAGTGAGAGATTTGTCAATGGTTTTTTGTGAGATTTTTCAAGTTTTGTATTATGATATGTCAAACAGCTTTAAAATAGGTATAAAATAGCCCAAATAGTACATATTCCGATACCCTCAAGCTTTTTATTCAATACAAAAAATTTGGCTATTGCCATCTAGCATTTGTACTTTTTCTTTCGTATAAATTTTCTACTCGTGAAAAAAGCTATTTTGTGCTATTTTAGTGCACATTTTTCCCTGATTACCCCTGATTAAAATAAATAATTTTCATAATATATTAGAAAATATTATAGGAGGTATTATTATGAATTTTCAAGAAATGATACTTGCTTTACAAAGCTATTGGGCTAAGCAAGGATGTATCATGATGCAACCTTATGACGTTGAAAAGGGTGCAGGAACAATGAATCCTAATACACTTTTACGTGCTTTAGGACCAGAACCATGGAGCGTATGTTATGTAGAACCATCTAGAAGACCTGCAGATGGTAGATATGGTGAAAACCCAAATAGATTATATCAACATCACCAATTTCAAGTTATATTAAAACCATCACCAGATGATATACAAGATTTATACCTAAAAAGTTTAGAAGCTATAGGAATAAATCCATTAGAACACGATATAAGATTTGTCGAAGATAACTGGGAATCAACTACAGTTGGTGCTTGGGGACTTGGATGGGAAGTTTGGCTAGATGGTATGGAAGTTACTCAATTTACATATTTCCAACAAGTTGGTGGTATAGAATGTGAATTAGAAACTGGTGAGATTACATACGGTTTAGAAAGACTTGCTATGTATATACAAGATGTAGACAGTGTATACGACTTACAATGGAATGAT
>NZ_JAHAHT010000066.1 GCF_018373095.1 Haemophilus parahaemolyticus
TAGATGTAATCTTGTTTTAAATAGTGTTGAAAACAAGCTTTTGGCAAGGTGCCTTTTGCCAGTTGTTGCACAAATTCATGCTCAACATATTGCTTCCAATAAGGTTGAGCTTGTTGAATGAGTTGTTCAATCATCTTTTTTCCTTATTTAATTTCTACCGCATATTCTTTCAACGCTAAGGCTTTTGGAATTAAGCCTTTTTGTTGCATAAATTCTGCCATTTGTTGATAACGTTTAACGTCTAATTGGCGAGGTTTATTGGCTAAGAAGGGGAGCGTGTCTTTCCACGCTAGTTGGTTTAATAGCGTGTTGAGTTCATTCGGTTTATAGCTGACAAAGGCTTGCCACGCTTCATTGGGGTGAGCTTGCAGATAGCTTGTGGCTTGTTCAAGTGCGGTCAAAAATGCAGATGTTTTTTTATCTGTTACGCTGTTTTTATTGGCAACTAAAATCAATTCATCATAAGCAGGCACGCCATATTGTTCCGGGAAGAATGCGATACCTTCTTGCTTTTCTAAAGCAAGCTGATTGAGTTCAAAATTACGAAATGCACCAATCACAGCATCCACTTGTCCAGTTAAAAGGGAGGGCGAAAGCGACCAATTTACATTCACTAATTCCACATCTTTATTGCTTAAACCAATAGAATGAAGCATGGTGTCAAGCAATCCATCTTCAAAACCGCTAACAGAATACCCCACTTTTTTACCTTTTAAATCAGCAAGGGTTTTCAAATTGCTCTTTTTTAGTACCACTACGCTATTTAATGGATTTGAAATCAGTGAACCCACTCGCACTAAAGGTAAGCCTTCTGCCACTTGTTGATAAAGCTGAGGTTGATAACTCACGGCTAAATCAACTTTTCCTGCCGCCGCTAATTTTGGCGGTAATGCGGGATCAGCAGGTTCAATAATTTTAACCTCAAGGTTATTTTTTTCAAAAAAGCCTTTTTGTTGAGCTACAATGATGGCTGCGTGATCGGGATTTACATACCAATCTAGCATTACGCTGATTTTCTCTTTTGCCAAGCTAGGAAGAGCGAGCATTAGCCCCATTACAAAGCTAAAATAACGGATGATTGTCTTCATTTTTTTCTCCTTTAATGAAAAGTTAAACAGACCAAATAAAACGGTGTAATAGCCAATCAATGCTGAAATATAAACAGAGTGAAATTGCTACTAAAATAAGCAAGGCAGCAAACATTAAATCGACTTGCATTCGGGCATTGGCGTGAATCATCAAATACCCCAACCCTTCAGACGAACCTACCCATTCGCCTACCACCGCACCAATCGGGGCAACCGAAACCGCAATACGCAAGCCCGAAGCAAAAGCAGGCAAAGCCGCAGGTAATCGCACTTTAAGCAATAAACGGAAGGGGGAAATGTTAAAGGTTTTCGCCAAATCGAGCCACGCTTGTGGGGTGTTGCGTAGCCCATCATAACAAGCTGCCGTGACGGGGAAGTAGATAATCAGCACCGACATCACAATTTTGGATGCCATTCCATAGCCAAACCACAACACCAACAACGGTGCGATGGCAAATACGGGAATCGCTTGCGAAATGACCAAAATCGGTAATAACACGGCGGAAATTTGACGAGAAAATGAGAGCAACAACGCCGAAATCAACCCAAACAGAAAGCCTAACAACAGCCCTAAGCAGATTTCTAACACCGTGACTTGCGTATGCTGCCAAAGCAGTTCAGCATGTGTGAACAACTGCTGCCCTACAGCTTGCGGTGAAGGCAAAATGTAGTGTGGGAAGCTGCCCAAGGTTGCGACCATTTGCCAGAGCATCAACAACACACCTACAATTAAAAGCGGTTTGAGCAGGCGCATTTTCATTGCTCGCCCCCTAATTCCCGCAATAATTGTTGCTGCAACGCCCATAAATTGGCTTGATGCAACTCACGCGGGGCGTTACCTTCGGGCAGAATCACCGCCGACAATGCTGTTTGATGAGTTTCAGGCGAACGCAGCACAAAAATACGATGGCTTAGCCGCAATGCCTCTTGTGGATCGTGGGTCACGAGCAGCACTGATTTATCTTCGAGCAATTCAAAGGCTAAGTCTTGAAGTTGATGGCGACTGATGGCATCAAGAGCGGAAAAAGGCTCATCAAGCAAAATCAAATCCGCCTCTTGCATTAAGGTGCGTGCCAAGGCAACCCGCTGTTTTTGCCCGCCTGAAAGTTGCGAACAAGGCTTGTGCCAATGTGCTGCCATTCCCACTTTTTCAAGCAACATTTTAGCTTTTTCAGTGGTTTTTGCAGATTTTCGCCCAAATAAGACCGCTTGCAATTGTACGTTATCAACAATTGATAGCCACGGATAAAGTGTCTCTTTTTGAGGCAACCACGCAATACGAACTTTCGGTTCAAATAGGATTTTTCCCTGCACCACGCCTTGCGTTTCAATGCCCGCCAGTAGTCGCAAAAGTGTCGATTTCCCCACGCCTGAACAGCCCAACAAGCTTACCCACTCGTTCGGCAACAGGGTTAAATTAAGATGCTCAAATAACGTCTGCCCGTTAAAGGCAAGACTCAAATCTTGAATACGCACCATCGCTCGCCTCAATGATTAAAGGGAATGCGTAATAAAAAGGAAAGGATAAGAAATGGAATGAAAAGAAAATGGATTTATTGGCATATTAGTTTCCTACGTCAGTGCTAACTGTTTCAGGTTCACGGGTATCATCTCAGCCTTTCGGCACCCCGACTAAAAATTGTTGGTAAGTTTACGCTTGTTTTGGGCAGAATACAAGTCTAATTAAAATAGTATCAAATAAAAGATACTAAAACAGCCTCAAATGAGGCTGCTTATACATGAACTATACTAAAAGAAAGAATTAAGCGTTACCGCCAGTGATTTTCGCTACTTCTGCTGCGAAATCTTCTTCTTTCTTCTCAATACCTTCACCCACTTCTAAACGAATGAAGTTAGTTACTTTAGTATTCACTGATTTTAAGTAATCGCCTACAGTTTGTGAAGGATCCATTACGAATGCTTGACCTGTTAATGAAACTTCGCCTGTAAATTTCTTCATACGACCTTCAACCATTTTCTCAGCAATTTCTTTTGGTTTACCTGAGTTGATTGCGATGTCGATTTGGATTTGACGTTCGTGTTCAACCACATCTGCTGAAACATCTTCTGGGTTTACGAACTCAGGTTTAGATGCTGCAACGTGCATTGCTACTTTACGTAATTCTTCTTCAGAACCTTCACCAGCAACTAATACACCGATTTTCGCACCGTGTAAGTATTGAGCAATTACTTGACCATCTAAGAATTGAACACGACGGATTGTCATGTTCTCACCGATTTTCGCTACTAATGCAACACGTTGTTCTTCGAATTTCGCTGCTAATTCTTCGATTGAGATACCTTTGTTTGCTACTGCATAGTCTGCAACTTCGTTCGCTAAACCGACGAAACCAGCATCTTTTGCTACGAAGTCAGTTTGGCAGTTCATTTCAACTAAAACACCGAAACCATTAGCAATACGTGCTAAGATAACGCCTTCTGCTGCAGTGTTACCTGCTTTTTTAGCTGCTTTAGCTTGACCAGATTTACGCATGTTGTCGATTGCTAATTCGATATCACCGTTCGCTTCAACTAGTGCTTTTTTACATTCCATCATACCTGCACCAGTACGTTCACGAAGTTCTTTTACTAATGATGCTGTGATCTCAGCCATTTTACTATTCCTCAGAAATGAATTTTAGATAAGAGAAAGCAGGGATTACTTTTCAGCCCCTGCTCTCAGATGATTTAAGGGCTATGCCTTATTTCAAAATAACGATTATTCTGCGTCTACTACTAATTCAGCTTCAACGTTTAAACCTTTACCTTCTTTGATTGCAGCTACTGCTGAATCTAAGTAAAGTTGGATCGCACGAGTTGCGTCATCGTTACCTGGGATGATGTAGTTTACGCCATCTGGTGTAGAGTTAGTATCAACGATAGCGAATACAGGGATACCTAAGTTGTTTGCTTCTTTGATAGCGATATGTTCATGGTCAGCACCGATTACGAAGATCGCATCTGGTAGGCCGTTCATGTTTTTGATACCACCTAAGCTTAACTCTAATTTTTCTAACTCACGAGTACGCATTAACGCTTCTTTTTTAGTGATTTTGTCAAAAGTACCGTCTTGAGTTTGAGCTTCTAAATCTTTTAAACGTTTGATTGATTGACGTACTGTTTTCCAGTTAGTCAACATACCACCTAACCAACGATGGTTTACGTAGAATTGTTGGCAATCTACTGCTGCTGCTTTAACGGCTTCAGACGCTGCACGTTTTGTACCTACGAATAATACTTTACCGTTATTGCTTGCAATACGAGTTAATTCTGCTAATGCTTCGTTGAATAATGGTAATGTTTTTTCAAGGTTTACGATATGAACACCATTACGAGCACCGAAAATAAATGGTTTCATTTTTGGATTCCAGTAACGAGTTTGGTGACCGTAGTGAACGCCTGCGTTAAGCATATCGCGCATAGAAACTTGTGCCATAAGAATTTTCCTTTAAAGTTGTTTGCCTTGCCACTTATGAAAGACAAGACGGGGTTTAGCCTCCATCTATCCTAGAAAACCGACCACAAAGTAGCACCCCAATTTCTAGTTTGATGATAGATGTGTGTTTTTGTGTTGAAAAATAAGTTCTGTTTTCTATCTAAAATAGATAAAAAACGAGGTGTATTATGTCAAAAAAAATGGCGAGAATCTAGCACAATTTGCAAGCGGTCAAAAAAATTTAACCGCTTGCAAATAAATTAGCTATAAGTACATTCAAAGCGTGGTTTGCCTAAGGTTATCTGCTTATTATGGAACTGCTGAAGTGTGCACCGATGCCCCACGCTGATAATAATACTCTCTGGCAACCAATGTTTAATTGTGAGATATAACATTGCCTCCGTTGGTTCATCTAATGCTGATGTCGTTTCATCTAAAAAAATCAATTGCGGTTTTGCCAACACAATACGGACAAAAGCAACACGTTGTAACTCCCCTGGTGAGAGAGTAGCTTGCCAATCCATATCCACATCTAATGCATTAGTGTATTTATCCAATGAACAGACTTCCATTGCCTGACGAATTTCAAAATCAGTGACCTTCAAATTTGGATAACAAATTGCCTCACGCAATGTTCCCTCTGGCATATAAGGGCGTTGAGGTAAAAACAGCGGTTTATCTAAACAAGCCTGTTCTGCCACACCAAAAGTCTCAAATGGATAAATTCCCGCTAAGGCCTTTAACAAGGTTGTTTTCCCTGCCCCAGACGCACCTTGAATTAACAAGGCATCACCTGCCTGCAGTTCAATATTGATATTTGAAAGCAAAATCTGACCGCTTGCATCCTTGATTCCAAAGTCACGTAAGTAAAACCCTTTTTGTGCAAGGATAAGTTGGCTGACTAGGAAGGCTATCCAAATGATCAAGTGTAGTAAAGAAACCGTACAGACGGTTTAGTCTTGCCTGATAGAGCGTAAATTCTTCATAAAACAAACGGAAAAACGACAGGGCACGCATCAAACGGTTAAAAGATTGCACAGTTTGATGCATATCACCAAGTGTTGCCTGCCCTACAAAAAATCGAGGTGCTTGTAACATTAACGGTAAAATCATCGCTGTTTGAGTTACCCCTGTATTAAAGCCATCCAACCCTAACATTCTTCGTACAATCTCCCAGCGATTTTGAATAATGAAATTAAACCGTTCGTGCAAGTGGTTTCTCTCTTTCTCTTCGCCAGAATAAAACGCAATACTTTCCGCATTTTCACGCACACGAATAAGCGAATAACGGTAATCCCCTTGCAACTTCTCTTTATTAAAGTTTAAACGAATAAGCGGACGACCAATCCAAACCGAAAGTGCAGTTGCAACAAGAATAAAAATATAGATAAAAAAGACCACGCCTTTAGGAATTTCCAAGCCAAACAGCATTAGCAACCCTGACAACCCCCACAAAATAATGGTAAATTCGATGGTCGCAACAATCGCATTGAGCACACCTTTTACCGCTGAAACCGTGCCAGAAATAAAGGCTGAAGCATCTTGTTCGATACGTTGATCTATGTTGTCAGGTAGATCTTTTTGGTAACGAAGCAGATAATAATTTTTATGATCGAGCCAACGATTAAGCATTTCTGCATTCAATTTTTCAAGCCATTTAATTTCAAAGGCTTGCGTGATCAGATAGTTCACTATGGAATGGGTAATTTTAACCAACACAAGTAAGGCGTTAATACCCGCAAAAAACCAGAAAGCATCGACTGCTTTATCTTGCAAAGATTTATACAAACCGTTGTAGAAATAGGTGTTGAGCACGCTAATTCGTACTTCTAGCAGCACAAAAAGCAAGAGCAAAATAATCAGTCCTAAGGTTTTCCCTTTATGACTTACCGCCCAAGCAGGCTGTGCTACTCGCCAAAATTGCTTGCCAAATTTCGTTTTACGCAAAAAAGAAAGTGCGATGGATAATCCTACTAAAAGGAAAACCAACGCACCCATTAACCAAGAAAAGCTGTTATTTAATTCTGTTTGCCAATTCATTCTGCTTCCTAAATAAAAGAACGGAATTGCGAATAATTCACAATTCCGATTAGTTTATTTTATCGGGTAAAATGCGATTGTCAATTACTGCCCCAAAAGCGACCAACATATAGGCAAAAAGAAAACCAGAAATATCGCTATTTCTGGCTTAAGAAAAGTAAAGAAGAATTATGAATTATCCGCCATATCACCTTCTTTTGGGTCGCTTTCTAAATCTGTTCGAACAGGTTTTTCTGTCGTTTCCTCTTTATTATTGTGTGATGGGCCTTGTGTTGGTTTATCATTCCAACCAGACGGCTCTCCCACTGGACGGCGTGCCATTAAGTCATCAATCTGTTTGCGATCAAGCGTTTCATATTTCAATAACGCATCTTTCATTGCGTGTAAAATGTCGATATTGTCTTCTAACGTTTGTTTTGCACGGTTATAGTTACGATCAATGATTTTACGCATTTCGGTATCAATCAATTTTTGCGACTCTTCTGAAACGCCTTTGATTGCCCCCATACCATCTTCATTTTGATAGAAAATTGGACCAAGCTCTTTTGAGAAGCCCCATTGTGTTACCATTGCACGTGCAATTTGGGTTGCACGATGAATATCAGACGAAGCCCCTGTAGTAATTTTATCTTCACCGAAAATCAAACCTTCTGCAATACGCCCTGCAAATAAGGTAGAAAGTTGGCTTTCTAATTTGGTAAATGTTTCACTCACACGGTCGCCTTCTGGCAAAAATTGAGCAAAGCCTAATGCTTGACCACGTGGCACAATAGTCACTTTATTAAGTGGATCATGTTCTGGCATTAAGTAACCGACGATAACGTGCCCTGCTTCGTGGTATGCGGTGTTGATGATCTCTTTTTCTGTCATCGTATTAGAACGACGTTCAGGCCCCATATTGATTTTATCACGGGCTTGTTCGAAATCTTCCATCGTTACTACTCGGCGATTTTTACGTGCAGCAAATAACGCAGCTTCGTTTACCAAGTTCGCTAATTGTGCACCCGAATAACCCGGGGTACCACGCGCAATTTGCATTGCATCCACGCCCTCTGCAAGCGGTACTTTTTTCAAGTGAACTTGCAAAATTTGCTCACGCCCTTTCACGTTTGGCAAATCAACAGTTACTTGGCGGTCGAAACGACCAGGACGGGTTAATGCATCATCTAATACGTCCGCGCGGTTAGTTGCCGCGATAATAATCACGCCTTCAGAACCTTCAAAACCGTCCATTTCAACCAACATTTGGTTTAAGGTTTGTTCGCGTTCATCGTGACCACCACTGAAGCCTGCACCACCACGCTTACGCCCGACCGCATCAATTTCATCAATAAAGATGATACAAGGGGCATTTTTCTTCGCTTGTTCGAAAAGATCACGAACGCGGGAAGCTCCTACACCGACAAACATTTCCACAAAGTCTGAACCAGCCATTGTAAAGAATGGCACTTTAGCTTCGCCCGCAATCGCTTTCGCTAGCAAGGTTTTACCTGTACCTGGAGGACCAACCATTAAGATCCCTTTTGGAATACGCCCGCCCAATTTTTGGAATTTGCTTGGATCACGCAAGAAATCAACCACTTCGCCCACTTCTTCTTTCGCTTCATCACAACCAGCAACATCTGCAAAAGTGGTTTTAACTTGATCTGCAGTCAACATTTTCGCTTTGCTCTTACCAAAGCTAAATGCACCTTTACCGCCACCGCCTTGCATTTGACGCATATAGAACGCATAGAAACCAATTAAAAGCAACATCGGGAACCACGAAATTAAGATTTGCGTTAATAATCCGCGACGTTCTTCTGGCTGACCTGTTACCGTTGCATCTGTTTTAGATAAATCCGCTAACAAATCACGGTCATACATTGGCATCACAGTTTGATATTTCGTGCCATCTTTTTTGGTCACGTTAATCGTTTCACTGTTGCTCGTCATATCTACATCTTTTAATGTATTCGTACGAATATCATTTAAGAAAGTCGAATATGCCACCGAGTTATTGGCATTGTTGCCAAAGTTTGAATTGAAACCTTCAAAGGCAGTCATCAATACAATCGCAACCACTACCCAAAGGATGATATTTTTCACAAAATCGTTCAAGATTAAGCCCCTACACTACTAGAAAAATAAAAAATGAAGATTAGCCTTTATAGCCCGTTGCCACAATATAAACTTCTCGTGAACGATCACGAGAAGCCTCTGGTTTACGGACTTTTACGGTACTAAACATCGCTCGAATATCACGCAAATATTCGTCAAAACCTTCACCTTGGAATACTTTGACCACAAAACTGCCTTTTGGTGCCAATACTTGACGGCACATATCTAACGCTAATTCCACTAAATACATTGCACGTGGAATATCAACCGACGGCATTCCGCTGAAATTCGGTGCCATATCTGACATTACCACATTCACCATATCATCACCTACACGCTCAAGCAGTGCATTTAACACGCTCTCTTCACGGAAATCACCTTGTAAGAAATCTACACCAACAATCGGATTCATATCTAAAATATCACAGGCAATAATACGTCCTTTCCCGCCAATTTGAGTGACTGCATATTGAGACCACCCCCCTGGTGCTGCACCTAAATCCACCACGGTCATTCCTGGTTTAAACAAGCGGTCTGTTTTTTGAATTTCATCTAATTTGAAATACGCTCGAGAGCGTAGTTTCTGCTTATGTGCCTTCTGCACGAATTGATCTTTAAAGTGCTCCGCCAACCAACGTGACGAGCTGGCACTACGTTTTCTTCCCATTCTGCCTTATTCTCTATTAAACGTTGTCTGTTAATTTGTTAGTGTACCATAATAAGGACTATTTATCGCTATTCAAGTAAAGAAGTTGATTTCTTTAATAGCTTTTACATTCTTTAAACAATTTTTCTACATATTTTACCTAAGCATTTGAGGGCTAGCAAACGATTGCTTAGTTCTGCATTTTTATGATTTACAGGAGCAGAAAAGCCCTGTATAATTCGCCCGCAATAATTTCTAGCACAATTTTTATTTTATTAAGGAACTATTGCAAATGTCTTTACGAATCAAACAAGAAGCCCTTACTTTTGACGATGTTCTACTCGTCCCAGCGCATTCTACTGTGCTGCCAAATACAGCCAATCTTTCAACCAAGCTCACTAAAGAAATTACTTTGAATATTCCTATGCTTTCTGCTGCGATGGATACCGTAACTGAAACCAAACTTGCAATCTCTTTAGCGCAAGAAGGTGGCATTGGCTTTATTCATAAAAATATGACGATCGAACGCCAAGCCGATCGCGTGCGTAAAGTGAAAAAATTCGAAAGTGGTATTGTTTCTGAACCTGTGACTGTTTCTCCTGATTTAACTCTTGCCGTACTTGCTGAAATGGTGAAGAAAAATGGCTTTGCAGGCTATCCTGTTGTAGATGGGGAAAATAACTTAATCGGTATTATTACTGGTCGTGACACTCGTTTCGTAAAAGATTTACATCAAACCGTTTCGCAAGTAATGACAAAAAAAGACCGCTTAGTAACGGTAAAAGAAGGGGCAACTCGCGAAGAAATCTTAGCATTAATGCACCAACATCGTGTTGAAAAAGTATTGATGGTCAATGACAGCTTTAAACTGAAAGGAATGATTACCGTTAAAGACTTCCAAAAAGCAGAACAAAAACCAAATGCGTGTAAAGATGAATTTGGTCGTTTACGTGTTGGTGCTGCGGTTGGCGCAGGTGCTGGCAATGAAGAACGTATTGATGCATTAGTGAAAGCAGGCGTAGATGTACTGTTAATTGATTCTTCTCACGGTCACTCAGAAGGCGTATTACAACGCGTTCGTGAAACTCGAGCGAAATATCCAAACTTACCTATCGTTGCGGGTAATGTAGCAACAGCTGACGGTGCTATCGCACTTGCAGACGCAGGCGCAAGTGCAGTGAAAGTAGGTATTGGTCCTGGTTCAATTTGTACAACTCGCATTGTAACTGGTGTAGGTGTTCCACAAATCAC
>NZ_JAHAHT010000067.1 GCF_018373095.1 Haemophilus parahaemolyticus
TATTAAATGTAACTGTTTGGGATCATCCAGAGTTAACTACACCAGCGGGAACGTACCGTTCGGCTGCGGATTCAGGTAACCAAGTACACGCAAATGGAACCATCTTTTATCCCTATGTTGGTCAAGTAAAAGTAGCAGGGTTAACGGTAAATGAAGTCCGTGAGAAACTCACAAAGCAGCTTGCTACTTATATTGCCGAGCCTCAAATTGATGTAACCGTTGCCGCATACAAATCGCAGAAAGCGTATGTTACAGGTGAAATCAAAACGCCAGGTCAACAATTTTTAACGAATGTACCTTTAACTTTATTAGATGCCGTGAATAAAGCTGGCGGATTGTCGGATAATGCAGATTGGCATAATGTCACCATTACAAGCAAAGGTCGTGATGAAAAAGTTTCCTTAGAAGCCTTAATTGAGCGTGGAGATTTAACCCAAAACCGCTTATTAAAAGATGGGGATATCGTGCATGTTCCTCGTAATGATGCAAACAAAGTTTTTGTGGTAGGCGAAGTTTCAAAACCGCAGATGCTTAAAATTACCCATTATGGTATGACATTAACAGAGGCAATTGCGGAAAGTGGTGGTATTGATAAATTAGCAGCAGATGCAACGGGGATTTTTGTTATTCGAGGACAAAGAAATGATGCTTCATTAATTCATCCAACAGTGGATGGAGCTAATAAATTAGAAAAAATTGCAGATATTTATCAGCTTGATCTTTCTAATGCAACTTCTTATGTTCTGGGCACCGAGTTTTATTTAAAACCTTATGATGTGGTTTATGTTACGACCGCTCCTATTACGCGTTGGAATCGTGTGATAACCCAAGTTGTACCAACCTTATCTGGTTTTGATAATTTAACAGAATCAATGTTAAGAATTCGGAATTGGTAGTATGTTTGAGAATATTTTAGTTGTTTGTGTAGGAAATATTTGTCGTTCACCTTTAGGTGAAGCATTGCTAAGCATACATTTCCCAGAAAAAGCAATTCATTCAGCAGGAATTTCTGCAGAACGTAGCCGTTTAGTTGGAAAACAAGCAGATAACACAATGCTAGATGTAGCTCGCAAACATAATATTGATCTTTCTTCTCATAAATCTCAGCAATTAACGCATGATTTATGCCGACAAGCAGATCTTATTTTAGTAATGGAAAAAGGACATATAGAGAAAGTAAGAGAAATTTCTCCTGAATCTACGGGTAAAGTAATGCTCTTTGGGCGTTGGTTAGAGGGAAATCAAGAAATTGCTGATCCTTATCGTCAAAGTCGAGAGATGTTTGAAGCTGTTTATAAACAAATTGAAACAGCAGCATTGGCGTGGCAGAAGAAATTATCAAGATAAAGGAAAAAAGATAAATGGCTGATAATAGAAATGATGAAATCGAGTTAACAAAACTTTTAGGTTCAGTGTGGGATCGTAAATGGTGGATTGTAGCATTTACATTATTAACAACCATTATTGGTACGCTTTATGCTATTCTTGCTACGCCTATTTATAGTGCTAATTCTGCGGTTCAAGTAGAAAGTAAATCTTCAGGCGGAGCACTTAAAGATTTTTCAGGAATTTTTGAAGGGCAATCTTCATCTGCAACGGAAGTAGCTATTTTAAAATCCAGAATGGTTTTATCTAACACTGTTGAGCAATTAAATTTAACGACGCAAGTCCAGCCTCAATTTTCATTACCTATAATCGGAAAAGGCATTGCTCGTTTAATGGGAAATGTGCCTAATTTAGTGGTCGATCAGTTTATACCTAAAACCAATATAGCAGAATTAACTCTTCAAGTAGGTGAACAACCAGGAAACTTCATTTTATTGTCTAATAATAAGCCTATATTAGAAGGCGTTATTGGTCATAAATATGAGACAGATGAGCTTATCTTTAGTGCGTCGGCATTAAATGCACCTGAAGGGCAACGTTTTAATATTCGCAAAATTTCAGAACTAGACGCAGTAACATCTTTACAAAAAGAAATTTCAGTGGCTGAAACAGGCAAACAAACTGGGATTATTGAAATTTCTCTTAACGGTGATAACAAAGAAAAAATTAAACGTATAGTTCAAAATATTGCTGAAAATTATTTATTACAAAATATTGCTCGTAATTCTGCAGAAGCTTCAAAAAGTCTTGAGTTTTTAACAAAGCAATTGCCAGAGTTAAAACAACGCTTAACCGAATCGGAAAATGCACTCAATGAGTATCGTCAGAAAAATGATTCTGTTGATTTAAACTTGGAAGCAAAATCAGCGTTAGATACGATTGTTCAATTAGAATCAGATTTAAATGAGCTGACTATGAAAGAAAGTGAGATTTCACAGAAATTTACGCGTAATCACCCAGCATATACCGCATTAATTGAAAAGCGTAAAATTCTTAATGGAGAGAAAGATCGTTTAAATAAGCAAGTTGAACGTTTACCGAGCACGCAAAAAGAAGTTATTCGTTTAACTCGTGATTTGGAAGTAAACCAACAAATCTATATTCAGCTTTTAAATAAAATTCAAGAGCTTGAAATTGTTAAAGCAAGTGCGATAGGCAATGTACGTATTTTAGATAAAGCACAAGCATTTGATGAACCAGTAGCGCCTAAAAAAGCGATTATTGTGGCATTATCGCTGTTATTAGGTTTGATCCTTTCATCTCTGTTTGCGATTACAAAAGCGTTATTACATAGAGGGATTCAATCTACCTCTGAAATTGATGAAATAGGTTTATCGACTTATGCAACCATTCCATATTCAGATACTCAAGAAAGCACGAAAGCACATACTTCAGGGCATTCTGCATTGTTATCCGAAATTTCTGCAACCGATTTATCTATTGAAGCTTTACGTAGCTTAAGAACAAGCTTACATTTCGCTATGATGGAAGCGAATAACAACTTATTAATGATTTCAGGCCCTGCACCTAGTGTAGGTAAAAGTTTTATTTCTTCAAATTTAGCGAATGTACTTTCTAAAACAGGACAAAAAATACTTTTAATCGATACGGATTTACGTAAAAGCCGCTTGCATCATTTCTTAAAACTCTCTAAAGATAATGGTGTTAGTACGGTAATTTCAGAAAATCTGCCATTCGAAAGTGCTGTACAACATTATGGTAGTTTTGATGTAATCTTAACAGGTAAACGACCTCCTAATCCATCAGAGTTACTTTCAAGTGCTCGATTCCAACAACTATTAGAGTGGGCATCTAAACAATACGATTTAGTCATTGTAGATACCCCGCCAATTTTAGCTGTAACCGATGCAGCAATTGTTGGTCGCTATGTAGGAGCAACATTGCTTGTTGCCCGTTTTGGAGAAACTTCTATAAAAGAGTTAGAGTTATCGCAAAAACGTTTCGAGCAATCTGGCGTACCCGTGAAAGGAGTCATTCTAAATGGTATGAAACGTACAGCATCTAACCGTTATGAATATTATCATTATGATTACAAATAATGTTTAATAAGCGGTCTTTTTCTACGAAAGATTTGCAAGATGCTACAACAGCACATCAAATTTAGTTATAGCCAAAAAATAGCCAATCGGGTAAAATAACCCAGAATTTTTAGCGTAGAGCCAGTCTCTACGCTTTTCTTTTCTCATTACTGATAACCTATTTATTAACAGCAATATAGACGATTATGGCAAAATTACATATTACAACTTGGGGCTGTCAAATGAATGAGTATGACTCATCAAAAATGGCGGATCTCTTAAATTCAACCCACGGTTTAGAACTGACCGATAAACCTGAAGAAGCGGACGTGTTGTTGCTCAATACTTGCTCAATTCGTGAAAAAGCACAAGAAAAAGTATTCTCGCAATTAGGTCGTTGGAAAAACTGGAAGAAAGACAAACCTGATTTGATTATCGGCGTGGGCGGTTGTGTAGCTTCACAAGAAGGTGAACATATCCGTGAACGTGCGCCTTTCGTGGATATCGTATTCGGGCCGCAAACCTTACACCGCTTGCCAGAAATGATTAATAAAATCCGCGGCGGTGACCGTGCGATTGTGGATATTTCTTTCCCAGAAATCGAAAAATTCGACCGCTTGCCAGAGCCAAAAGCGGAAGGCCCAACGGCGTTCGTTTCTATTATGGAAGGCTGTAACAAATACTGCTCATTCTGCGTAGTGCCTTACACCCGCGGCGAAGAAGTTTCTCGTCCTGTGGATGATGTATTATTTGAAATCGCACAACTCGCGGAGCAAGGCGTACGTGAAGTGAACTTACTCGGTCAAAACGTAAACGCTTATCGTGGTGAAACCTTTGACGGTGGTATATGCACCTTTGCAGAATTACTTCGCTTAGTGGCAGCGATTGACGGCATCGACCGCGTGCGTTACACCACCAGCCATCCAATTGAATTTACTGACGATATCATTGAAGTTTATCGCGACACGCCAGAATTGGTAAGCTTCTTACACTTACCAATCCAAAGTGGTGCAGACCGTATTTTAACAATGATGAAACGTAACCACACTGCATTGGAATACAAAGCAATTATCCGCAAATTACGTGAAGTACGCCCAAACATTCAAATCAGCTCTGACTTTATTGTCGGTTTCCCAGGCGAAACAGCGGAAGACTTTGAACAAACGATGAAAGTAATTGAGCAAGTCAATTTTGATATGAGTTTTAGCTTCATCTACTCGGCACGCCCAGGCACGCCAGCGGCAGATATTCCAGATGATGTGAGCGAAGACGAGAAAAAAGAGCGTTTGGCGCGTTTACAACAACGTATCAACCACCAAGCGATGCAGTTCAGCCGTGCGATGCTTGGCACAGAACAGCGTATTTTAGTAGAAGGCCCATCGAAAAAAGATATTATGGAACTGACTGGTCGAACTGAAACCAACCGCGTGGTGAATTTCGTGGGCACGCCAGATATGATCGGCAAATTTGTGGATGTGAAAATCACCGACGTTTATACCAATTCACTGCGTGGCGAAGTAGTTCGCACCGAAGATGAAATGGGATTACGCGTGGTAGAATCTGCCGCCAGCGTCATCGCACGCACGCGTAAAGAAGACGAGCTAGGCGTGGGGCAATATGTGGTAAATCTTTAAACACTCTTTTTAGCTATTCTAGCGGTGATTTTTCTCTTAGAATTTGCAAATTCCAATTGAAAAACCACCGCTTGCTTATTTTATCCTCTATCTCGGCAATCGCTGACATTTTGGGCAGAAGTACGTATTGCGTTGCCCTACCACTTTCGCTTCGATAATTGAGCCACAATCGTTGCACTCATCTCCTTTGCGTCCGTAAACTTGTAGTACTTGAGCAAAATAACCAGGCTTGCCGTCGGGTTGAATAAAATCTTTGAGCGTTGTGCCGCCTTGGGTGATTGATTTGGTGAGCACCTCTTTGATGACTTTTACTAAACGTTCGCACTGCTTTTGCGTGAGGTTTTGGGCAGAAAGTTCAGGATGAATGCCTGCCATAAATAGCGATTCGCAAGCATAGATATTCCCCACGCCGACTACCACTTCATTGTTCATAATAAAGTTTTTCACCGCCACGGTTTTTTTGCGACTTTTCTCGAATAAATAACCGCTTGTAAAACTGTCAGAAAGAGGTTCAGGCCCTAGTTTTTGCAAAAGTTCGTGTTCGCCCGCCTTTTCTGCCCAGAGCCAACAACCAAATTTACGCGGATCGTTGTAGCGTAAAATCACGCCTGATTCAGTAATTAAATCCACGTGATCGTGCTTGCCTGCTGGCTGATTATCACTCGCCTTCAAAATACCCAGCGAACCTGACATCCCAAGATGCACAATAATATCGCCTTTGTCAGTATGCAAAATCAGATATTTAGCACGGCGAGAAAGTGAAAGAATGTTTGCCCTTTGCATTTGAGAAAGCTCAACAGGAATTACCCAGCGTAATTTAGGCGTGCGAGTGATAATCTGCTTGATAGTTTGCCCTTGCAAATAAGGCTCAACGCCACGCAAACTGGTTTCCACCTCTGGAAGTTCTGGCATATTTGTTCCTTACAAATTAGATTTTTTCTTCAATCAGTTTTACCATCACCTTTATATGATCGCCTGTCGCATTGAGGGCTGGAATATAGCGGTAGCTTTCCCCACCTGCATTAATGAAGTTTTCTTTATTCTCTTCGGCAATTTCTTCAAGCGTTTCTAAGCAATCGACTGAGAAGCCCGCACAAATTACTGCCACTTTTTTAACGCCTTGACTTGGAAAGCTTTCAAGCGTTTCATCAGTGTAAGGTTGCAACCACTCTTCATCACCAAAACGAGATTGGAAAGTCAATTTCCATTGTTCAGATGTTAGGTTTAATTTTTGAGCAACCAATTCTGCGGTTTGTTGGCAGTGTTGCGGGTAGAAATCGCCTTCATCTGCGTAGCGTTTTGGAATGCCGTGGAAAGAGAAAAGCAGTAATTCATCGGTCTCAAGCGTAATGCTGTTCGCCAAGGCTTCGATATAAAGTGGGTCGTTGTGGTAGCTGTGAATAAACTCAAACGGCACAACACGGCGATGCTGTTTTAGGCTCTCTGCAAAGGCGTCCAATACCGAGGCGGTTGTGGTGCTGCTATATTGTGGGTAGAGCGGTAATACGATAATTTTTTCGACCGCTTGTTTAGTCAAGTTTTCGACCGCTTGTGCCATACTTGGGTTGCCGTAGCTCATTCCGAGCTCCACAACGACATTTTTGCCTTTCGCATTGAAATAATTTTGCAGGGCTTTTTGTTGTTTGCGTGAAATAGCAAGCAGCGGTGAGCCTTCAGCCGTCCAGATTGCTTGATAAAGTTTTGCCACTTTTGGTGATCTTTTTGGTAACACGAAGCAATTTAAGATCGTTTGCCATTTGAATTTAGGAAGGTCGATCACCCGCGGATCGCTTAAGAATTGTTTTAAGTAACGTTTTACATCGGAAGTGGTAGGGGCATCTGGTGTACCAAGGTTTGTAAGTAACACACCGATTTTTTTATTTTCCATATTTTTTCTCTTCTTTTTTCGTTATGAGCAAATAAAGTGTAGTTTGCTTGAATTTGTAGGGAATGACAAATAAAATTTGTGCAGATTTTAACATTTAACCGTGGTTTTCGCCTTGCCTTTTTGTTTGTTTACCGTTAAAATGGCGACCTCTTTTTATAGTCTTGAATTGGCATTTTGCCAATAACTTTTTATTAGGTAGATAAATAATGAAACGTACATTCCAACCTTCTGTATTAAAACGTGCTCGTACACACGGTTTTCGTGCTCGTATGGCTACTAAAAATGGTCGTCAAGTTTTAGCACGTCGTCGTGCTAAAGGTCGCAAATCTTTATCTGCATAATTTGCAGTTAGAGCAGCTAATCACCCACAATTGTGAAAGTGAAGACGCTAACTTTTTCTCGGGAGCTACGTTTATTAGCTCCCGTTCAATTTAAAGCTGTGTTTGAAAATCCTTTTCGAGCCAGCACTCCTCAAATGACGCTTTTGGCTCGTTTAAATACGGCAGAAAATCCCCGTCTAGGCTTAACCGTTGCTAAAAAACATCTCAAACGTGCTCACGATCGCAATCGTATTAAACGCATTGTGCGGGAATCTTTTCGCTTAAAACAGCACGAACTACCAAATATGGATTTTGTTTTCGTAGCGAAAGGGGGGATTGGCAAGTTGGATAATGCCACGCTTTTTGAAACGTTAGAAAAATTATGGGCAAGACATATCCGCCTGAGCAAAAATCCACAACCTCAAACCAAACAACAGATAAAGCCACAAAAGAAATCAACGAAAGAAGAGAACAAATCAGCCTAGCATCCAAAATCTTGCTACTGCCGATTTATTTCTATCGTTATTTTATTAGTCCTTTAATTGGTCCCCGATGCCGATTTTATCCGAGCTGTTCCACTTATGCTGTTGAAGCAATTAAAATTCACGGAGCAATCAAAGGAGGATATTTAGCCTTCAAACGTATTTTGCGTTGTAATCCATTAAATGAAGGCGGAGAAGATCCTGTGCCAGCAAAAGTGTGTTGCAAAAAATGTGAAAAAAATCATTAATTTTTCAAAATTTAGTGAACTTTCTTTTTTCCAACGAGTCTATTATAACGACTACTATTTATAGTCGTTATAAAGTTTTATTCATTATGTAGACCTCTCAAAATGGCTAGCAAACGAATTGCTAGCTATTTTTTTATCTTTATTTTCCAAAGATTTTGTGTCCCACCGCTGCCATCATTGCACCAAGCACGACTACAATTGCCCCCACATAACTTATCCAGTTCATCTCTAGGCTGGAAAAAGTTTCTGGAAAAATCATGTGCCCTAAAATCGAAAACAGCATCGTGAAAATCGGAATCATCGTGGTAACTACGCTGACTTTCGAGGTGTCCCACAAACTCAACGCCTCCCCATAAGAGCCGTAGGCAATCAACGTGTTCAAACAACAATAGATAAAACAACCCCATACAAAAGGCGTGCTGATCTCGCCAATTTGGGTTGGGCTGGCAAATGGGCTAAACGCAATGCCACAGCTGAGGTAAATTATCATTAAGATTTGTTGCGAATTAAACCGCTTTAGCAATAACTTTTGGGCAATGCCATAACAGACCCAAATCAAGCTGCCTGCTGTACTTAAAATCAAACCAAGTGCATAAGCATTAAGTTGCAGAAGTTCGCCGAATTTGTCGTTAAAAAATGCGATTAAGCCGATAATAAGCAGTAAAAAGCCGACTTTTTGCGAAAGATTAAATGGTTCTTTAAACAAAACAACACCTAAGAAAATCATCAAGAAAGGCGAAAATTGCCATAAAACTTGAGTTGTTGTAGGCGAGATATAATGTAATCCTTCTGCGACCAAAAAGAAATTGCCTGATAAACCAAGTGTGCCGAGCAACATTAAACCGAAATGTTTAGCATTACAAACGGTCAACTTTGGCAATTTTTTTGCAAAACCAAGCACAAGAAACAGCCCAATGCCTGCCACCCAAAATCTTGCCCAAACAAGGGTTTGAGCATCAAGCGAAACCAATACTTGTTGTGCCGCAATTGGTAGCGTACCCCACATCATCGTGGCAAGTAGTGCCAAACAAAAACCTAAGCCTGCATTTTTCTTCATTTTTTTACTCTTCTTCTATGTAATAATTTATGTCCTACGGCAGAGAATAACGCCCCAAAAACTACTAAACAAGCCCCTAAAACGGTTAACAAGGAGAGATCTGGCGGTGTAAAACTTTCGGGTTTCCAGAAATACGCCATTTCTGAAAAAATCATCGTAGCAATCGGGATTAACGGCATCATAATGCTCACTTTTGAAACATCCCAGCGGTTTAGTGCTTCGGCATAGGAGCCGTAGGCAATGATGGTATTCAAACAGCAATAGACTAAACAGATTACAGCAAATCCGCTTAAATTGACCGCTTGAGAGAAATCAGCGAGTGGCGTGAACACAAGGCTACAACCGATATAAATCATAAACAGGATTTGTACCGAATTGAAACGTTTTAATAAGATTCTCTGCGAAAGCCCGTAGCCGATCCAAATAAAGCTGGCTAATGTCCCGCATAAGATTCCAAATGCGTAGCCATTCATTTGCGAAAAATCTGCCAAGCGATTATGGAAGAAGAGGATTAAGCCGATAATTACCACGATAAATCCTAGTTTTTGATTTAATCGGATAGTTTCTTTGAACAAAAATGCACCGCATAAAATCATGGCAAAGGAAGAAAGTGGGCTGATAACTTGGCTTGCGGTGGCTGGAATATAGCGTAATGCCACGTTAAATAGGAAAAAATTGCCTGAGAGACCTAAGATCCCAATGATTAAAAGAGTTAGATCTTTGCGTGTTAAAGCGGTCACCTTTGGCAATTTTTTTGCAAAGAAGAGCATAAAAAATACGCCAATCATCGCAACAATAAAGCGAAACCAAACGATAGTTTGGGCGTTCATCTCTTTTAAGATAGGCTGTAGAGCTATTGGCAGTGTTCCCCACATCAATACTGCAAGGAGGGCGAAGAGGAAGCCTGCTAGGGGTTGTTGTTTTTGCATAGGATTATTATAGATTTTAGGTATAAAAAAACCTCACATTTGTGAGGTTTTCTTGAAATTTTGCTTTAAATTACTCAGCAATGATACTTACGTATTGACGGTTTTTGTCGCCTTTTCTTTCGAATTTAACTTTACCATCTGCAGTTGCGAATAAAGTGTGGTCTTTACCCATACCTACGTTTGTACCTGCGTGGAATTTAGTACCACGTTGACGAACAATGATGCTACCTGCTAAAACAGACTCGCCACCGAAACGTTTAACACCAAGGCGTTTAGCTTCAGAATCACGACCGTTACGAGTTGAACCACCAGCTTTTTTAGTTGCCATCTACTTGATCTCC
>NZ_JAHAHT010000068.1 GCF_018373095.1 Haemophilus parahaemolyticus
GTGGAACCCTAAAGGTCGCCCAAGTATGAAACCCAAATACGCTAAAATGCCTCTCCCCCACTAAAAACAGAAGAAGAACCTTTACGCCTACGCATCCTTGAGTGAGAAGTCGAGGTGGCTTTTCTAAAAAGTTGGACGAAATAATCAAGAGGGACGAAGCCAAACGGCAGAAACAGTCCAAAGTTTGAGAGTGCATTATCCGTTATAAATACTTTTGCCTATAGCGAAATGAGCTAGAAGTACCTTCTTCTATCATCGTCAATCCAAACTTGATAGAGATAGCACACTAAAAGCCCGAATTTGTGATCAATGATACTAGGCTTTTTTCTTATATTTCTCTTATTCCCGAAAACTCCACGAAACTTTTTAAAATTTAGTCACTTTTATCACTTATTTTAGAAATAAAGATAGATATATCAATGGTTCAAGGCAAGTGATTAAATAAAGATTTTTATAGATACGTTGCAACTGTTTAAAAAATCAGTAAAATAAGACCTAATCGAACCTTAGAGAACCAAAAAAGCAAAAAGAGGGTAACAATGTTCAACGAATTAAAAACTGCTCAAGCGTAAAGCCAGATAAACCACACGATAACGCTTGTTATATTGAGCAAGGCGAGCACGAATTTATAAAACATAGAAGCTATATCGTTTACAAGCAAGCGAGAATAGAAACGCTAGAAAAAATTGAGCGAGGAATAAGCACAGGGCGATTCATCAAAAAAGAAATTATCGATGACGAGCTTTATAAGCGAATTTTAAAAGGGGGCTTTTACTAGCTCACACATTGAAAGGCGGTATATCCGCTTTATTAAATCAGCAATTGCTCAATGATGTAACCAATTTATAACCGAATAAGCGTAGTTACCTTGAACTTAACAGAGATTGTAAGTGCGGTAAATCCTCAAGGTGTTTTTTTACCGACAGAATTATCCTTGATTCAAATAATGTTTGTCATTGGATTTTCCTTGTTGCTTTCTTTACTTTCTACCCTTTATCCTGCTTATCGTGCAGCGAAAGTAGAACCTGCCGCTGCCTTGCGATACGAGTAAATGTTTAATGGTAAATGAATGATGGATGAACAATCACTTTTAGCTTTTGATACACAACATATTTGGCATCCTTATTCTTCAGTTTCTTCTGATATGCCGCTTTATGCGGTGGAACGTGCTGATGGCGTGATGATAACTTTAAAAGATGGTCGTAGTTTGATTGATGGTATGTCTTCTTGGTGGGCAGCGTTGCACGGTTATAATCATCCACGCTTAAATGCGGCAGCACAGAATCAATTGGAAAAAATGAGCCATATTATGTTTGGTGGATTTACCCACGATCCAGCGGTGGAATTAGCTCAATTATTAGTACAAATTTTGCCCAATGGATTGGATAAAATCTTTTTTGCCGATAGCGGTTCAGTTGCGGTAGAAGTGGCGATGAAAATGGCTATTCAATATCAGCACGCAAAAGGGGAACCACAACGACAAAAATTTGCCACTATTCGTTCAGGTTATCACGGCGATACGTGGAATGCGATGTCAGTGTGTGATCCAACCACAGGGATGCATCATTTATTTCATCAAAGCCTGCCCGTGCAGTATTTTCTTCCTCAACCTAATATTTCATTTAATGAATCTTGGAATGATTGTGCGATTGAACCTTTAGCTGATTTACTTCGAGAAAAAGGTAATGAAATTGCCGCACTAATTTTAGAACCTGTTGTGCAAGGTGCAGGCGGTATGTATTTTTATTCGCCAACTTATTTAGTGAAAGCACAAGCACTTTGTAAACAATATGGCGTTTTGCTGATTTTTGATGAAATCGCTACGGGATTTGGTCGAACAGGAAAATTATTTGCAGCCGAACACGCAGGCATTTCGCCAGATATTATGTGTATCGGTAAAGCCTTAACAGGTGGTTATTTAACTTTATCGGCAACCATTACGACCACTGAAATGGCGCAAACTATTTGTAGCGGTGAGGCTAAATGCTTTATGCACGGCCCCACTTTTATGGCAAATCCGTTGGCTTGTGCGATTGCGACGGAATCTATCCGTTTATTGTTGGAAAGTACTTGGCAGCAAAATATTCAGCGAATTGAGCATTCCTTAAAACGACAGCTTTCACTTTTAGCTGAAAAAGATTATGTCAAAGAAGTTCGCGTATTAGGGGCGATTGGGGTGGTTGAAATGAAAAGTGCGGTAAATATGAAAACTTTAGTCCCACGTTTTGTGGAACAAGGTGTTTGGATTCGACCTTTCGGAAAATTGGTTTATGTGATGCCACCATTTGTGATTAAAGATGATGAACTTCAGAAATTAACGGAAGGCATGATTTTGGCTTTAACGCAGGAATATGAACATTAGGATGAAAAATGGATGCTTTCAAACAGCAACTGGAACAGCTTAGCGCGCAAAATCAATATCGTTCGATTCCGGATTTAATTCATCAAGGGCGGTATATTACGCGGGAAAACCGCAAAATGTTGAATATGTCATCTAATGATTATTTGGGTTTGGCATCAGATGAACATTTGCACCGGTCTTTTTTGCAGCAATACGGCGGTAATTTTCCCTCTTTTACCAGTTCTTCATCGCGTTTATTAACGGGCAACTTTCCTATTTATACCGATCTTGAGCAGCTTGTCGCACAACGTTTCCGACGGGAAAGCGCGTTATTGTTCAATAGCGGCTATCACGCCAATATCGGCATTTTGCCTGCTTTGACGACGACGAAAAGTTTGATTTTGGCAGATAAATTTGTTCACGCCAGTATGATTGACGGCATCCGTTTGAGCCGGTGTGCGTTTTTCCGTTATCGTCATAATGATTATGAACATTTGAACAATCTGCTTGAAAAAAATGTCGGAAAATTTGACCGCACTTTTATCGTTACCGAATCTGTTTTCAGTATGGACGGTGATGTGGCGGACTTGAAACAGCTTGTCCAATTGAAAAAACAGTTTCCCAATACTTATCTTTATGTGGATGAAGCCCACGCAATCGGTGTTTATGGGCAAAACGGATTGGGGATTGCCGAACGGGATAATTTGATTGCCGAGATTGATTTATTGGTCGGCACTTTCGGTAAAGCCTTAGCCTCGGTGGGGGCGTATGCCGTCTGCAACCAAGTATTGAAAGAATGTTTGGTTAATCAAATGCGCTCATTGATTTTTTCAACTGCATTGCCGCCGTTTAATGTGGCTTGGACTTATTTTATTTTTGAACGATTGCCGCAATTCTCAAAAGAAAGAAGCCGTCTTGAGCAGTTAAGTGCATTTTTACGGCGGGAAGTGGCGCATAGGACGCAAATAATGCCGAGCCAAACCTGCATCGTCCCCTATATTTTAGGCGGGAATGAAGCCGCCCTTGCCAAAGCGGAATATCTGCAAGGGCAGGGTTATTATTGTTTGCCGATCAGACCGCCGACAGTACCCAAAAACACATCCAGAATCCGCCTCTCTCTAACCGCCGATATGACGGCGGATGAAGTGCGGCAGTTTGCGATGCATTTATAAGCATATGATATGAAAATGAAATTTTACGATTACCAAGGCGGAAATTTAATCCTGTATTTTGCAGGTTGGGGAACGCCGCCCGATGCTGTAAATCATCTGATTTTGCCGGAAAATCACGATTTATTGATTTGCTATGATTATCAAGATTTAAATTTGGATTTTGATTTTTCCGCCTATCGGCACATCCGTTTGGTGGCGTGGTCAATGGGCGTTTGGGCGGCAGAGAGGGCATTGCAAGGAATAAGATTAACATCCGCAACGGCAGTGAATGGCACAGGTTTGCCCTGTGATGACAATTTTGGCATTCCTGACACTATTTTTAAAGCGACACTGGACAATCTCACAGAAAATACCCGTTTAAAATTTGAACGCAGAATCTGTGGCGATAAAGCATCTTTTGAACGTTACCAACTATTTTCCGCCCGTCCGTTTGACGAAATTCATCAAGAACTTACCGCACTTTTTGCAATAATCGGGCAAGATAGGCGTACAGATTTGATCCGCTGGACAAACGCCTTAATCGGTTCGCAGGATAAAATTTTTATGCCCACCAACCAATACCGGTATTGGACACCGCGTTGCACCGTTCGGGAAATTGACGGCGGACATTACCTGTTTTCAAGATTCACCCATTGGTCGGAACTATGGAATCACTGACTGCCATAAATAAATCGCGCATTCGGCAGGCTTTCCAAAAAGCATTAAACGATTATGACCGGCACGCCTTAATCCAACAAAAAATGACGATTAATCTAATGGCGCATTTGCAAGATTATTTGCCGGATATGCCATTGGAAAACGTGTTGGAATTGGGCTGCGGCTCAGGAATGTTGAGTGCCTTGCTGCAAAAACAGATTTCAGCGAATTATTGGTTATTTAATGATTTGTGCGATGTGCAGCCCCAACTGGCTGAAAAACTGACGCAATCCTTTGATTTTTATTGCGGCGATGCGGAAAACTTTCCTTTTCAACGACAATTTGACTTAATCGCAAGCGCATCTGCCGTGCAATGGTTTCATCAACCCGACGCTTTTATCGCTCATTGCAAAACAGGCTTGAAAGCAAACGGATTATTGGCGGTTGCAACCTTTGGCAAAGACAATTTAAAAGAAGTCCGCCAAATTACAAATATAGGCTTAAATTACCCGACTTTATCCCAATGGCAGACTTGGTTAGCCAAAGATTTTGAGCTTTTATGGTGTGAGGATTTTAAGGTAATACTAGACTTTGATACGCCGTTAGATGTACTCAAACACCTTAAATATACAGGCGTAACAGCCACGAACCAAAAAAATTGGACAAGAAAAAATCTCAATGGATTTATTGGCGATTACTTGTCGGCGTTCAGTATGCCGTCGGGCAAAGTGCACCTGACTTATCATCCATTGTTTTTTATCGCACGTTATTCTCATGCTGGAAATCAGTAAGGACTATTTATGGGCAAAGTTATTTTTATATCGGGGATTGATACCGATGTGGGTAAAACAGTTGCAACAGGCATTTATGCTAAAAAGTTGATGGAACAAGGTTTTTCCGTGATTACACAAAAAATGATTCAAACAGGTTGTAAAAATATCGCTGATGATTTGCTTGTGCATCGAAAGATTCAAGGGGTTGATTTAACGGAAGAAGATTTACAAGGCAAAACCTGCCCTTATGTTTTTGAATATCCTTGTTCGCCACATTTAGCTGCAAAGCGAGAAAGTAGAAAAATTGAAGCAAAAATCATTGAAAAATCTACCGCACTTTTGGCAGAAAAATATGATTATGTGTTATTGGAAGGGGCTGGTGGCTTAATGGTACCTTATTGTGAAGAAGAGACGACATTGGATTATATCCAGTCAAACAATTATCCTTTGATTTTAGTCACATCGGGAAAATTAGGCAGTATAAACCACACATTATTAAGTTTAGAGGCTTGTCGTACTCGTGGTATTTCAGTATTAAGTGTCATGTATAACGGTTACCCAGAATATGATCCTATTATTAGTCAAGAGACACAAGGCTATTTAAAACGTTATCTTAAAAGATATTTTCCTGAAACGGGATTTGAATGCTTTGAGCGTATTGAAATTTAAGCTGAAAGAAAAGTGTGATAGACTCGCACCAGTTTTTGATGGGATTATCTGCCGCTAAAGTACGGTTAAAACGAGTAAAAAATGAATAACTATTTATTAAAATGCAAAACATTAATAAGTTTTATCAAGAAGGTGTAGTGATATACTAATCCCGCAGTCCTCAATAGGAGGTAAAATACCACCAACAAGAGGATTTTATAATGTTCGCACGGTTGCCCATCTTATTTCGTGGTGTCGCCCTTGCTACCAATTTGAGAGAATGGATCGTGCCTGTAGTAAAGCCGTGCCATTATTTAAAATGTAAGCTCGCAAAATTTTTTGCATAGTTTCATAAATTATTTTGCATAACTAATCTCCAAAACCCTATGCAAAATAATATGCAAAAACCCTCTTTAAATCGATGATTTGCACCTTAGTGAGTTGGACTAAACAACCAACTGATTAAGGTGCAGATTTTTTATGACTAAATATAATCAACTTGTCAAACAACAAGTCGTGAATTTCTATTTCGAACATCACGAAAACCTTGCTTTCACATTAAAGCATTTCAACTTAGCGGCAAAAACCGTTAGATATTGGATTGCACAATACAAATATTCAGGCACTCATGGATTGGCGATAAATCCATTATCAAATGCCTAGCTATCAACGCCTATTAGCGAAAAATAAGATTTCTCAAAGCATGTCTCGAAAAGGTTATCAATGATTATGTGCGGTACTATAATGAAGAACGAATCCAATTAAAATTAAAAGGACTGAGTCCGATACAATATCGAAAGCAATCGTTTAAATAACAGTCTAACTTTTTGGGGTTAGATCATTTTAAATTTGCCGAAAACCTAGGAAGTTGTTATACTAGGAACACCTTTTAGCGTATGTCTATGAAAGCTTAGCTTTAGTTCGGTGTTTAGCCGCAACGTATTTATATTGGGCATATAAGGGTTGCGAGACAAATGTCAAGCAACTCTGAATAAGTTGCTTGACATTTGTCTCGCTTCCATTAGTAAAAGGTTAAGGGGCTAAGGCCCCTTTTTTATATACAATAGAGAGTATCTAGTGAAATCCAAACGGAAATTTGAGCTATTTTATAAATTACACGAAGGCGAAAGATTTTCTTCTAAACTTAATGAGTTGATAGCTCTTACGCCTACAGCTCCTATATCTTATAAAGTTTATTCTATACCCAAGAAAAAAGGGGGGCGTAGGACAATAGCTCACCCGACCAAAAAACTAAAAGAAATACAAAAAAAACTCTTAGAATTACTACAATTGCAAATTCATAAATCTGCCTATGCATATAGAAAAGGAAGGAATATTGCTCAAAACGCAGAAACTCATAAAGAAAATAAATTCCTATTAAAATTAGATTTTCATGATTTCTTTAACAGTATAAATAACATTATCTTCACTAGGTATCTAGATAAAATAGGTATTCATTATAATGAGGATGACAAATGGTTAATTAATCATATTTTTTTCTGGAATCCTAATAAAAAAGACAATTCACACAAAAAACTTATATTAAGCGTGGGGGCTCCAAGCTCACCTACAATATCGAATGCCGTCATGTATTTCTTTGATAAAGAAATAGAAGAATACTGCGAATCAAAATCAATGAAATATAGTAGATATGCTGATGATATATCAATTAGCGGGAATAATAAAAATGAATTAAAAACTATAATTCCAGTTATTCGAGAAAAACTTAACGAGTTGTTTAATGGAAGAATTATATTAAACGAATTAAAAACAGTTATCATATCACCTGGCTATAATAAATTTATTACAGGCATTACACTTACTTCACAAGGGAGTATATCCATCGGTAGAAAACGTAAAAGATATATTTTTAGCCTAGTTTATAAGTATAAGATAAACGAGTTATCTAAAGATTTAATACCTCGTTTAAAAGGATTGCTAGTATTCTCTAAAAATATAGAACCTTCATTTATAGTTAGGTTAGAATTAAAATATGGTAAAGAAATTATCAGGAGAATTTTAGATGAAAAATAAAGACATTCTTGAACTATATAAAAATTGGGATGGAGAAACACTCCCTCCAGATGAACTAATGGAATTGGTTTCTCAAAATCCATTTAGTTTGCTTGATGTTCAGATTGTTAATTACAAAGCATTTTCTGATAAAGTATCAGTTAAGTTTGAAGACAATAAAAAACCAATTTTATTTGTGGGCGTTAATGCTAGTGGTAAAACAACTATCGCTGATGCTATTGCTACATCATTAAGTAAAATTAATAGTGCTATTTATAATAAGAATACTGATTCAGGTGATGTAATAGAAGAAAGAGATATAAACAAGAAAAATGATCCATATCAACCAGCTTTAATAGAGTTAAATTTAGGATATGCTAAAAATAAATTAACTGAAGTTATCGTTGCAAGATCACCTAATGGCTCTCCTAAGACAATTTCTAGCACGCTCATACAGGCGAAAAAATTAGGTACGCTATATAGCTATATACTAGCTAAAGATAATTTAGATTTACCTCTTTATTTATTTTATGGAGTAGAACGCTCATCGTTAAAAACTAAAGATAAATTTGATAAAGCAGATTTTATATCTAAAGTAGAAAGATTAAATGCGATACCACAGAAACTAAAAAGCACATTAAATTTTAATGATTTTTTATTATGGTTTAAGTATTTAGATGATGCTAATAATCAAGATCTAGTAAATGCATTAGAAAGTGTTAAAAGTGAATTAGCTAATATAGAAGGGAAAGTTAATGAACTAGATTCATATGACAACGATATGTTAACTGGATTAAATGCAGCTAATGAATTGCTAAAAAAAATGAATTCAATAGCATCTATTTATTCTAAACTAGAAAACGTAAAAAATAATAATGAAGTAGACACAGAAAAAGGAAAACAATTACAGAAGATTAAAGAAATTATTATTACTTTTATTCCAAATATCATAGATATAAAAATAGATAGAAATCTTTCCTATCCATTTATAGTTAAAAAGCAAGATGGTTCACAATTTCCTTTGTCAGAATTGTCTCAAGGAGAAAAATCAATCATATCTTTAGTGGGAGATCTTGTTAGACGTATGCTTATCTTAAACCCACATAAAGAAAATCCTCTTGATACTCCAGCGATTGTTATTATTGATGAATTAGAACTTCACTTACATCCACAATGGCAAGAAGAAGTTATTTCTAAATTAGAACGTACCTTTAAAAATACTAAATTTATTTTAACTACGCATACTCCAACTATTGTTAGTTCAATCATAAATGAAAATCTTTACCTTATTAAAGGTAATCAGATTATAGCAGGTAAACATCTTGATTTTGGTACATATGGTGCTGAATACGCTAGTATCTATACACTCTTATATAATATAAATTCAAGATCAGATAATGAAATAAAAGAAAAATTAGAGCGGTATTTATATTTAGTAAATGAAAATCAATATACTTCTGAAGAAGCAATAATGCTTAAGAAGGAATTAGAAAAAAACTTTAAAGGTAATGAACCATCTCTAGAAGAAGCTAAGTTAATTATCGAAAATAAAGAATGGGAAAAGTCTTTATATGAAGAAGGTCAATAAGTCAAGCATACCAAATGTTTTACTAAATTATAGAAGCACAAGTGAATCTTATACTTGGACAGCTTTCAGAGAAAATAAAGAATCTTATAAAAGAGTAAAAAAACAAATTTTTAAAGATCAAGGAGGGATATGTGCTTATTGTGAACAAGATTTTTCCTGTTCACAAGGAGATGATGACTATATAACTCAGATGATTGAACATTTCCATCCTAAAAGAGATATTGGTTCTAATAAGAATTGGGCTTTAGATTGGAATAACTTACTTGGTTGCTGTACAGGAGGAAAAGAATCTAATAAAATTATATTTCCTACTCCAGAAAATTTAAGTTGTGATCAATATAAAGAAATCGGATTATCTAAGATAAATAATGTCGAAGGTTATCTTATAAACCCAATTGATATGCCAGCATTTCCTTGTTTATTTAAAATTAATCAAGTTACGGGACATATTTTAGCAAATGAAAAAATTTGTGAAAAAGTTAGTTTTAACATAAATAATTTTAAAACAACAGTAGAACTTGTTGACAATACTATAAAAGTGTTAAATTTGAATTGCATACGGTTATTACAGAAGAGAAAAGCCCACATTAAAAATTATAATAATCTCATTAATATAGCTAAGAAAAATGAAAACTCAGCTATTTTCCAAGAACTATGTAGCCGTTTCCTAGCAAAAAAGAATGATAAATACCATTCTTTCTTTACAACATACCGTATTTTATTGTCTTCTCATGCTGAAAATTATTTACAAACAAATAATTTTTCAGGATAAAACTTAGAGTTAGTTAATAAAGATTGCTAATAATTATTCAGAAGCTTTGATTTTAAAAGGTATATAGGGCAAAATAGTTAGTAAAAATGTGATTAAAGCCTTATACTACAAGGCTTTAATCACTCCTTTTGGAATATGAACAAAAAATAGTCATTTTTGCCAAATTACAAAAATAAAGAAATATGGTACATAAAATAATGATCTGTACCCCAAAAGTTGGACTAAACAACCAACTCACTAAGGTGCAGATTTTTTATGACTAAATATAATCAACTTTTCAAACAACAAGTCGTGAATTTCTATTTCGAACATCACGGAAAC
>NZ_JAHAHT010000069.1 GCF_018373095.1 Haemophilus parahaemolyticus
ATGTAAAAAGGTTACAGCGAGCGGGTCGTAGGCTGTTAGTCTTATCTGATAATAAATTCTACGAAAAATGGGAAATTGACGCCTCGAATGAATATGAATTTTTCATCCACGGCAAAGTAGAGTTTTTGCAAGGGAAGATTAGACGGGTGGGGTGAGGAAATAAGAACGGCAATACCCGAAAGCGTGCGACAATGGTTTGATTCGCCCATCTACCAGCAAATCCAAACCATACAGGCAGCATACAACCAGATTGTGCCAACTGAATTGCAAGATAAACTCAAGCGAATTCAATTGCAGCACAAACAACACATACCCGCAAGCCTTAGCAAACAAACCAGAGAATTGCACCGCTTGTTAAACACTTTTCCTATTGAGGGTGTACACCTATGGCAACAACATTTAGAAAAGAGTGACAATCCCGAAGATTTTGCACTTTTTCACACGCCAGCTTATGCGGAAATCGAAAAAAGAGTAGAGAAAGGAAACGCCACCCCACTAGAACAAGAAATTACCAAAGTGGGGCGGTGGGCAAAAGCGAAAGGAAAAGCAAAAGATGGCGTAATGGTTACTTTTGCGGTGATTGGGGTTATCAATACAACGACTGACTTTGTGGAAAGAATAATTCAACTCATTGAATTCATCACTAAATCAACTGGTTGAGTCTAGCTTCAAGTTGTTTTCGGTGTTTTCTTTTTAAATAAAACAATAAAAGGCTAAAACCTAAGCAAACCACCCAGCCCCAACTAGGGATGGAATAACCGAAACAATAAACACTGAGCATAGAGCTTAAAAGACAACTGTCGATTGATTCATACATATAATAACCGTGATAATGCTCAACCGCTTTTAACGCATTAAGTTTATTTATATTCATAACCATTCCTCTTAATAATTTGGTTATGGCAAGTGTAAACCTTTTCAGGCAGAAAAATGAGCAGTGGGAAATGTGGAAATAAGGGTAACAATCAACCGTATTATACAAGCTAACTTACAAGCTAACTTACAAGCTAACTTACAAGCTACTCAGCCTGAACAGAAAACACTTGTCTATTATGAATTTGATTTAGATGAAAAAAGACGAATTATCAAAGATGGGAAAGTCATTATCAATGAACTTTCCATGCTAAATCCTGATTATTTGGAAACGCTAAAAGCACGTATACCAAAACGATTTATAGAGTTAAAGAAAAAAAATGCTAGACAATTAAAAGGTTTGGTTCTCTCTCTATGTGAAGATCAATTCGTTTCAAAACGAGCTTTAGCGGAATTATTAGGAATGAACGATTCCGCTCTACGTCTCCATTTAAAACAATTCGTAGAAGAAGGATTATTAGAACTTGCGTTCCCTCAACAGCCAACCCATAAAGATCAATCGTATCGTTTAGTTAAGCTACAAAATTAGCAAAACGCCCCCACGAGGGCTTTTTACTATATGTAATAAGCGGTTTGAGCAGTTATATATGCAACGAGATCGGTTTGGGAAGTTTTAGGAGGCAATCATGGCAGTTCGTAAAGATGAAAGCAAAGGAAAATGGCTTGCAGAAGCCTACATCGAAGGTAAGCGCAAAAGAAAATGGTTTGATACAAAAGGCGAAGCCACACGCTACTATAACGCCCTCAAACAAGAAAATTCACCTCTTTATAAGTTTATTACTACTCAAGCACCAGAAGAGCCTAAACGCCTTTCTGAGCTCGTGCAATTATGGTACGACCTACACGGGCAAACGCTTGCACGTGGCAAAATATATCGGGAAAAACTGTCATTGATGGCTCAAGCATTTGGAGATATTTACGCAAAAGATTTTACCGTTGAAATGTTTGCTGAATATCGCAAAAAACGCCTAAATGGCGAGATTGTATTTCAAAATGTCAAACAGCGAACAAAAGTGAAAGAAAGCACCATCAACTTTGAACATTCCATTTTCAAGGCGATGTTCAACGAACTCAAACGCTTTGGTAAATTCACGGGCGAAAACCCGCTAAATGGCTTAAAACAATTCAGAGAAAAAGAGAAAGAACTTACCTTCTTACGAGGTCCAGAAATCGACCGCTTGTTGCGAGCATGCGAGCAAATCAAGCATGATTTATTGCTCGTGGTCAAACTTTGCCTTGCAACGGGGGCAAGATGGTCGGAGGCGGTAAACCTAAAAGGCTCACAACTGATTCCGTATAAAGTTACCTTCATCAAAACCAAAGGTGGAAAGAATCGCACCGTGCCTATTTCAAAAGCACTCTATAACGAATTACCTAAAACACACGGGCAACTTTTCAAAGGTGTGACAGCTTTTGCTTTCCGACAAGCGATAGAAAAAGCGGAAATCACCTTGCCAGAAAATCAACTCACCCACATTCTACGGCACACATTCGCCTCGCACTTTATGATGAACGGAGGTAACATTCTGGTCTTAAAAGACATACTAGGACATTATGACATTACAATGACGATGATTTATGCTCATTTTGCTCCCTCACACCTAGAAACCGCCCTCACATTTAACCCATTAGAAAACCGCTCAAACGGTGGCGATTAAGTGGCGATTAGGCTCTTCTATTTTCTTCTATTTTCCGTCATTTTCCTTTGAAATCTCTTTATAAATCAGTAAGTTATTGATTTATAAGACGTAAGGGAAATACAAAGGCTAATATCTAAAGCGAAATTTAACGCTTTAAAAACCCTTTAAAATCAACGCCTTGCAGTAAAATGCAAGGCGTTTTTGTTTTTGAGTGGCGATTGTTATTATTCGTTGTTAATTTCCTCTACCATCAATTCACACTTAATACTGCTAGTAAATCCCCTATCTTTCGTGAGGTTGTGCGTAACTTGTGTTATCAACCATCTAAAGCTATCTATCTCGGTTTTAAAGCCAACCACTTCTACTGGCATTTCTGGGATAAGCTCTGCATTGCCGACAGCCAGATTGAGGATGAAACGTGCCGTGTCGCGTTTGAGCTTTTTAAAAGTACGCTCTGCCACGTCAAGGGCGTAGCTTCGGCTATCGGTGCAGAAAGCGACTTGATGCGGCTGAATAACAAGGTCGGCAATCCATCTGTAAACTCTTGATAGTGCAAGGGCTTATTTCTTTCTACACGGGATTAACCGTAGAGAATAGGCAAGGTATTTTAGTGTGGATCAGCAAGCGGTCGTAAAGTCTGGTACGATAAGGGGAAATATCAAATGGACGAGAAAACAGGTGAAGTTCGCCCTTATTCGGCAAGTTCAGTGGAGCGTACATTACGCAATGCCAATTTGCACTCTGGCCAGCTGTTACGCCCTACCCCTATAGCGCAGTTGCAAAACTGGCACCCGAACCACGTTTGTCAAATCGACCCGTCTTTGTGTGTTCTGTATTACCAAAAGAAACTGGCAAAGGCAATCGGTTGTGCATAATGGAAGGCGAGTAATTCTACAAAAACAAACCAGCGAATGTGGCAAAAGTCAAACCGCAACGGAGTGTGGCGGTATGTAATTACTGGCTACGCCAGCGGGGTAATTTATGTGGAATATGTGTATGGCGGCGAAACGGCGGAGAACATTTCCGAAACCTTTATTGACGCTATTTAGAAGAAAAAGAACCCTGTCGAGCCATTATTTCGGTATACAGAAAATCCGGCAAAGAAAAGATGAATATCTAAGGCTTGAGCAAAAGGAAAGCCTAATCACATTGAAATACCGCTTGCAACAACAAAAAGCAAACTTAAGGCTAATCCCCACACTAAGAAAAATTTATAAATCACTTCAAATTTCATTGAATTATCCTTTTCTACGAAATAAACTTATGTAATAAAATATACAATGGTTTCTACTATAGAACTGTTTTGCCTATTTTTGCTACGTTATATTTAAATAAATATAATGATGTTATAAAATTCATCATTATTTCTCATTTTTAAGGAGCTAAAATGAAAAAAATGCTTACGATTTTCACCGCACTTTTTGCCTTGCAAGTGAGTGCTCAAGATTTAACTTATCAAGTGGGCATCTTGCCTGAACCAGCCAAAATTGAAAAAGTATTAAGCGCAGGTAATCCGAGTGATGTGTTGTTACTTGCTGTTGCACATGAAAAATTAGCAGGCTTTGCTGGCTTTAAAATGGAATCAAAAGCAGGTGCGTTATTTGAAGGGGAGATTAAAAAATTACCCACACTCGGCAAAATTGCAGGAAAAGGCAGTACGCTTTCAGCAGAAAAAATCGTTGCATTAAAACCTGATTTGATTATTGATGTGGGGAATGTTGCGCCGAATTATAAAGATCAAGCTGACCGCACTTTTGCTCAAACTCAAGTACCTTATTTGTTGTTAGATGGAAGATTAAGTGAAACACCCGCTTTATTGCGTAAATTAGGTAAATTGCTTGGTAACGAAAAACAAGCTGAAGAACAAGCCAAATATGCGGAAGACACACTGAAACAAGCACGAGATTTTGCTAAACAACATCATAAAACAGCGTATTTAGCGCGTAATGCGGATGGCTTGCAAACTGGTCAAAAAGGTTCGATTCATACGGAAGCAATGGAATTGGTTGGCTTAGAAAACGTCGCAGAGGGAGATCAAAAAGGCTTAACTCAAGTTTCAATGGAACAGCTTTTATTGTGGAATCCTCAAATGATTTTCACTCAATATGATGAGTTTTATAAAGATCTTGAAAACAATCCGCAGTGGAAAGAATTAAGTGCGGTGAAAAATCAGCAAGTTTTCTTTGTGCCGCATACACCATTTGGTTGGATTGATTCGCCGCCAAGTTTAAACCGTTTATTAGGCGTACGTTGGTTACAACATATTTTGAGTGGCAAGGCGAATGCTGACTTTGTACCTGAAATGCAACGTTTCTATAAATTGTTCTATCACATTGACTTAACCAATGAACAAGCACTTAAGTTGTTTCAAGTAAAATGATGAGATCGACTTTTCTTTTACGTTCGCCACGTTTGTTTTTTTATCTTGTTAGTGGGATTGTTGCTTGGCAGTATTTTACTAGCCTTGAATGTGGGAAAATATCCGCTTTCACCTAGCCAACTTTGGGAGACGATAAGTTGCCGGTTCAACGGACAATGTGAAGGAAACACGGAACAAACAGTATTGTGGCAAATTCGTTTGCCACGTATTTTTGCCACTTGTTTTATAGGTGCTGCACTTGCTTGTGCGGGCGCAACTTATCAAGGTATGTTTAAAAATCCACTTGTGTCGCCAGATATTTTAGGCGTTTCAGCGGGCGCAGGTTTTGGGGCAAGTTTGGCAATTTTTTATAATTTGTCAATGGTTTATATCCAACTCTTTGCTTTTAGCGGTGGTATTTTAGCTGTGTTATGTGTATCGCTTATTGCCTCTAGAAGCCGTACTCAAGATCCTATTTTAGTGCTAGTGCTTTCTGGGATTGCAATTGGTTCTTTACTTGGCGCAGGCATTTCTTTGTTAAAAATTCTTGCCGATCCTTTCACTCAATTACCTTCAATCACTTTTTGGCTACTTGGTAGCCTGACGGCTATTAATCAACAAGACTTAATTCAACTGATCCCGATGTTGTTGCTAGGGATTATTCCCATTTTTTTATTGCGTTGGCGGTTAAACTTGCTGTCTCTTGATGAAGATGAAGCACAAACGCTAGGCGTACCGATTAAACGTACTCGTTGGATTTTAATTGTATTCACCACACTTTGTACGGCAAGTGTGGTGGCAATGACAGGGATTATCGGCTGGGTTGGTTTATTGGTGCCGCATATCGCACGATTATTGGTGGGGGCAAATTTTATTCGTTTATTGCCGACATCCTTATTGCTTGGTGCGTCTTTTTTATTACTTACTGATACGCTGGCTCGCACGATTGCTCCGATTGAACTGCCACTTGGTATTCTTACTTCTGCTTGTGGTGCGCCATTTTTCCTTTATTTATTAGTGCGAGGGCAAAAATAATGTTACTCGAAACCCAACATCTTGCCATTGGCTATGAAGGAAAAACATTGGTTCAAAATATTCAATTTACTCTAGCTGAAAATCAAATTTGTTGTTTGCTTGGTGCAAATGGTGCAGGCAAAAGTACGTTTTTGAAAACCTTACTTGGTTTACAACCGCCTATTGGTGGTGATATTTTTTGGCAAGGAAAATCACTTTCTGATTATTTACCAACAGAATTGGCTCGATATATTGCTTATGTGCCACAAGCACATTCTCATTTATTTCCTTTTTTAGTGCAGGATATGGTGATGATGGGAAGAAGTGCTTTTTTGAAGTGGTATCAAACACCGAAAAAATCTGATTTGGATTTAGCATTAATGGCGTTGCAAGAGTTAGACATTGCTCATCTTGTGCATCGTTATTATCATCAATTAAGTGGTGGTGAAAAACAGCTTGTGTTGATTGCCCGTGCGATTGCTCAACAAGCCAAACTTTTAATTATGGATGAACCGACTTCCAGCCTTGATTTTGGTAATCAAATTCGAGTGTTAGAAAAAATAAAACAACTGCAAAAGCAAAATATTGCGCTTATTATTAGCACGCATAATCCACAACAAGCGGCATTTTTAGGAGATAATATTGTTTTGCTTGATCAACAATTTGGCTTTCAACAAGGCGATAAAAAACATTTATTAACCTTAGAAAACTTGGCGAAAATCTACCGCACTTCGCCCGAACTTTTACATCAACATTTAAATAATCACATTAAAAAATCACTATGACTATTTACGACATCAATTTTGCTGAACTTTATCAACAACACTTAATCGCTTGTAATCATTACAATTTGCCTCCGACAAAATGGGATAAAAAAGCTGTGAAAATGGCAGAAAATTTAGTCGGCAAACCTTCAGCATATAATCAGCAATTATTGCAAGCTATGAATGTGCAAGCCGATGAAACTGTGTTGGATATTGGTTGTGGCCCCGGTACCTTGGCTGTGCCTCTCGCACAACAAGGCTCAACGGTATATGCCTTGGATTATAGCAATGGAATGTTAGATTGCTTGGCACAATTTAAGCAAAAATTTGGTTTGCATAATCTGACGACATTTCATAAATCTTGGGCAGAGAATTGGGATGATGTGCCACAAGCTGATGTGGTGTTGGCATCTCGTTCAACGTTGGTGGACGATTTGGACGATATGATCGAAAAACTCTGCGCCAAAGCGAAAAAACGTGTGTTTTTGACTTCTGTCACACAACGCCATTTCTTAGATGAGGGCGTATTTGAGGCGATTGGCCGTGAAGATATTGGTTTCCCCACTTATATTTATTTACTCAATCGGTTGTATCAAAAAGGCATTCAAGCAAATTTGAATTTTATTGAAACGGAATCGGGTTGTTTTCAAGGTGAAAGCTACGAGGATTTATTAGCCTCGGTGGAATTTTCTTTAGGCGAACTTTCCGAAAAAGAAAAACAAGGTTTAAAAGCCTTTTACAATTGTAAACAAGCCAACAACGAACCAATTTCTCACGGACAGAAAAAATGGGCGTTGATTTGGTGGAGTGTAGATTGTGTCTAATTTTTTATATATAGGAAAAGAGGCTGACGTAGATTAGTCCTAAAGTAATTAGCTATCATTTAATCCTTGAAGTCGATGAAGTTTTTGATAGCCAAATTGAGCTTGGTGAAAGCCATTTTAGCGGTCATAGTAAAGAGAAATAAGGTTGAGGCGTAGCAGGGAAGGTTGCCGTATTCTTGAAGGAAGATCTTTTATTAAACTTAAGGTTTTAAATACATTGCCGTAATCTAAGGCTGAAGTCGGTTCATCAAATAAAATAAGCTGAGGCTGTTGTACTAAAATTCGAGCAAGATTGACTAATTGTTTTTCCCCTCCGCTCATTTGCATATAAATCTTTTCTGCAAAATGACTAATTCCCAGTTTATTCAAAGCTTGATCGACCAATTCAAAATCACTCTCACTTGGTTTATCAAACATTCCTAAATGTGCTGCTCGACCTAGCACAACATAATCCCGAACTTTATACTGATAAGTTTGCGGGCTTTGTTGTGAGACATAAGCTATCTTTTGTGCGATTTGTTTTGATGAAAGAGAAGTTAGATTTTCATTTTGTAATAAAATTTGACCGCTCTTTGGTGTTAGCAAACCCGCTAAACAGTTTAATAGAGTAGATTTGCCACGGCCATTGGCACCAAGAATAGTAAGTAATTCCCCTTGCTTAAGCGTTAAATCTACACCATTTAGCAATGAATTTTCTACATTGTGCCAATAATAAAGATTATTTACCTGCAACATTACTCCACCACCTTTTGCTTAATTAATACCCATGCAAAGAATGGCGCACCGATAAAGCCAGTGATAATACCGAGCGGAATTTCTTGAATGTAAAGATTGCGTGCCAATGTATCCACAAGCAACAAGAAAATTGCACCAATTAGCGCAGAGAGCGGTAAACTTTTGACATTATTATTGCCTATAAATAGACGGGCTAAATGAGGAATCACTAAACCTAGCCAACCTATTGTTCCGCTTAGACAGACTGCCGAAGCTGTTAATAAGGTCGCGGAACAGACCATTACGCCGCGTTCTAAACGAATATTTGCGCCAATTAATTTGGCTTCTCGATCGCCTAATGACAACACATTAATACGCCAACGCATTGCTAATAATATACCCGTGGTAATTAAGATTATTGGCGAGAGTAAAAGAAGATTGCCGTAGCTAGATTTAGTTAGACTACCTAATTGCCAATATACAATATCTGTAAGTTCAGTTTCAGGATCGGCAGGGTATTTGATTAAACCTAATGTCGCCATCATAAAACCCGATACAATAATGCCTGAAAGCACAAGGACTATAGTTGAATCTCGTTGAATTAAGCGGGGTAAATTCATGGTAAGCAATACGGCAATTAAACCACCGAAAAATGCAAAAGTTTGAGTACCAAGTATGCTTGAACCAAGCAAAATGGCGGCAGCTGCGCCCACGCAAGCACCATTTGATACGCCTAAAATGTCTGGTGAAACAAGGGGATTGCGAAAAATGCCTTGATATACAGTGCCTGCGACTGATAACGCTGAACCCACTAAAATTGCCGCTAAGATGCGTGGTAAACGTAAATGAAAAATAACATTGTGTTGAATTTCATTTTGGCTTTGACCGAAAAGTACATTTAATACATCTGTTAAAGGAATAGAAAATCTACCCCATGAAAGAGAAAACCAACTCAATCCAATAAGAAGCAAAAAAAGAAAAGGGATTAATAAATTTTTCTTCATCATTCCTTGAGAAAATGTAATTAATTTTTGGATAGAGCATTATATATAAAAATATATTAAGATCTAGAGTTTCTTTTTTAAAGGTATACTTAAAAATCAACGTAATTACTTTTGAGCTATATCAAAGCTTTAAAGGTACATTTTAAACTCGGTAGGCTTTTTAATCCTCAAATATGGTTTATATTCCCTATTGTAGAACGGCATTAAAATTCTTATGGTAATATGTTTCCCTTCAGTTTAGCGGGCTTAAGGTCGCCATTTTTTTCGCCATTTTTCTACCTTTTATGCTATAATCTGGTCAATTTTTGCCTTTAGAAATAAATGAAATGAAGGCTTCTTTTTCACAAACTTGATTAGGAAATTTCAATGAGCGAATTAGCCAAAGATATTACCCCCGTCAGTATCGAAGACGAACTAAAAACGTCTTATCTCGATTATGCCATGTCCGTTATTGTTGGGCGAGCGTTACCCGATGTACGTGATGGATTAAAACCCGTACACCGCCGAGTGTTGTTTTCGATGGATCAAAACAACAATACTTATAACCGCTCACACGTTAAATCTGCACGTGTTGTGGGGGATGTAATTGGTAAATACCATCCACACGGTGATTTAGCAGTGTATGACACTATCGTGCGTATGGCACAGCCATTCTCACTTCGTTATAGGCGAACCGGATGGTTTATCCGTCCGTAAAT
>NZ_JAHAHT010000070.1 GCF_018373095.1 Haemophilus parahaemolyticus
CAACAACAAGGATTTCATGCATTATGTACAAAGTTAGATGGATTAAGCCCGCTTAAAATTTTAGGGAGAGGTTATTCGATTACACAAAATGATCAACAACACGTGATCACAAATACCAAACAGATCGCTAAGGGCGATCGAATTACCACACAGCTTGCAGATGGGCAAATTCTCAGTGAAGTGATCGCCGTCAAATAGGATTGTTTCTTTTTTGCTCTCTACTCAGTTTGAATAAAATATTCTTTTAAAATCATATAGATAGAGAATTATTCATCGAGTTACTCACGAGGTTATCCACAGATCGTGTGAATAACTTTGTGAGAAAACTGATGAAATTTAGAACGAACAAATCATAAAGTAAAAGAAACTGCTTGCATCCACTGCGAAGAATTCCTATAATAAAAATCATTACATATATTGTAATACTTTTAATTAGCCAGTGTGACGAAATTGGTAGACGTAGCGGATTCAAAATCCGCCGCTGAATAAGCGTGTCGGTTCGAGTCCGACCACTGGCACCACAAAACTATTCTTAACCGTTCGCTAGCGTTTAAAATTCTCAAAAAATTCCTAAAAATCCCTCTAATATCAACGTTTTACTGTTCATATCTGTTTATAACTGTTTTTTTCTGTTTGTTTCTACTCACGATTTTTAAGCAACAAAATAACCAACTTTTTAAAAGGCTTGTTTTTGCTTGTTGCTTAAAAGTTTACTTCTTAATCAAAAACAGGAAAAAATGACTATGGCAAAGTTAGCTAAACCCTTGTGCGACAAGGCTTTAAAAGCATTAAAGACAACAAGCAAAAATACCGTTCTTTATGATGGGCAAGGTTTGCAAATTGTTGCGACAATTTACGGCAAAAAAACGTGGCGTTTTGTTTATACATTTGATGGAAAAAAGAAAACAATCACGCTTGGCAATTACCCCGATATTTCTTTGGCTTTAACCCGTGAATTAGCGGGGCAAAAGCGGGCATTATTGGCACAAGGAATAGACCCGCAAGAATACACCAAATAGCAACGCAGAGAGCAAGAACGAGAATGCAATATTACTGTAAAAGAGCTTGCGATTTTATGGCACACGAAAAGAACCGCCCCGCAACACAGGAGGAAAGTATTACCAAAAGGGAACATAATGGAAGTAAACGAGCGATTTATTCGGCTTGATGAGCTAATCAATAAAACAGGTTTAGGACGTTCTACCATTTATAGAATGATGGATAACCGCTTGTATCACGTTAAGTTTAAATTCAGGTGAGTAATTTTGCTTCTTACCGAGCACCACTAACCTATTGATTCCACTATGATTAAATTAGTCAATCCAATGTCGCAATGTTCTGCTGGCAAGTTGAAAATGTTTACGAGTAAGTGAACAATTTTTACCATGTTGAAGATAAAATTCAATGACTGTTGTTTAAAAAGAGTGTTGTATTTGGTCATAAAAAATCTGCACCTTAGTTAGTTGGTTATTTAGTCCAACTTTTGGAGTGCAGATCACAGACTTTTACTATACCTTAAATATAAGATTAAACTAACCCAAAATCTTCGCTAATTCAGCGCTTACTTCTTCTACTGGTTTTGTGCCGTCTAAACGCTCGTAGCGGGTATTGCCTGCTTCGGCTTCGGCTGTGTAGTAAGCAATAAGTGGTTTGGTTTGTTTGTGGTAGATTGCTAAGCGCTCTAACACGGTTTCTGCTTTGTCATCTGGACGAATAATTAAATCTTCGCCTGTTACATCATCTTTGCCTTCCACTTTTGGTGGGTTGTAAACCACGTGATAAGTACGACCAGAAGGTTGGTGTACGCGACGACCGCTCATACGTTCTACGATCACTTCATCAGCCACGTCAAATTCTAATACTAAGTCGATTTTTACGCCTGACTCTTTTAATGCATCTGCTTGTGGAATGGTGCGAGGGAAGCCATCTAATAAGAAGCCATTTGCACAGTCTGGTTGAGCTATGCGGTCTTTCACTAATGCAACCGTTAATTCATCTGGTACTAATTTACCTTCGTCCATTAACGCTTTTGCTTGTTTACCAAGCTCTGTACCTTCTTTAATTGCCGCACGGAACATATCGCCTGTTGAGATTTGTGGAATGCCAAATTTGTTCATAATGAACTGTGCCTGAGTACCTTTGCCTGCACCTGGCGCACCTAATAGAATAATTTTCATAAAAACCTCTTTGTGATTAAAAACGTCCCTATTTTATAAGGGAATCACATATTAGTCTATAAAGTAATATGTTGAGTAGATATTGCTCGGCTCTCGTCAAATGGATTCATTGCGTTGATCATCATCACTTTTTCATATCGGTGCAGATCTTCTACCTGAATTTCTGCCAGTTCGATCTTATTTTTACTTAATAAATAGCTTAATTGCGTACCTTTAAGCAGATAATCTTTCGGACTATACCAAATATTATTTTTCAAAAAGAGTAAATTGCCAACACGGCAATCGGTCACTTTTCCATTTTGAATAATGATAGCCTCATCTTTTTCGATTTTTATTAAATCAAAATTTTCTCGGTTGCTATATTTAAATATGTAATTCAACGTATCAAAATAGACTGCTTGATAGCTTTTTATTTCTCTTTTTTGATAAATTGAAAAAATGATATGATAATCTTGTTGATTATAATCAATGCGACATCTCACTAATCCATTCTGATATCTTTCTGGTACTTGGATAATCTCTTCTAAATTAAATACTGAAGTTTCCTGAAATAATTTTTTTATTGTATTCTCCATTCTTGCTTGGTGAAAAGCTAAATTTTGTGGAATGCCATCAAGAATCGCAATGGTTTCAAACACGGGAAATTGGGACATACACTTTCTCTAAAATTTCTTGATACTCTTCTTCTAGGCTACTTTGTGAAGTAATGCCTCCACCGCTGCGAAAATGCATTTCACCTTGTTCATTCTTTTCAATATATCTAATGGCGACAGCACTTTCTAAGTTGTCGCCATCAAAATAGCCAAAAATACCCGTATAGTAGCCACGTTTTTCGCCTTCAGCTTGCTGAATAATTTGAACGGTTTTTTCTTTAGGTGCCCCGCTAATTGATCCAGCAGGCAATAATTTTGCGAGAATTGAGCCAATATTCGCTTGCCAATTTTCAGTGAGTTCACCACAAATTTCAGAACTTGTTTGATAAATTGCCCCATGATGTGTTTCAATTTTCTCAACATAACGATATTTTGTTACTCGAATATTTTGGGATACCATAGCTAAATCATTTCGAATTAAATCAACAATGGTGTTATGCTCTTCAAACTCCTTCTTTGAATTTAATAATTTTTGTTTTGCATTTTCTTCACTTGCGTTAATCGTGCCCTTCATTGGATAAGAGACAATTTTATTTTCTTTAATGCGAATGAAAGTTTCAGGTGAAAAGCAGATAAATTTATCTTGATAGAATAATTTATATTTTGCATAACTTTTAATAAAAATCTCTTCAAGCGAATAATTCGTTTGAATTTTAGTAGGAAATGCAAGATTTAATAAATAACTATTTCCTTTTTGAATTTCATTTTTTACCAATTCAAAGGCAGCTTGATAGCGAGAAAACTTTAATGGGGTTCCGCTAAATTCAAATGGCTTGTTAAAATCAAAGAATGAAACGTTATTGTAGTCAGGAAATTGAAAAAAGATCTGATGTGAGGAGCACTCTGCTAATGGGAGCAGAATGGGCTGATTTTGTTCAAAATCAATTAAGAAGAAGAATGGTTTTCTAGTTGCACCAAAAGCATTGGCTTGTAGAATAAAGGATTGCATAGATAAAACCTAAATTGACATCATAAAAAAAGCCCCTCAAGATGAGGGGCATAAAACCAAAAGGGTTTAAAAAATATACAGGAAGTGAAACGAGTAAAAATTAAAGATTTTTACTCTAGCCTAGTTTCCTAGGCTAATATGCAAACACAACATCATACTTAAAATTAGAAATAGTAAAATTACTACCACTATCCATCTAAGTACGGTGCGAATTATAGAGATGTCGGAGCAGTTAAACAAACGAGAAATTTTTATTTAGACTATTAGAAAAAATAATGCAATAATAGCAGAGATAATAAAGAAGTGCTATTTCATTAGGAATGGCGGAAATGGGATTAATTATGCGCTTTTATAGTTAGCCTTTCAAGCAGAAAAAGGAAATTTTATGAATAAAAAACTCCCTCCTCTTAATGCGTTAAAAGCCTTTGAAGCGGCTGCGCACCAACTTAATTTTACGAAAGCCGCCGAAGATCTTTTTGTAACCCAAGCTGCAGTGAGCCATCAAATCAAAATTTTGGAAGATTTTCTAGGCGTGAAACTCTTTTACCGTAAAAATCGCTTGTTGGAACTGACCGAAGTGGGTTCGCAATATTTTACCGAAATTCAACCGCTTTTAGAGAAAATTGCGAGTGCAACAGAAAAAGTCAAACTCAAAACTGCTCGCCAAATTTTAGCAATTAGCACCACCCCTTCATTTGGAATGCACTGGCTTGTGCCACGTTTAAATGATTTTCACCAACGCTATCCAGATATTGAAGTGCGTTTAACAACAATGCCACAAGATGAAGGTTTATTCGGCAAAGATACTGATGTGGCTATTTATTACGGCAACGGGAACTGGAATAACTTGGAGGCGATTGAGCTGGTAAAGGCTCGCATTATGTTACTCGCTTCGCCTGAATATTTGAAAGCTCATCCAATTGAAAAACCTGAAGATTTGATAGGTAAAAACTTGATTCATGTTTGCTCTTCAACCAAATGGAAACAGATGGTAGATCATCTCAAACTCAATATTGATATTGAAACAGGTCCAATGTTCGGCACAACTTCAATGGGAATCCAAGCGGCGAAACATGGACAAGGCGTGGTTGTAGCAAACCGAATGCTTGCTCAAGATGAGATTGAAGAAGGTTCAGTTGTTGAGCCATTAATGACCAATGTTTATGATGAAAAAGCGTTCTATGTGGTTTATCCTCCGCAAATGGCGGAAAGCACTAAAGTGAAATGCTTTGTCGATTGGATTACGGAAGAGATTAAAAATAGCTATAAATAAGGAAAATAATGAGATATAACTGGGTTCTTTTTGATGCGGATGAAACGCTGTTTTCATTCAATTCCTACTTAGGCTTAACCGCAATGCTCAAACGCTATGGCATTGATTTTACGCATGAAGATTACGATGCCTTTCAAGCGGTCAATAAATTGCTCTGGGTTGCATACCAGAACAATGAAATCACTGCGGAAGATATTCAAATGCGGCGCTTTGCTAAATTATCCAAGCAAACAGGTGTGAATCAAATTCAGCTTAACCAAGAACTGATGGCGGAGATGGCGAAGGTCAGCAAACCGCTTGATGGCGTGATGGAGATGCTTGAAGCACTCTATCCTGAAGTTAAAATGGGCATTATCACCAACGGTTTTACTGAACTACAACAGCAACGTTTACAAAACACCCAGACGGAAAAATTCTTCGACATTGTGGTTGTATCTGAACAGATCGGCGTAGCAAAACCTGATCGCAAAGTGTTTGATTACGCTTTCTCACTAATGGATGATTTGGATAAAACCAAAATCCTTATGGTTGGCGATACACTCGCTTCAGATATTTTAGGTGGCTATAATTCGGGCATTGACACCTGCTGGTTTAATCACACCAATATTGCCAATGACACCAAAATCCAACCAACTTATGAGATTAAAAATATGCATGAGTTAGTGGGAATTGTGAGGGGAGGAAATTAAAAGCATATAAGAAGACATTAAAAACAAATATGACAGTTTTTGTTCATTTTCCAAAAAGTAGGTCTAAAGTCTTGCACTATAAGACTCTAGCCCACTTTTTACCAACACTCTTTCTACTATGCTATTTATTGTTGCTTCATTTGCAATGTCTTATTTAGGTTGCAGTATGTTCTGAGAAACGTTCAATCGTAGCACCTAAACCACGCAATTTTTCTTCAATACGTTCATAACCACGGTCGATGTGGTAGATACGATCTACAATGGTTTCACCTTCAGCGATACAGCCCGCTAACACTAAGCTGATTGAAGCACGTAGGTCGGTTGCTATTACTTCTGCAGACTTTAATTTCTCTACACCGTGGCAAATTGCCGTGTTGCCTTCAATTTCACCTTTTGCACCCATTCGATTAAGCTCTGGAATGTGCATAAAGCGGTTTTCGAAAATGGTTTCGGTAATGCGGCTTGTGCCTTCAGCAATCGCATTTAACAAGGTAAATTGTGCCTGCATATCGGTTGGGAAACCAGGATGTGGCATTGTGCGAATATTCACCGCTTTTGGACGCTGTCCTTTTGAGTCAAGCGTAATGGTATTTTCAGTTACGGTGACTTCCATTCCTGCCTCGCGCAATTTTTCAATAACTGCTTCAAGCGTATCTGCTTTAGTGCCGTGGCACGTAATTTTTCCACCAGAAACTGCGGCTGCGATTAAGAATGTACCAGTTTCGATACGGTCTGCCACGATGCGATGTGTGCAGCCAGTTAAGCGTTTAACCCCTTCAATAGTGATTGTTCCTGTACCTGCCCCTGATATTTTTGCCCCCATTGCATTTAAAAAAATTGCAGTATCCACAATTTCTGGCTCATGAGCCGCATTTTCAATAACCGTAGTGCCTTCGGCTAAGGTACCCGCCATCATCACAGACAAGGTAGCCCCTACGCTTACTTTGTCCATATAGATTTGAGCACCGTGTAAACGACCGTTTGAAGTCGCTTTCACATAACCTTCGTCTAGCTTAATGGTTGCCCCCATTTTTTCTAAGCCTGAAATGTGCATATCGACAGGACGAGCACCGATAGTACAACCACCAGGTAAGGAAACTTGACCTTCATGGAAACGAGCCACTAATGGGGCTAATACCCAGATTGAAGCACGCATCGTTTTAACTAATTCATAAGGGGCGACATAGTGCTCGATTTTGCTTGCATCAATATGTACATCGCCATTATCTGCACGTTCAACGATTATGCCTAATTTGCGTAAGATTTTGAATGTGGTATCCACATCTTTTAACATGGGAACGTTAGTGAGAGTAACTGGTTCAGTCGCAAGAATTGCAGCAAAAAGAATTGGTAGTGCTGCATTTTTTGCCCCTGAGATTTGTACTGAACCATTTAAAGTTGTCGATCCAGTAATACGGAATTTTTCCATTATTTGTCCTTAATGATTGAATTTGAACGCTTACAAGCGGTAATTTTTAGAAGGATATTTGTTAATTTGTAGAGGCAAATTACATTTACCCCATATAAATCACATCTAGGATAATGGGCGAATATAATTCGCCCCTACAACAAGAGAAACACAGTAGCTACAATAGAAAATATGTGGTATCAATAACTATCCTGCTATATTCAACAAGCGCTCTTTTTTCCATTGCTCGGTTGAGAACACTTTGATGGTTAATGCGTGAATAATATTGCTTGAGAAAAGCTCGCGAAGTGGTGCATAAACTGCTTGTTGTTGTTTTACTCGAGAAAGAACTGCAAGCGTATCACTTACCACAATCACGCCAAAGTGTGAGTTTTCGCCTTGAACGTGGATTTCAGTTGCATCAGTAATGTGTTCTTTTAATAGATTTTCGATTTGAGTGAGTTCCATAAGTAGATCAGATTCCTTAGGTATTAATAACATTTTGATTCTCATTAGGGATGTATTGCTTAACCCAGTCGATTAATCCATAAAGTTCAGCAAGAGTTTTGAATACTTGAGGAACATGAATTAAGCTAATTTGAGTTTGTTTTTCGTAATAGTTTAATAATTCAGTTAAAAGAGCAAAACCTGCAGAGTCAATACGCGAAATTTGTTCTAAATTCCAGTAAATTACTTGATTAGCTTTTACTGATAAAAAAGAAGCACGTTGCTCCCATAATGGACGCAACGTGGTACGAGTCAATTCGCCTTTTAATTTCACTACTAGGCTTTCATTATTTTGAGAAACGCTCCATTGTAATGTGTTTTCTGGCTTCATACTATTATTTTTTAGGAAGTGTAATCTGTTGTTTTGAAGATTGCATTACTTGTGCTGTCAATGCATCAATACCTTGCTGGCGTAAAATGCTACTCCATTCGTTTTGTTTGGTTGCCACCATGCTCACATTTTCAGCCGCCATGTCATAAGCCTGCCATTCTCCTGTACGGCTATTCTTACGCCATTTGAAATCAAGTTTGATAGGAGGAGCATTATTGGTTGAAATCACATTCACTCGGATTGTCACGATTGATTTACCATCAGTTGGTTTTGCACTTTCAATTTCAATTTTTTGGTCAGTGTATTGTGTTAAGATTTGGGCATAAGATTGTTCAATAAATTGACCGAACGCATCAAAGAACTTTTCACGTTGTGCTTCGTTTGCTGAAGAAAGTGATTTGCCTAATACCAATTGCCCTGCATATTTTACATGTACATGCGGGATTAAATCATTACGCACAATGGTACGTAAATATTCTGGATTTGACTTAATTTTTCCTTGATTAGTTTTGATATCATTGAATAGTTTATCTGCCGTTTGTTGCATCAACACATAAGGGCTGGTTTCTGCAAATGTTTGGCTTGAGAATAATGTAGCTACAGAAAGAAAACCTGTAACGATGATTTTTTTGATTTGTTTTAACATTAAAAACACTCCATTAATAAGGGTTATTCAAGAATAGAGGCTAATACTTCAACGAATCCTTCGACAGGCTCAGGAACTGCTAAGTAACCACTCTATATTTTGTATAAAATTAAGTTTTATAAGTAGTAAATTTTTATCAAAATTTTACCGCTTGTAAGATAAAAGTTAAGGTGTAACTGATATATCTGCTTTTTCACCTTCAACTTTTGGCTCAGTCTCTGATGATTTTTTGTCGCCATATAGGAACTGACCTACTAAATCTTCTAACACCATTGCTGAGTTTGTATCAGCAAAGCTGTCACCTGATTTCATATATTCTGTTTCACCTTCCAGCATAAAACCGATATTAAGAGCAATATATTGTTCACCCAATAAACCAGAGGTTTTAATAGAGAGTGAGCTAGTATCTGGAATTTTGTTAAATTCTTCATTTACCGCTAAAGTCACTTTGGGCGTGTAGCTTTGTTCGTCTAACTGAATGTCTGAGACTCGGCCAACAACTACACCACCCACCTTAATAGGTGCTCGTACTTTTAGTCCACCGATATTATCGAAAGTTGCGTAAAGAGTATAAGTTTTCTCTGAACTAAAACCTTGCACGTTGGCAACACGAAGCCCTAAAAATGTTAAGGCAAGCAAACCAAGTAGAACAAATAAACCTACCCAGAATTCATATTTAATTGATTGACGCATTGTATTTCCTTACTGTTAGCCACCGAACATAATGGCAGTTAAAATAAAATCTAAACCTAAAATTACCAATGAAGCATGTACCACTGTTTTGGTGGTTGCTTGGCTAATACCTTCTGAAGTTGGTATTGAATCGTAACCATTAAATAATGCAATCCAAACTATTGCAAAGGCAAAAATAATGCTTTTTATAAAACCATTAATTAAATCACTTATGTGAACAGAATTTTGCATTACCGCCCAGAAGCTACCTGAATCAACACCTTTCCAATCGACACCTACAAGCGAACCACCCCAAATGCCAATTGCTGTAAAAATCACTGCAAGGATTGGCATTGAAATCACACCTGCCCAAAAACGAGGTGCGATAATACGGCGAAGTGGATCAACTGCCATCATTTCAAGACTACCGCTACTTTTTCTTTCCTTGGTTGGCTACGGCTTCCATGAGTTTCTTGATTTCCTCCGGGTCGCCAAGGAAATAATCATTCACGAGTTTTAAGTCATC
>NZ_JAHAHT010000003.1 GCF_018373095.1 Haemophilus parahaemolyticus
AAATTGCTTATTTTTTCAATGAGCTAAGAGGAGCATTTATGCTAACAATTGACGCTAATTCACCACCGTCACCACCACGTAAACCAAGGTTTTATGAGGTTTTATATGTGCAAGTTATTTTTGCCATTATTGTCGGGATTTTATTAGGGCATTTTTTTCCAGAATTCGGGGAAAGTTTAAAACCCTTGGGCGATGCGTTTATTAAACTCGTAAAAATGATTATTGCACCCGTGATTTTCCTTACTGTGGTAACGGGTATTGCGGGTATGAATGATATGAAATCGGTTGGGCGTGTAGCGGGCAAGGCAATGCTCTATTTTTTAACCTTCTCAACACTGGCATTGGTTGTGGGAATGGGTATCGCCAATATTATTCAACCAGGGGCAGGGCTAAATATTGATCCGAGCACACTGCAATCTGCGAAGGTGTCAGAATATGTGAGCAAGGCACAAGAAAGCTCAATGATTGCTTTTTTTATGAATATTATTCCAACCACGGTATTAAGCCCGCTCACGGAAGGGAATATCTTACAGGTGCTATTTGTCTCTGTATTATTTGGTATTTCCTTAGCTTCAGTCGGCGAGCGTGGTAAGCCTATTACAGATTTGCTGCAAGTTGCTGCAGCACCAATGTTTAAATTGGTTTCAATTGTAATGAAAGTCGCCCCTATTGGTGCATTAGGCGCAATGGCATTTACGATTGGCAAATATGGTTTGCATTCTATCAGTAATTTAATGTTGCTCATTGTAACCTTTTATATCACCTCGATTTTATTTGTGCTTTTAATTCTTGGAGCGGTTGCTCGCTATAACGGTTTCTCCATTGTTGGGCTTATCCGTTATATCAAAGATGAACTTTGGCTAGTTTTAGGTACTTCTTCTTCAGAAGCAGCATTGCCAAATTTAATGCAAAAAATGGAAGCTGCAGGCTGTAAAAAATCGGTGGTAGGATTGGTTGTACCAACAGGTTACTCATTTAACTTAGACGGTACAAACATTTATATGACGATGGCAGCCTTATTTATTGCTCAAGCGACCAATACCGATTTAACCATAGGGCAGCAAATCACTTTATTATTGGTGGCAATGCTGAGTTCTAAAGGTGCGGCTGGCGTAACGGGTGCTGGCTTTATTACTTTGGCGGCAACCTTGTCTGTTGTACCAGGTTTACCTGTAGAGGGGATGGCACTGATTCTAGGGATTGACCGTTTTATGTCAGAATGTCGTGCTTTAACTAATTTTATTGGTAATGCGTGTGCAACCATTGTAGTTGCTCGTTGGGAAAATGCGTTGGATAAAGAGCAATTAGGTAAAGCAATGCGTGGTGAGTTAGTGGTTAAAACAGAAATGCACTAATAGCAAATAATGTGAAATAGGCTTTGAGTATGCTATGCTCAAAGCCTATTTTTATATAAGGAATGTGAAAATGAACCAATATGCCGTGTGGGGCAATCCAATTGCTCAAAGTAAGTCACCTCGTATTCATCAGCTTTTTGCGGAACAAGCGGGCAAAAATATGAGTTATGTTGCAAAATTGGGCGATGAGCAAGATTTTGAGCAGCAGCTCACTAAGTTTTTCAAACAGGCTCAAGGTGCAAATATTACCGCACCATTTAAAGAAAGAGCATTTAAGTTAGCGGACGAGCATAGCGAAGGCTGTTTGTTAGCAGGGGCTTGTAACACGTTGAAACGCTTGGAAGATGGGCGTTTGTATGCGGATAATACGGATGGCGTGGGTTTGTGTAATGATTTGGCTCGTTTAGGTTGGCTAAAAGCGGGACAGAAAGTCTTGATTTTAGGCGCAGGCGGTGCAACAAAAGGTGTATTACTAGCAATGTTGCAGGCAGAGCAAGCTATTACGCTATATAACCGAACTTTCGAGAAAGCGGTTGATTTAGCTGAGAAATTTGCAAAATTTGGTAACATTCAAGCCGCTTGTTGGGACGAGGTATGCTCACAAAAATTTAATTTGATCATCAATGCTACTTCGTTTGGTTTACAAGGAAAATGTGTCGAATTGCCTACTCACCTTTTCCGAGATGCTTGCGTTTATGATATGCAATATGGCATTGAGATGAAAACGCCATTTTTGAATTATGCTCGCATGCAGGGTGCGAAAAAATGTCAAGATGGCTTGGGAATGCTGGTAGGGCAGGCTGCCGTTTCATTCCAATTGTGGGAAGGGGTAATGCCAGAAGTTGAGCCTGTTCTCAGACAATTAAAAGCAGAAATGAGTAAATAGCACTATTTCGAGCTGTTATTTAATAAACAAAAAAATGCTGTTTTTATGCCAAAGTGTTGAAATTGTCGGCAAAAGAGATAAAAATCCCATTTTTTGCGAAAAAAAGTTTGACGAGCAGGGATAAAATCAGCATAATGCACCCCGTAAACCGATACGGTGAACGCAAAATAAAATGGCTACATAGCTCAGCTGGTTAGAGCACAACACTCATAATGTTGGGGTCGCAAGTTCGAATCTCGCTGTAGCCACCATTTGCGGGACTGGCGAAATTGGTAGACGCACCAGATTTAGGTTCTGGCGCCGAGAGGTGTGTGGGTTCAAGTCCCTCGTCCCGCACCATTTAGGTTTACAAAAATTAGTGTTGGGGTATCGCCAAGCGGTAAGGCACCGGGTTTTGATCTCGGCATCCCTAGGTTCGAATCCTAGTACCCCAGCCATCTAATTACTTTCAATAAAATATAAAGCTAACATTTGTTAGTTTTTTTCTTTTGGGGTATCGCCAAGCGGTAAGGCACCGGGTTTTGATCTCGGCATCCCTAGGTTCGAATCCTAGTACCCCAGCCATACTTTTCAATATTTTATAATTTCCTTAATTTTCCTTTTTGATTTTATTTGTATTTTATTCTATTGCATTTGCTTCGTTTATCACTTTTGATTTCCTTAAAAATTCATTAAAATACCCCTAATTTTTTATAATTAAATTAAAGGAAATCACCATGCAAAAAATCAACCCAACAACTACAGTCGCTTGGCAAGCATTAGAAGCACATAAATCAGATAATCTTACCATTCCACAGTTTTTCGCAGAAAATCCAAACCGTTTCGAACAATACTCTTTAAATTTTGCCGATCAAATCCTTGTCGATTACTCTAAAAACGCTATCAATGAAAAAACCTTAGGTTTATTACGCCAATTAGCAAGTGAATGCGGTCTAGCATCAGCAATAGAAGCAATGTTTACAGGGCAAAAAATTAACCGCACAGAAAATCGTGCGGTACTACATACTGCATTACGTAACCGTTCAAACACTCCTGTTTTAGTGGATGATAAAGATGTTATGCCAGAGGTGAACGCTGTATTAGCCAAAATGAAAGATTTTTGTGAGCGTGTGATTTCAGGCGAGTGGAAAGGCTATACAGGTAAAGCGATTACCGATGTGATCAACATTGGTATTGGCGGTTCAGATTTAGGTCCTTATATGGTAACTGAAGCGTTACGCCCATATAAAAACCATCTCACAATGCACTTTGTGTCTAACGTGGACGGCACACACATTGCGGAAACCTTGAAAAAAGTAAATTCTGAAACCACGCTTGTGCTAGTTGCTTCAAAAACTTTCACTACACAAGAAACAATGACCAACGCTCACACTGCACGTGATTGGTTATTAAACGCAGCGAAAGATGAATCAGCGGTGGCAAAACACTTTGCAGCACTTTCAACTAACGCAAAAGAAGTGGAAAAATTTGGTATTGATACCAACAATATGTTCGAATTCTGGGATTGGGTTGGCGGTCGCTACTCGCTTTGGTCTGCGATTGGCTTATCTATCGCTCTTTCAATCGGTTTTGAAAACTTTGAGCAATTGCTTTCAGGTGCACACGAAATGGATAAACATTTCCGTACCGCACCAATTGAGCAAAACATTCCTGTAACCCTTGCATTAGTAGGTATTTGGAACAGCAACTTCTTAGGTGCAGAAACTGAAGCATTATTACCTTATGACCAATATTTACATCGTTTTGCCGCTTATTTCCAACAAGGTAATATGGAATCAAACGGTAAATTCGTTGGTCGTGATGGCAAAGTGGTAAGCTACCAAACAGGCCCAATCGTATGGGGTGAACCTGGCACAAACGGTCAGCACGCTTTCTATCAATTGATTCACCAAGGTACCAAAATTATCCCTTGTGATTTCATTGCACCTGCTCAAACACACAATGCCGTAGGCGATCACCATGCAAAATTACTTTCAAACTTCTTCGCTCAAACCGAAGCATTAGCGTTTGGTAAATCAAAAGAAGTGGTTGAACAAGAGTTCTTAAAAGCGGGCAAAAAATTGGAAGAAGTTGCAGAAATCGTGCCGTTCAAAGTATTTACAGGCAACAAACCAACTAACTCAATTTTGGTGCAAAAAATCACCCCATTTACACTAGGTGCATTGATTGCGATGTATGAACACAAAATCTTTGTTCAAGGTGTGATTTTCAATATCTACAGTTTCGACCAATGGGGAGTTGAGTTAGGTAAACAATTAGCAAACCGCATCTTACCAGAGCTTCAAAGCAACGAAAAAGTAACTAGCCACGACAGCTCGACGAATGGTTTAATCAACCAATTCAAAGCGTGGCGTTAATTTTGTAATTTAACTATGATTCAAGCGGTGCAATTCGTAAATCTTTTTGCAAATTGCACCGCTTATTTTTTGATATGGCAATTATTTTAGGCATAGACCCAGGCTCAAGGCTCACAGGCTACGGCGTTATTCGCCAAACAGGGCGACACTTAGACTATCTTGGCAGTGGTGTGATTCGCACTGCAGCAGACGATCTTCCTACGCGTTTAAAACGTATTTATGCAGGCGTCACCGAAGTGATAACCCAATTCCACCCCGAAATGTTCGCAATTGAACAAGTCTTTATGGCAAAAAATGCCGATTCGGCTCTTAAACTTGGACAAGCTCGTGGCACGGCAATTGTCGCAGCAGTGAATCACGATCTGCCTGTGTTTGAATATGCGGCTCGATTAGTGAAACAGACGGTAGTAGGTATTGGTTCAGCAGATAAAATTCAAGTACAAGATATGGTAATGCGAATGTTACAACTCTCTGCCAAACCTCAAGCCGATGCGGCAGATGCTTTAGCGATTGCTATTACTCACGCTCATTCGATCCAGCATTCTTTAGTCGTTGCAAAACAGAGTAGCCCCAAAATAAGTAACGAAAAAGAGCAGATTTTAGCTTTAATGAAAACTCGTTACAGCCGCGGGCGTTTTCGTTTAAAAGGCTAATAGGAGGGAAAAGTGATCACCAAGCAATTCTTTGTTTTTGGGCGAGTACAAGGTGTAGGCTTTCGCTTTTTCACCTTACAACAGGCGGGGAAACTAGGCTTAAAAGGCTCTGTCCGTAACCGCATTGACGGTAGTGTAGAAGTGATAGCCCAAGGCTCAGAAAATCAAATCGCCTTAATGAGAGCTTGGCTTTTAGATGGACCGAAAACAGCGAAAGTGGAAAGAGTGATTGAAAATAATTATTTTGAGAATAAGGTATTTGAGACATTTAGTATTGTATCTACTGTTGAGAAATAAATATAAATACGTTGGCACTATAGTGCCAAGGCTAGGTCATTTGAGATAGAGAAAAATTACGCTCTAATTTTTAAATACTGCTATAAAGTAAACTTTTCGTTTAAATTTTGTAAAAATAAGTGGAAGATCCCATCAAAATACATACAATGAACCAAGCGGTAATATTTGCAAAATGATTTGCAAAATTAACCGCTTGCCTTTCTTCCCCGCATAATTTTTCTTAGCATAAAAAGGAGCTTGCTATGCTAAATATTGTATTCCTAGACCGTACAGGCATTCCTGCCACACACAACATTCCTCGTCCAAGCTTTCCGCACAATTGGGTGGAGTATGACCGTACAAGTAGCGATGAAACCTTTGAGCGTGCAAAAGATGCCGATATTATCGTGACCAGCAAAGTATTGCTTGGGCGTGAATTATTAGCGAAATTACCTAAATTAAAACTGATTGCCATTACGGCAACAGGCACAAATAACGTGGATTTAGTGGCAGCAAAAGAGCTTGGTATTTGTGTGAAAAATGTGACGGGTTACTCTTCTGTTACTGTACCAGAGCACGTATTAGGGATGATTTTCTCGCTTAAACATAGCTTAATGAGTTACCATCACGACCAAGTGACCAGCGACCGTTGGGCGACTTGTGGGCAGTTCTGCTACACCGATTATCCAATTACCGATATTCGTGGTGCAACGCTTGGGGTATTCGGCAAAGGCAATACTGGTGCGGAGGTTGCTCGCCTTGCACAAGCGGTCGGAATGAACGTAATTTTTGCAGAGCATCAAGGTGCAACAACCATTCGTGAAGGCTATACACCGTTTGAGGATGTATTCAAACAAGCGGATGTGATTACTTTGCACTGCCCACTTACCGAGCAAACGCAAAATTTAATTAATGCAGAAACTTTAGCATTGATGAAGCCAACCGCTTATTTGATTAACTGCAGCCGCGGACCTGTAGTAGATGAAAAAGCATTGTTACAAGCGTTAGAATCTCGTCAAATTGCAGGGGCAGCGTTAGATGTTCTGGTAAAAGAACCGCCTGCGATCGACGATCCGTTAGTTCAAGCGGCAAAACGCTTACCGAATTTATTACTGACCCCACATATCGCGTGGGCGAGTGATTCAGCGGTAACGACTTTAGTGAATAAAGTTGCTCAAAATATTGAAGAGTTTGTAAAAACTGGTAAGTAATTAATGTTTTAGCAAAAAGAGGGAAGATGGTAAGATAGTCTTCCCTTTATTTTTTACTTCCCCCCTTCCGTAAATGGAGGGAGTGAAGTACTTTATATGATTTATATAATATGAATTTTATCCCTCTATTTATCGCTTGGCGGTATTGGCGAACGAAAAGTGCCGATCGTTTTGGGCGACTGGTGACCAACCTAGCAAGCTTTGGCATTGTGCTAGGCGTAATGGCATTGGTGATTGTGCTTTCCATTATGAACGGCTTGGAAAATATGCAAAAACGTAATTTGCTTTCCACACTGCCACATGTGGTTGTGATGCCAATTGATGGGCATTTTACAAAAAATGAGCAACTGCCCCAACCAAATTTTGTGATTCAAGCCAACCCAATTAACCGCACGAATATCATTATTCAAAGTCAGCAAGGGATTGAAGCAGGCTCGTTGATTGGCGTGCAAAATGCCCAAGATGATCCGCTTTTAAATGGTAAAAATGTGGCACAACTTCTGCCCGAAGGCGAATTTAACGTGTTAATTAACTGGCAATTGGCTCAAAAATTGAATCTGAATGTAGGTGAAAAAATCCGCATTATGATTACTGAAAACAGCCAATACACACCGATGGGACGCGTACCGATGCAACGTCTGTTTCATATTTCAGGGTTCTATTATGCGAATAGTAATGGCAGCGAACATACGCTATTTGCGAATTTAGCGGATGTGGGACGACTGCTCAGAATTGATAACGAGCATATTCAAGGTATACGCTTATATTTAAACGACCCGTTCCAAGTTACCGAATTAAGCCGTTACTTCCCTGGAGATCAATACCAAATCCACGATTGGCGTGAGCAGAAAGGCGAGTTCTTCCAAGCAGTAAGAATGGAAAAAAATATGATGGGTTTGTTGGTAAGTCTCATTGTCGTGGTCGCAATTTCTAACATTATTACCTCATTAAGCTTAATGGTGGTGGATAAGCAGGGGGAAATTGCGATTTTGCAAACTCAAGGCTTAACCAAACCGCAAGTGATGCAAATTTTTATTTTCCAAGGCTCAATTGTGGGGATTATTGGCTCGATTTTAGGTGTCGTTTTAGGTGTAGTTGCCACAATGAATTTAGATACGTTGATTGCAATGATTAACCCTGCGATTGTGTTGCCAACTTTGATTTCTCCAACACAAATTACGGTGATTGCGGTGGTATCAATTTTATTATCGCTTGCTTGCACGCTTTACCCTGCATTTAGGGCATCGAAAATTGAGCCTGCTCAGGCGTTGAGATATGAGTAAATAATAATTTTATGTAGGAAAAAATATAATTTGCCCCTACAGAAAAATAAATCTAGGTAGATAAATAAATGACAACATTACTCCGCTGTGAAAACATCAGCAAATTTTATAACGAAGGCGATCAGGAAGTGCAGGTATTGAAAGAGGTTTCTTTTTCAATGAATGCTGGCGAGCTGGTAGCGATTGTGGGCAGTTCTGGCTCGGGAAAGAGTACGCTTTTGCATACACTTGGTGGCTTAGATCAACCGAGTTCGGGTGAGGTATGGATACAAGATCAATCCTTGCAGAAACTAAGTGCGAATAAGCTAGCGAGCTTACGTAATCAGCATTTAGGCTTTGTGTATCAGTTCCATCATTTGATGGCGGATTTCACCGCATTGGAAAACGTGATGATGCCGATGTTAATTGGAAAACAGAACAAATCGGAAGCAAAAGATCGTGCTGAAAAGATGTTGCAAGCGGTCGGATTATCGCACCGAATTACACATCGCCCATCAGCACTTTCGGGCGGTGAACGTCAGCGCGTGGCAATTGCCCGTGCTTTAGTGAATAATCCTGATTTAGTGCTTGCTGATGAACCAACAGGGAACTTGGATCAGAAGACCACTGAGAGTATTTTTGATCTGATCAAACAACTCAACGCAGAACAAAATATCGCCTTTTTATTGGTGACTCACGATCTGAGTCTAGCTCAAAAACTCTCACGTCGTTTTATAATGTGTGATGGCATATTACGTGAGGAAGGCTAATGAACACTCCATTTTTTATTAGCTGGCGTTATCAAAAAGGTAAGCAAAAAAACCGCCTTGTGTCGCTGATTGCTTGGTTTTCCACCATTGGGATTGCTTTAGGCGTGGCGGTGTTGATTATCGGCTTAAGTGCAATGAATGGCTTTGAGCGTGAACTTAATCAGCGCGTACTTTCTGTTGTCCCACACGCAGAAGTCTATGCTTACGATGGCACTAAAGAGGGAGTGATTAGAGATCCTATTCAGCTCGAAAAATTGATTAAACAGAGCGGAAATGTGGTTGCTACCGCACCATTTATCACCTTTACAGCTTTGATTGAAAACGGCACTCAACTTAAAATTGCTCAAGTGAGAGGTATTGATCCGCAAAAGCAAGAGGGAGTCAGTCAACTTGGGCATTTTGTACAAGTCAATCAATGGGAAGCTTTCAAAAAAGAGGGCGGTTTAATTTTAGGTGCTGGCATTGCAAAAGCGTTAGAGGTTAATGTAGGCGATGAAGTGACTTTGTTGCTGCCACAATCCAGTGAAAATGAACGTTTGGCTCAACCGTTGCGTTTTAACTTACCGATTACGGGCATTTTGAAACTAGAGGGGCAGCTGGATTATAGTTATGCATTACTATCAATTGAAAAAGCACGAGAATTGTTAGATTACGAACGAGGAGAAGTAACGGGCGTGGAGCTAGCTTTGCGTTCACCATTTGAAGTGCAACAACTAGATCTTTCGCAATTAAATCACTTTAATCAACCGCTTTATTTGAACACTTGGGTTAATAAATTTGGATATATGTATAACGACATCCAGCTGGTTCGCACCGTGATGTATATTGCGATGGTACTTGTCATTGGCGTGGCGTGTTTCAATATTATTTCAACGTTGGTAATGGCAGTCAAAGATAAGCAAGGCGATATCGCGATTATGCGAACACTTGGAGCGAATAACGGTTTTATTAAACGGATTTTCCTCTGGTATGGTTTGCTTTCAGGAATGAAAGGGGCGCTATTAGGTATTCTACTTGGTGTGGTGTTAGCCTTAAATTTAACTAGTATTATCAAAGGGCTAGAGAACTTACTTGGCATTCACCTGCTTTCTGAAGGAATTTATTTTGTTAACTTCCTACCAAGTGAATTGCATTGGCAAGATATTGTTTATGTATTGCTTGCCACGACTGTATTGAGCTTATGTGCAAGCCTTTATCCTGCTTCTCGAGCAGCAAAATTAGAACCTGCGAAGGTGTTAAGTGGGTATTAAATTCTACCATTAAGTCCTAGGGTTTTCTGCCCTAGGAATATAAATATGATAAAATTTTAATCATTTAAAGAGTGAAACTTAATCACTTTATCCACTGTTTCGCTTGTTATCTAATCAAACGATCTCCATTTTCTTATTTTTTCTGCAAAAAAACTTGCAACTGTATAGTAAACCACTATACTGGCATCCAGTTAAATTGTTCAAAATTGAACAGAATACAACCATTTTTAAACTAATTTATGACACAAGGATTAACCTATGGCAGCAGAGAAAAAAAGCAATAAAAACGTTGTGGTAAAACAGACAGATCCAGTACAACGCGAGAAAGCCCTTGCAGCGGCATTAGCGCAAATTGAAAAACAATTTGGTAAAGGCTCAATTATGAAATTGGGTCAAACAGAGAACTTGGATATTGAAGCGGTTTCAACTGGTTCACTTGGTTTAGATATGGCGTTAGGTATTGGTGGTTTACCAATGGGGCGTATCGTTGAGATCTTCGGGCCAGAATCGTCAGGTAAAACAACTTTAACGTTATCAACCATTGCTCAAGCACAAAAAGCGGGTAAAACTTGTGCCTTTATTGATGCTGAGCACGCACTTGATCCAGTTTATGCACAAAAATTAGGCGTAAACACCGATGATTTATTGATTTCTCAGCCAGATAACGGTGAGCAAGCATTAGAAATTTGTGATGCATTAGTACGTTCTGGCGCAGTGGATGTGATTATCGTGGACTCAGTTGCAGCATTAACACCAAAAGCAGAAATTGAAGGCGATATGGGCGATTCACATATGGGTTTACAAGCTCGTTTGATGTCTCAAGCATTGCGTAAATTAACCGCTAACATCAAAACGACTAACTGCTTGGTGATTTTCATCAACCAGATTCGTATGAAAATCGGTGTGATGTTTGGTAACCCAGAAACCACAACAGGTGGTAACGCATTGAAATTCTACTCTTCTGTGCGTTTAGACATTCGTCGTTCAGGCGTGGTAAAAGATGGCGATAACATCATTGGTAGTGAAACTAAAGTGAAAGTGGTGAAAAATAAAGTTGCTCCACCATTCCGTGAAGTAAACTTCGATATTATGTATGGAGAAGGCATTGCTCGCATTAATGAACTACTTATCTTGGCGGAAAAACAAGGCTTTATTCAGAAATCAGGGGCTTGGTTCTCCTATGAAGGTGAGAAAATTGGTCAAGGTAAAAACAATGCGATTAAATGGTTGGCAGAACACCCTGAAGTAACGGCAAAAATTGAAGCTGAGTTACGCGAGCTCTTTATGAAAAACCCAAATAGTATCTTAGCACCAAGTCCGAAAAAAGGAAAAAAAGGTAAAGGAAAAGATGTTGAAGAAGCAGAAGAAATAGAAGAAATCGAAGAGATCGAAGATGATGTAGAAGAATTAGACGCAGATGCCGATGATTTCAACGAAGATGAAGAAGAACTTTAATCTATAATTATGATCAAATGCGACAGAAATGTCGCATTTTTTCTATACTCTAAGCATTATGACAGAACAAAAAACAAACGATAGAAAAACTCATAAGTACAGTGCGTTAAATTACACACTTTACCTACTTTCCAAACGAGATTACACTGAAAAGCAGTTACGTTCCAAGCTCAAATTAAAAGAGTATGAAGCGGTCGAAATTGATGAGGCTATTGCAAAAGCCCAAGAGCATAATTGGCAAAGCGATGAGCGTTTTTGCACTTCTTTTATTCGCTATCGCTCTCAACAAGGAATTGGACCGCGTCGCTTAAAGCAAGAGTTGAAAATGAAAGGCGTGCCAGAATATTTGATTACTGATGCGATAGACAATGCCGAAGCAGAAGAAGAGATTGATTTCTACGATATTGCAGAGCGAGTCTTTGAGCGAAAACGCCCACGAGTTTGGGATATGAAAGCAAAGCAGAAAATGTGGCGGTTTATGGTGAGCCGTGGGTTTTATCAGGATCATTTTAGTCATTTGATGGAAATAGATTATAATGATGACGATGATGAATTTAACGAATAAATAATGATGCAAGAACAAAAAATACACAGACAAGTGGTGCTCGATACCGAAACCACAGGGATGAACTTCAACGGTGCTCCGCACATTGGGCATAATATTATTGAGATTGGTGCGGTCGAGGTCATCAATCGCCGTTTAACAGGGCGAACCTATCACGTCTACATCAAGCCACCACGTGAAGTAGAAGAGGAGGCAATTAAAGTTCACGGTATTACCAACGAATTCTTGCAAGATAAACCCTCTTTCGCCGAAATTGCTGACGAGTTCGTAGATTTTATTAAAGGTGCGGAACTTGTGATTCATAACGCCCCCTTTGATGTGGGCTTTATGGATCATGAATTTTCATTCTTAAAAAATCCGCCACCGAAAACGGCGGAGATGTGTACAGTGACAGACAGCCTCGCAATGGCACGTAAAATGTACCCTGGCAAACGGAACAACTTAGATGCACTCTGCGACCGCTTAGGTATCGATAATAGCAAGCGTGTACTTCACGGGGCGTTACTGGATGCGGAAATTCTAGCTGATGTTTTCCTGATGATGACAGGTGGTCAAATCGCCCTGTTAGCGGATGAAACGGAAGAAAACACACAAGCGGTTGAATCTCAAGAAGAAATTGTAAGGGAGGATGTTGATTCCAGTGGAACTATTGTGTTCCAAGCCAACACTTCAGAACTTGAAGCCCACGAAGCATTTCTGGCATTAATCAATAAAAAATCGAAAGAGAATTGCATTTGGTTGGAGCGGTTGGAAAATAAAACCGAACAGTAATTGAAACAAGAATTCAATATTATAATACACAAGAATGGCTATGGTTTATTAAAAGAAAAACGCGATTACCCAGTTTCATTAGCAATTTCTCCAGGAGTAATTTTAGATTTAATTTGCTTTATAACTACAATTTAAAAAAAGATGTTTCAAAAGACCAAATTCAACTGAGTTTGGTCTTTTGCATTTTTATTAAGAAATTTTACCGCTTGCTTTTAATGGTAGGTTCTTAAAAACTTTTGATAGGCTTTTAAAAATGCTTCAAAATCATTTAAACCACAAAAAGCAACACTCTCTTCATTGTAAAAATTAAAACCTTCTTCCATTAAAGACTCATCAAAATCATCTTCTAAATTATTTGCTTTAGCTATTACCTCATCACCATTAAAATAAAGACTATATTCTTTTCCTTCAAACACAAATTCATATTGATTTGGATAAATTGCTTTGAATCGCTCAATTTCCTCTAAAATGATATGTAATGCTTTATCATTACCAATGATTTCATTATTCAACCAACGAGCAAATGCTTCATGATCCATTGAACAGCGAGCAATCACACCATGCATAGTGTGGGTAAATTGATATTCCATTTTTCCTCCATTCGAAATCTATATTAGTGATATTTAATCAGTCTAACTTATTTAGGTACTTCTGCCCACCTAATGCAGAAACTTGTTTTATAATCCAGGCCTGGCGTTTTTTCATTGTTGTATTAGGGCGATCTACCCGATAGATATTAGGATTAGGTAAAGAGGCGGCTAACAATGCGGCTTCTGATATAGTAAGATTCTTCGCTGATTTTTTAAAAAATGCTTGAGATGCGGCTTCCACTCCAAAAATACCATTACCAAATTCGGCTACATTTAAATAAACTTCTAAAATTCTTGTTTTTCCCCAAAATTGTTCAATAACAAAAGTTAAAGGAAGTTCAATTCCCTTACGAAGCCAGCTCTGCCCATGCCAAAGAAACATATTTTTGATAGTTTGTTGAGAAATTGTTGAAGCACCTCGTATAGTTTTTGATTTCGCATTTTTTTCTAATGCAATTTGAATTGCATTTAAATCAATCCCAAAATGACTTTCAAATTTCTGATCTTCTGAGGCAATTACCGCCATCTGCATCTGCCAAGAAATATTCTCCAAACTTACCCATTTTTTCTTAATGTTGTATGGTTTTCCTTCAATTAAATGACTTATCTTTTGTTGTATCATATAAGCAGAATAGGGGACAGGTACCGTACTAAATAACAAAATAATGCTGAGCAAGCTTGTCAAAATAGGCATTGCAATCCGACTTGAACCAAACCATGCCCAGCCTAATTTACTGGTAATTTCCTTTGGTATATAAAAATTTAATACCAAATGAAATAGCTTTTTAACGCTTCTAAATCCTTTTATTAAATGGCGTTTTTGGTTTTTTTACGTTTTGCCATTGAGTTTCTCATTTACCCAATCTAGAAAATGTGGATCAAGAGTTTTAAGCATATTGGATCCTCGCGTAATTGTTGCAGCACTGGTATTCAATTTTTGTTGAATTTCTCGCTGAGATAATTTATTACTTAATAGTTGTCCAACAATTTGTGTGCGTAAGCCAAGAGAACCGCGCTCATCTGGTGTTAAAAATAGAGAAAAAAATTGCTCTAATTTGTTTTCTGATACCGCTAATTCTAAGAGTTCAACAAATTCTTGCCACTCATTTTGATCTCGTTGAAGATAAACTGTTTTCATAAATAATACTTTAAAATCAATATTCTATTATCACAAAACCATCTTAGTTTATAAGCCCATCAAACTTCAACTCATAATTATCGCCATCACGATTGTAAGAAATAAAGCGTGGGAATTTTTCGCCCTCAAATTTTTTTACCGTAATTGCTTTATGGTCAGCGGTGGTGAAACTATAGGTGATTTCTTGATAAGTTTTGCCATCTTCCGTTACCGCTTTTTGCGATTTTTTCAACTTCACATTCGGTGTTGGGTAGAGTTTTTTACCGTTTGTGGTTTGGAAGCTGGTTGGCAATTTATCGTAGTAGCTCAACTGGAATGCCGTGGTAAATAAGTCAAAAGTTGGCATTGTTAAAGGCTCAGTTGTAAGTGGATCTTTCGCTTTGCCGTATTGAATGTTTTGGCTATCGATTTCCGCTAAAGCATAGGTTTTTCCATTACGAGTATCCCGGTAGCTTAACATATTAAAAATGCCGTTTTTCTCCGTACCTTTTGCAGTAAATACAATGTTATAAAGTGGCACGTTGATCTTTGATTGAATTTCATATTTTCCACTATCATGTTTGAAGTTCACATAAGCAGGCATTAAGTAGTTTGAGCTATATTTGATATTGAAATTCTCTGCGTAAGCGGTTGAAATCATCGAAAAAATTACAACACCAGTAAAGGCGATTTTTTTGAAAAATGTCATTGGGTTTTCCTTATTTTTCTTCCAATTGTGTGTGATCAAACATTCGCATAATAGCGTTGTTATCCCGCAGTTGTTCAGCTTGCTCTACCTGCATTCGAGTTAAATGCGGGGAGAAATAGTTAATAAAATCATACATATAATTACGCAAGAAAGTGCCACGTTTAAAAGCGATTTGCGTCATACTTGGCTGGAACAGATGGCTAGCGTTAATCGCAAGCAAATCGTTGTCGTTTTCAGTGTGTGCCATTGATGCCATAATCCCGACACCTAAGCCAATGCGTACATAGGTTTTAATCACATCCGCATCGGTCGCAGTAAAAACGATATTCGGTAAAATCCCCTCTTTGTTAAAGGCTTTGTCCAAATCCGATTGCCCTGTAAAGCCGAAAGTATAGGTGATTAAATCATATTTTCCGAGCTCTTCGACAGTTAATTTCTCAGGTTGGTTCATATATTTTGCGAGCGGATGATCGGGTTTTACAATCACCGAACGATTCCACATATAGCAAGGGAGCAAAATCGCATCTTCAAACAGGTATTGTGCTTCGGTCGTAATGGCTAAATCCACTTCGCCCGCCATTAATGCATCATAAATCTGGGTTGGAGAACCTTGATGTAGATGCAAACTGACGTTCGGATACCTTGCCTTAAAGAGTTCAATCACACTAGGTAGCACGTAACGTGCTTGCGTATTCGGGCTAGCAATACGAAGCACACCGCTATTCGGACGAGTTTGCTCTTCTGCCACCGCTCGAATACTTTGTGCTTTCACTAAAAGCTCACGTGAAATCGCCACAATTTTCTCACCTGCGGGCGTGAGCCCTTTGATATGCTTGCCGTTTCGCTCAAAAATGTTGATACCGAGCTCACTTTCTAGCAGTCGTACTTGTTTACTGATGCCTGGCTGAGAAGTATAAAGGGCATCCGCTGCTTCGGTAATGTTGAGGTTTTGATTGACGATTTCGACAATATAACGAAGTTGTTGTAGTTTCATATTCTTCCTTGCTAGCTGATTTTTATGCTTTAATGTTATAAGAAAAGATTGGTGGTTTCAATTGGCTATTTAAGCTAATTTTTAGTATGCTAGCCCCAATTTTATTTTTGATGAGAAATCCTTTTGAGCAAAAGAAGATTAACCCAAAACCAGCAACGCCGTATTCAATCCAATCACCATAAAAAAATCTCGAAAAAAGAAGTAGAATGGCAAGATGACATGTTAGGCGAAGTGCAACAAGGTGTGGTGGTAACTCGCCATGCTAAACATGCTGATGTAGAAACCGAACAAGGTGAGATTTATCGCTGTAATTTGCGTCGTACGCTGAAAAATTTGGTGGTTGGCGATCAGGTTTCTTGGAGACTTGGTAATGAACAACTACAAGGCATTAGCGGGGTGATTGAAGCGATTTACCCGCGTAAAAACGAACTCAGCCGCCCCGATTACTACGATGGCATCAAAGTGATGGCGTCTAACATCGACCAGATTATTATTGTCTCCGCCGTCTTGCCAACGCTTTCGCTCAACATTATCGATCGCTATTTGGTCATTTGTGAAGCGGCAAATATTCCTGCGTTAATCGTGCTCAACAAGGTTGATCTGCTCTCTGAAGAAGAGCGACAAGCGGTCAAAAAACAGTTAGCCATTTACGAAAAAATTGGCTATGGAACCTTGATGCTTTCAGCCGACACAGGCGAAAATATGGAAGCTCTGCACGCTTATTTACGCCAAGGCACTTCTATTTTCGTGGGGCAATCTGGCGTAGGGAAATCAAGCCTCATCAACCAGCTTTTGCCAGAGATCAATGCTTTAACAGGTGCTGTCAGTGATGTTTCAGGCTTAGGGCAACACACCACTACCGCTTCACGCTTATATCATCTGCCTCTTGGCGGGAATTTGATTGATTCCCCTGGAATCCGCGAATTTGGACTTTGGCATTTAGAACCGAACCAAATTACCGACGGCTACCGTGAGTTCCAAAGCGTACTCGGCACCTGCAAATTCCGCGATTGCAAACACAGCAGCGATCCAGGTTGTGCCATTCGAGAGGCGGTCGAAAAAGGCGAGATCAATCCTATCCGTTTTGAAAATTATCACCGCTTGATCGAAAGCAGAAACGAAAGCAAAAGCCAACGCCATTTTAGAACAGAAGATTTATAGAAAATGACAGAATTTGTATATCCCGACGCCAAACTCATTGCAGGCGTGGACGAAGTAGGCAGAGGCCCGTTAGTCGGGGCAGTTGTGACCGCTGCGGTAATTTTAGACCCAAATAACCCGATTGAAGGCTTGGCAGACTCGAAAAAATTGAGCGAGAAAAAACGCCTCGCCCTTGCTGAAGAGATTAAAGAGAAAGCACTATGTTGGTCACTCGGACGAGCTGAACCTGAAGAGATTGATGAGCTCAATATTCTTCACGCCACGATGCTTGCAATGCAACGTGCTGTAGATGGCTTAAGTATTCAGCCTAATTTTGTGCTTGTCGATGGCAACCGCGTGCCAGCAAGTCTTACTATTCCCGCACAAGCGGTCGTAAAAGGCGATAGTTTGGTAAAAGAGATTAGTGCTGCTTCAATTTTAGCAAAAGTCACCCGCGATCAAGAGATGGACGAACTAGACCAACAATTCCCCGAATATGGTTTCGCCAAACACAAAGGCTACCCAACCAAACTGCATTTTGAAAAACTTGCCGAACTTGGTGTAACCCAATATCATCGCAAAAGTTTTGCACCAGTGGCAAAAGCATTAAATTTAAAATAAGAGGAACAAACTATGACTACAGAAAAAAACTATGAAGAAACCATCTTCAGCAAAATCATTCGCAAAGAAATCCCTGCGAATATTGTTTACCAAGATGAATTAGTGACTGCTTTCCGAGACATCGCACCGCAAGCGGCAACACATATCTTAATCATCCCAAACAAATTCATACCAACGCTTAACCACGTAAACGCAGAAGATGAGCTTTTGCTTGGACGTTTAATCACCGTTGCCTCAAAGCTTGCTAAAGAAGAAGGCATTGCTGAAAATGGCTACCGCTTAATTATGAACTGCAATGTTCACGGCGGACAAGAAGTCTTCCACATCCATATGCACCTTGTTGGTGGTGAGCCATTAGGCAAAATGTTGAGTAAATGAGGAGAAAATGAATGCGTAAATTATTAACTTTGGTAATCTGTCCGCTATTTTTAACCGCTTGTGGAAGTAATCCTCAAAGTTATCTTGCTGCCAAATCTGCTCCTATTGTGAATATTGATTCAAACCTTCATTCAGTGCTTAACGTTAAAGCCAATGCAGATAGTTTAACAGTCAAAAACTTGAGTGAACGATCCGTTAATTTTTCTTATAAATTGTTTTGGTATGATAGTAATGGCGTAAGTCAAGAATTGCTATCTTCTCAACAGAATTGGCAAGCGGTTACTATTGATGCAAAAAAAATAAATCATATTGAATTAATGAAACCAACAGAAGAGAGTGATAATTATCGAATTTATATTAAGCCTTAATATTTTTAAAGAGATATAATAGACAAAAGTGTTGCTGATTTAGCAACACTTTTGTCTATTATTCTATCATCCATTAATAGTAAGAATGCTCACCGCGTTGGTGTTCGGTTACATCTTTTACGCCTACAAGTTCTTCTGGGAACATTGCAAGCAGTTGTTTTTCAATACCTTCTTTTAAGGTAACATCCACCATTGAGCAACCGTTACAACCGCCGCCGAATTGTAGAATAGCGATTTTGTTGTCGGTAACTTCAATCAAGGTAATTTTACCGCCGTGGCTGGCTAATTGTGGGTTGATTTGGGTTTGAATTACATAATCTAAACGCTCAATAAATGGTGCATCGTCTGCCACTTTACGCATTTTGGCATTGGGAGCTTTTAGGGTCAGTTGTGAGCCCATTGGGTCTGTAATGTAATCAATTTCCGCTTCATCTAAGAATGGCAAGCTGATTTCATCCACAAAGGCAGAAAAGCCATTGTAGTCAAATTGACTATCGGTTTCTTCTACTGCGTTTGGTGGGCAGTAAGATACGCCACATTCTGCACCAGGTGTGCCTGGATTAACCACAAAAATACGGATATTTGTGCCTTCTTCTTGTTGTTCCAATAAGCGGCGGAAATGGGCTTGGGCATCTTCAGAAATAGTGATGTGGGTAAGTTGTTCTTGTTCCATTTTTTCTCTCTAATTTGCTAAATAGTTGACTAAAACTATTGGATATTCTACGCCTAAAAGCGGTTTTAGGCTAGTTAAGCGGTCAATTTCTTTGATAGTTTTACTTACTTTTGTGTAGAAATGGCGTAACCTATTTGGGGTGTTTGTTAAAATTTTTTGAGTAAAATGTTGATAAAGTTCAAACTTTTCAAGAGTAAAATGTAAAAAAGTAGGGATTTTATAGAAAGTTTTTGCCATTTTAGGTAGAATAGGGCGTTTTATTTTGCATCTTTGAGATTGATTTTCGAGAGGATGCAGAAACGATTTGAGAACTTTTTGTAACCTTTAATTATCAGTGGGGGAATTCGCTTATGATTAAATTAGTTACGACTCAATACGCGATTGCGATTGTTCGCAATCATTTTTTAACCCAAGAGAAGTAGTGCAAATAATATGATTACAATCAAAAAAGGCTTGGATTTACCTATTGCAGGTGCTCCAGCACAAGTAATCCATAACGGCAATACCGTGACGGAAGTTGCGATCCTTGGCGAAGAATATGTGGGTATGCGTCCTTCAATGAAAGTGCGTGAAGGCGATGTGGTGAAAAAAGGTCAGGTACTTTTTGAAGACAAAAAGAACGCTGGCGTGGTATTCACCTCTCCTGCAAGCGGTACTGTGGTTGCAATCAACCGTGGTGAGAAGCGTGTTCTTCAGTCTGTAGTGATCAAAGTTGAGGGTGATGAACAAATTACCTTTACTCGCTATGAAGTGGCTCAATTAGCTTCTTTAACAGCTGAGCAAGTAAAACAAAATTTAGTGGAATCTGGTTTATGGACTGCGTTACGCACTCGTCCATTTAGTAAGGTGCCAACATTAGATGCAACGCCATATTCTATTTTCGTTAATGCAATGGATACCAACCCATTAGCGGCAGATCCAACTGTGATTATTAACGAATATAAAGCAGATTTTGAGCACGGTTTAACTGTGTTAACCAAATTAGGCAAAATCAACCTTGTTAAAGCAACGGGCAGTAATGTGCCATCTGTTTCAGGTGTGAATGTACACGAATTTGCAGGCGTTCACCCAGCAGGTCTTGTGGGTACGCATATCCACTTTATTGATCCAGTAGGAATTAACAAACAAGTATGGCACTTGAACTATGAAGATGTAATCGCTATCGGTAAATTATTCACCACTGGTGAATTATTCACAGACCGAGTGGTGGCTCTTGCTGGTCCGCAGGTGAAAAATCCTCGTTTAATCCGTACTCGCATTGGTGCGAATCTTTCACAATTAACTGCAAATGAATTAAATGCAGGTAACAATCGAGTGATTTCAGGTTCTGTGCTTTATGGAGCGAAAGCCGCGGGTGCTCACGATTATTTAGGTCGTTATGTATTACAAGTATCTGTGATTGCAGAAGATACAACAAAAGAATTTATGGGCTGGATTTCTCCACAAGCAAACAAATTCTCAATTACGCGTACGGTGTTAGGGCACTTTGGTCGTAAGTTATTTAACTTTACTACGGCTGAAAATGGTGGTCATCGTGCAATGGTGCCAATCGGTAACTATGAGCGTGTAATGCCGTTAGATATTCTTCCATCACACTTGCTTCGTGATTTAGAAGTGGGTGATACAGACTCAGCACAATTATTAGGTGCATTAGAGTTAGATGAAGAAGATCTGGCGTTATGTACTTTCGTCTGTCCAGGTAAAACCGATTACGGTTTCTTCTTGCGTCAAGCATTAGACAAGATTGAGAAGGAAGGTTAGAAATGGGTTTGAAAAATCTTTTTGAAAAAATGGAACCCGCGTTTCTTCCTGGTGGTAAATACGCAAAATTATACCCTTTATTTGAATCGGTATTTACTTTGTTCTATACACCGGGTACAGCAACGCAAAAAACGACTCACGTACGTGATGCTTTAGACTCAAAACGTATGATGATTATCGTTTGGTTAGCATTGTTCCCAGCGTTATTCTACGGTATGTATAACGTGGGGCATCAATCAATTCAAGCGATTACTAGTTTAGGCAACTTGCAACAAGTAATTGCAAACGACTGGCACTATGCTGTAGCACAAGCGGTCGGAATTGACTTAACTTCTGCAGCAGGTTGGGGAAGCAAAATGGCACTGGGTGCGATTTTCTTCTTACCTATCTATATCGTCGCATTCGCAGTGGGTATGTTCTGGGAATTATTATTTGCTATCGTGCGTGGTCACGAAGTGAATGAGGGTTTCTTCGTAACAACCATTTTATTCGCGTTAATCGTTCCACCAACATTACCATTATGGCAAGCTGCTCTTGGTATTACTTTCGGTTTAGTTGTTGCGAAAGAAGTCTTCGGTGGTGTAGGTAAAAACTTTATGAACCCAGCATTAGCAGGTCGTGCGTTTTTATTCTTCGCATATCCAGCACAAATTTCGGGTGACTTAGTTTGGACGGCTGCGGATGGTTTCTCAGGTGCGACTGCACTTTCACAATGGGCTGCAGGTGGTGAAACAGCATTAAAACATGTTGCAACAGGCGAACCTATTACTTGGATGGATGCATTCTTAGGTAACTTACCTGGTTCAATGGGTGAAGTTTCAACTCTTGCTTTAATCATTGGTGCAGCAATCATTGTATTTGCACGTATTGCTTCGTGGCGTATTATTGCTGGTGTAATGATCGGTATGGCGGCAACTGCAACGATGTTTAATATTATTGGTTCAGATACTAACCCAATGTTCTCAATGCCATGGCATTGGCACTTCGTGTTAGGTGGTTTCGCAATTGGTATGTTCTTTATGGCAACCGACCCAGTATCTGCATCATTTACCAATAAAGGTAAGTGGTGGTACGGTATTTTAATCGGTTTCATGGCGGTGCTTGTTCGTGTCGTAAACCCTGCGTATCCAGAAGGTATGATGCTAGCAATCTTATTCGCTAACTTGTTCGCACCAATCTTCGACTACTTAGTGGTTCAAGGTAACATTAAACGCAGAAAAGCGAGAACTGCTGTAAAAACGGGGGAAGCTGCATAATGGCTAAATTTAATAAAGATAGCGTTGGCGGTACTTTAACTGTCGTTGTGTTGTTGAGCTTAGTCTGTTCTCTTATCGTAGCGGGTGCTGCGGTGTTGTTAAAACCAACACAAGAGATCCAAAAACAGCTTGATAAACAGAAAAACATCTTACAAGCGGCTGGTTTAATGCAAAAAAATACCAATGTGCAAGACACTTACGCAAAATTCATTGAGCCAAAAATTGTGGATTTAGCAACAGGTGATTATGTTGATGGTATTACTAACTTTGATGCAAAAGCAGCAGCAAAAGATCCTGCACAAAACGTGCAAATTGCCCAAGCAGATGACAAAGCAAACATTAAAGTGCGTGCAAAATATGCTGAAATTTATCTTGTAAAAGATGAAACAGGTAAAGTGAGCCAAGCCGTATTACCAATGTATGGCAATGGTTTATGGTCAATTATGTACGGCTTTGTGGCAGTTCAACCAGATGCAAATACCATCAATGGTATTACCTACTATGAACAAGGTGAAACCGCAGGTCTTGGTGGCGAAATTGCAAATCCGAACTGGCAAAAACATTTTGTAGGCAAAAAATTATTTGACGAACAAGGCAATGTGGCTTTAACCGTCGGTAAAGGTGCATCAGCAAATAAAGAACACGGTATTGATGGTCTTTCAGGTGCTACCTTAACTTCAAAAGGTGTGGATGGTTCATTCAAATACTGGTTCGGTCAAAATGGTTTTGGTCCATTCTTAGCGAAATTTAAAGCAACAGCAGGAGCTAACTAATGGCAGGCAACAACCTTAAAAAACTCTTGTTATCGCCAGTGGTTGATAACAACCCAATTGCATTACAAATCTTAGGTATCTGTTCTGCACTTGCGGTAACCACACAGCTACAAACAGCGGTGGTAATGGCGATTGCGGTAAGTTTAGTAACCGCTTTCTCTAGTATGTTCATCTCAATGATCCGTAACTATATTCCAAATAGTATCCGTATCATTGTGCAAATGGCGATCATTGCATCATTAGTAATCTTGGTTGACCAAGTATTACGTGCGTATGCTTACGAACTTTCAAAACAATTATCGGTATTCGTTGGTTTGATCATTACTAACTGTATCGTAATGGGGCGTGCAGAAGCCTTTGCAATGAAATCAGGTCCTGTAGAAAGCTTTGTCGACGGTATCGGTAACGGTTTAGGTTACGGTGCAATGTTAATTATTGTCGCTTTCTTACGCGAGCTTATCGGTTCAGGTAAACTCTTTGGTGTGACTATCTTCCAAACTATCCAAGATGGTGGTTGGTATCAAGCAAATGGTTTATTCCTTTTAGCACCGAGTGCGTTTTTTATCATTGGTTTCGTGATCTGGGGTATCAGAACATGGAAACCAGAACAAGTGGAGAAATAAGATGCAAGAATTACTCAGTATTTTTGTAAAATCCGTATTCATTGAGAATATGGCACTTTCTTTCTTCCTTGGTATGTGTACATTCCTTGCGGTGTCTAAGAAAGTTTCGACAGCTTTCGGTTTAGGGATTGCGGTAATCGTTGTATTAGGTATTGCCGTACCAGCAAACCAATTAGTTTATACTCATGTATTAAAAGATGGTGCTTTAATCGAAGGTGTTGATTTAAGTTTCTTAAACTTCATTACATTTATCGGTGTAATTGCAGCACTTGTTCAAGTGTTGGAAATGATTTTAGATAAATTCTTCCCAGCACTTTATAGTGCGTTAGGTATTTTCTTACCATTGATTACCGTAAACTGTGCGATCTTCGGTGGCGTATCATTCATGGTTCAACGTGAATATAATTTCACAGAATCAGTAGTTTACGGTATTGGGGCTGGTACAGGCTGGATGCTGGCTATTGTAGCTCTTGCAGGTTTAACTGAGAAAATGAAATACTCAGATGTGCCAGCAGGTTTACGTGGTTTGGGTATCACTTTCATCACTGTAGGTTTAATGGCATTAGGCTTTATGTCATTCTCAGGCATTCAATTATAAGGAGCATATCGTGGATAGTAATTTTATTTTCGGTATCGTGGTATTTACTGCCCTTGTATTAGTGCTTGCAGTATTTATCCTTTTAGCAAAATCTAAGTTAGTGGATTCAGGTGACATCACCATTACTATTAACGACGATCCTGAAAAATCAATCACCCTTCCAGCGGGCGGAAAATTACTTGGTGCTTTAGCGAGCAAAGGGATTTTCGTCTCATCGGCTTGTGGTGGTGGTGGCTCATGTGGTCAATGTATCGTGAAAGTAAAATCAGGCGGTGGTGAAATCCTTCCAACTGAACTTTCTCACATCACCAAACGTGAGGCAAAAGAAGGTTACCGTTTATCTTGCCAAGTAAATGTAAAAGGTAATATGGACGTTGAACTCCCAGAAGAAATCTTCGGCGTGAAAAAATGGCAATGTACCGTTATTTCTAACGATAACAAAGCAACCTTTATTAAAGAGCTTAAATTAGCGATTCCTGAAGGTGAAGAAGTGCCATTCCGTGCAGGTGGTTATATCCAAATTGAAGCCGATCCTCACACAGTTAATTATAAAGACTTTGATATTCCAAAAGAGTATCACGAGGACTGGGACAAATATAACCTATGGCGTTATGTGTCTAAAGTGGACGAGCATATCATTCGTGCTTACTCAATGGCTTCATACCCAGAAGAGAAAGGCATCATTATGCTTAACGTGCGTATTGCAACACCACCACCAAGCAACCCAGATGCACCTCCAGGTCAAATGTCTTCATACATTTGGTCATTAAAACCAGGTGATAAAGTAACAATTTCTGGCCCATTCGGTGAATTCTTCGCGAAAGAAACCGATGCAGAAATGGTATTTATCGGTGGTGGTGCGGGTATGGCACCAATGCGTTCACACATCTTCGACCAGTTAAAACGCTTACACTCTAAACGTAAAATGTCATTCTGGTATGGTGCACGTTCTAAACGTGAAATCTTCTATCAAGAAGACTTCGACCAACTCCAAGCTGAAAACGATAATTTCGTATGGTATGTGGCGTTGTCAGACGCATTACCAGAAGATAACGGGACAGGTTACACAGGCTTTATCCACAATGTACTTTATGAAAACTACTTAAAAGATCATGAGGCACCAGAAGATTGTGAATACTATATGTGTGGACCACCAATTATGAACGCATCGGTAATCAAGATGCTGAAAGATTTAGGTGTGGAAGACGAAAACATCTTATTAGATGATTTCGGTGGTTAATCTCACTTAATCGATTAAAAGCGGTTCGATTTGTAAAAAGTTTTGCAAATCGCACCGCTTGTTACATATAAGCAATGACAGAGATATTAGATACAACTGCACTTGAAAAGGCTGTTACTTCCTTAGAGGAAACCTTAAAAAGCCTTGAAAATCACGAATGGTTTAACACTCCACAGCCGATTATTCAAGATACACTGATCGCAGGTGCGATCCAAAAATTTGAATTTGTCTATGAGCTAGATATTAAAATGCTCAAACGACAATTAAAACGTATTGCTTCTAATGATCTAGATATTGATAGTGCTGACTTTAGAGATATGCTACGCCTCTCTCTGCAATATGGCTTAATTGAACGAATGGAAGATTGGCTGGATTATCGTAAAATGAGAAATATCACCTCTCATACCTATAATGAAAGCAAAGCTCAGCAAGTTTATAATGGCATATCTGATTTTTTAGAAAGTAGTCGTTTTTTGCTTAAACAGTTACAACAACGTAATCAATATGATTGATCTTAGTGTGAACCAGTTAGTGATTGTACAAAAAATCCTAGCCGAGCACTTGCCCACCACAAAGGTATGGGCGTTTGGTTCTCGCATTAAAGGAACTGCAAAGCACTATTCTGACTTAGATTTGGCATTGCTTACCGAAATACCGCTCACGATTCGTCAACAGCGAGAATTAGCAGAAGCCTTTTCTGATTCTGATTTGCCCTTTAAAGTGGATCTGATTGATTGGGCAAGTTGTAGTAACAGCTTTAAACAGATTATATTAGCTCGCTACGAAGAATTTCCTTTGTTAAATAAACCTTTATCAGCCAAAACAGTAGAATAATGAAACTCAAATCTCTTTTACTTCTTGCAATCGGTTTACTTTTTTTAACCGCTTGTGAAAAAGCACCTGAACAGATTTCGTTTGAAGGTAAAACGATGGGCACGACCTATCACGTTAAATATATTGATGATGGTAAGGTACAACTCCCAAAAGCTGAAGATGTGCAAAAGCAACTCAATGGCTTGCTCAAAACGGTAAATGATGAAATGTCCACTTACCAAAAAGATTCGGAGATCAGTCAGTTTAATTACAATACTGAAGCCAATCAATCTTTTGCGATTTCTAAAGATTTTGCCAAAGTAGTGCAAGAAGCGATTAGACTGAATAAAGTGACTGATGGAGCCTTAGATGTGACTGTCGGTCCTCTTGTGAATTTATGGGGCTTCGGGCCAGATAAACGCTTAAACAAAGTACCAAGCGAAGCACAAATTGCAGAACGAGCTGCTTTGGTAGGGATTGATAAATTCAATCTTGATATGACGAGTGAAAAGCCAATGCTCACTAAAAGCGTAAAAGGGCTTTATCTCGATCTCTCTTCGATTGCCAAAGGTTTTGGCGTAGATAAACTTGCCGAATATTTAGAGCAGTTGGGCATAAGTAACTACTTAGTTGAAATAGGGGGAGAATTGCGTGGCAAGGGCAACAATTTACAAAATGAACCGTGGCGAATTGCAATTGAGCAACCGACTTTAGTCCAAGGTGAATCAGTGCAAATCATCACTCCATTGCATAATTTAGGAATGGCAACTTCAGGCAACTACCGCAACTATTTCGAAGATGAAAATGGTAGCCGTATGTCTCATATTATCGACCCCGCAAAGCTTAGCCCTGTCAGTCATAATCTTGCTTCGATAACTGTTCTTGCTCCAACTACAATGACCGCTGATGGCTTATCTACAGGTTTATTTGTGCTTGGTGCAGAAAAGGCATTAACAATTGCTGAAAAAGAGAAATTAGCAGTATTTTTAATCGTCAAAAAAGGTGATAATTTCGAAACCCAAATGTCGAGCGAGTTTAAAAAACTTATCGAATCTAAATAGGAGTGAATAATGGAAACCCTTTTAATTACTTTCGGCTTTTTCATCGCCGTGATTTTTGCTATGTCTATCGGCTTTATTATCAAAGGTAAAACTATCAAAGGTAGCTGTGGAGGTATTACAGCCTTAGGTATGAAAAAAATGTGCGACTGTGAAGAGCCTTGCGATAACTTAAAAGCAAAAATCGCAGATGGTACCGTAGATCCAGAAGAGGTAGCACGTTTTAATAAAGAACCGCAGTTTTATGAAGTGAAATAAATCAAATCCTGATAAAAGCACAAGTATTGGACTTGTGCTTTTTTACTTGGTTTGCAAATTTAAGGAAAAAAATGACCGCTTCTCCATCTTCTCAACCGTCCATCTGGCAACAAATTTTTACGAAGAATATGTTGCTTTGCCTTTATACAGGCTTCTGTTCTGGCTTGCCGCTATTTGTGTTAATCCAACTGCTGCCTGCGTGGTTTACTTCAATGAATTTGGATATAAAAACCATTGCAGCTTTCACATTAACTTCGCTACCGTACACTTGGAAATTTCTTTGGGCTGCCTTATTAGATCGCTATTTCCCACCAATTTTAGGGCGTCGTCGCAGTTGGATTTTTCTCTCACAAATCGGGCTATTCTTGATTTTAATTAGCTACGGCTTTTTTGATCCTGTGCAAGATATAAGCGTCATCACACTTCTCTCGATTGTGTTGGCATTTCTCTCAGCGACACAAGATATTGTGATTGATGCGTTTCGTCGCGAGCTTTTAAGCGACAATGAACTCGGTTTGGGTAATTCCATTCACGTGAATGCTTACCGCATTGCGGGACTCATTCCTGGCGGATTATCACTCTTTTTAGCAGATCATTACCCTTGGCAAACGGTGTTTATTATCACCGCAAGTTTTATGTTGCCTTGTTTGTTGATTACCCTGATTGCCAAAGAACCGCAACATTCGCCCATAGATAAAAGCAAACCCTTTTACACCGCTTTTGTTGATCCTTTTATGGAGTTTTTCACACGTAAAGGCGTGATGGGAGCCTTGGGGTTAATCCTTTTTATTTTTCTTTATAAGCTGGGCGACTCACTCGCTACTTCGCTACAAACCAAATTTATTTTGGATATGGGATTTACTAAATCACATATTGCCGCTGTGGTAAAAACGACTTCACTTTGGTGTAGTATCGCAGGCGGTATTGTAGGCGGCATAGCTATGCTTAAACTTGGCGTAAACCGTTCTTTGTGGATATTCGGTAGCGTGCAATTGGTTACCATCTTGGGCTTTGCCTATCTTGCAAGTTTTGGGCATTTTGAGACCGCTTCTATCGGCACAAATGAGCTTTTAAAATTGGGACTCGTGATGGCGGGAGAATACTTAGGTGTAGGCTTAGGCACAGCTGCTTTCGTTGCTTTTATGGCTCGTGAAACTAATCCGCTTTATACTGCAATGCAATTGGCTATTTTCACAAGCCTTGCCGCCTTACCGAGTAAATTCTTAGGGGCTTATACAGGGCATTTGGTGGAAGAGTTTGGTTACTATCGCTTTTTCTGGCTTTGTTTTTTTGTTGCAATCCCTGGGATGTTAATGTTATTTAAAGTTGCGCCTTGGAATGAGCATCCTAAATGTTAAACTTGATAGTTTTTTCCTTTTAATATTAAAATAGAGGAAAAACTCTTTTAAGCAAATCACGCTATAAAGCAGTGAAATTGCTAGATAACCCTCTAAGTTTGTTTTTAGTTCTAATATTTTATTCTGTTAAAAGCCTAAAATACCTCGTTTTAGGCTTTTTTACTAGCATAAAAATCGTCTATTCTCATTAAATTAGCATTTTACTTTCATTTATTGAACCGTTATAGTTAAAGTGTTTTAGGCAAGCGGTTAAAAAAGTAAAATTTTTTACAATTGCACTCTTTGATTTTATTTTGAGTTGGAATTTATTATGGCAAAAACACTATACGAAAAACTTTTCGATGCACACGTCGTTTATGAAGCCAAAGGCGAAACGCCGATTCTTTATATCAACCGTCATCTTATTCACGAAGTAACCAGTCCGCAGGCATTTGATGGCTTACGTGTAGCTGGGCGTCAAGTTCGCCAAGTAGGCAAAACATTTGGAACGATGGATCACAGTATTTCTACCCAAGTGCGTGATGTAAACAAACTTGAAGGTCAGGCGAAGATCCAAGTTCTGGAACTGGCAAAAAACACGAAAACAACAGGTATTCAATTGTTTGATATGAGTACAAAAGAACAAGGTATCGTGCACGTAATGGGGCCAGAGCAAGGCTTAACCCTTCCAGGAATGACGATTGTGTGTGGTGACTCTCACACTGCAACTCACGGGGCATTCGGAGCATTGGCGTTCGGTATTGGTACTTCAGAAGTGGAACACGTGTTAGCGACCCAAACCCTTAAACAAGCTCGTGCGAAAAGTATGAAAATTGAAGTACGTGGTAAAGTAAATCCAGGTATTACCGCAAAAGACATCGTACTTGCAATTATCGGTAAAACCACGATGGCAGGCGGTACAGGGCATGTTGTAGAATTTTGCGGTGAAGCCATTCGAGATCTTTCAATGGAAGGTCGAATGACGGTATGTAATATGGCAATCGAATTGGGTGCAAAAGCGGGCTTAATCGCACCAGATGAAACCACTTTCGCCTACTTAAAAGGTCGTCCACACGCACCACAAGGCAAAGATTGGGATGATGCAGTTGAATATTGGAAAACCTTAAAATCAGATGATGATGCACAATTTGACACTGTTGTTGTGTTGGAAGCAAAAGACATCGCTCCACAAGTAACTTGGGGAACAAACCCTGGTCAAGTAATCGGGATCGACCAGGTTGTGCCAAATCCTGAAGAGATGGCAGATCCTGTCACGAAAGCCTCTGCAGAAAAAGCCTTAGCCTATATTGGGCTTGAGCCAAATACCGATCTTCAAGAAATTCCTGTCGATCAGGTGTTTATCGGTTCTTGCACCAACTCTCGTATTGAAGATTTACGTGCAGCTGCAGCAGTGATGAAAGGGCGTAAAAAGGCGGATAATGTCAAACGTGTGCTTGTTGTGCCAGGTTCAGGCTTAGTAAAAGAGCAAGCAGAAAAAGAGGGATTAGACAAAATCTTTATCGAAGCAGGTGCAGAATGGCGTAATCCAGGTTGCTCTATGTGCTTAGGAATGAATGATGACCGCTTAGGTGAGTGGGAACGTTGTGCTTCAACCTCTAACCGTAACTTCGAAGGTCGTCAAGGTCGTAATGGCCGCACGCACTTAGTGAGCCCAGCAATGGCAGCAGCCGCGGCAATGTTCGGTAAATTTGTAGATATTCGCCAAGTGGCATTAAATTAATAAGGATAAAATAATGGCAGGTTTTAAACAACTTTCAGGCTTAGTCGTGCCTCTTGATGCAGCAAATGTGGATACCGATGCAATCATCCCAAAACAATTCTTACAAGCCATTACCAGAGTGGGCTTTGGGAAACATCTTTTCCATGAATGGCGTTATTTAGACGCTGAAGGCACAAAGCCTAACCCAGATTTTGTATTGAACTATCCGCAATATCAAGGAGCAAAAATCTTACTTGCCCGTAAAAATTTAGGCTGTGGCTCATCACGCGAGCACGCACCTTGGGCGTTAGCGGATTACGGTTTTAAAGTAATGATTGCACCAAGTTTTGCAGATATTTTCTATAACAATAGCTTGAATAACCATATGCTACCGATTCGCTTAAGCGAAGAAGAAGTAGAAGAGATTTTCCAATGGGTATGGGCAAATGAGGGCAAGCAAATTGATGTGGATTTAGAAGCAATGACCGTGACTACTGGCGATAAAGTTTACCACTTTGAGCTAGATGAATTCCGTCGCCACTGCTTGCTTGAAGGCTTAGACAATATTGGTTTAACCCTTCAGCACGAAGATAAAATCGTAGAATACGAGAAAAATATTCCTAGATTCTTACGTTAATCTCAAAAAAATCAAGCGGTTATGTTTTTACTTAGCCGCTTTATCTATTCTTTTTATAGCTAAAACTGTGTGATCTAGTTCACATTTTTCAACATTTCTATTATATCTTTTCTATAAATACTTTCTATAATAAAGTTAATACACTGTTTTTCATTAACTGAACGATTCATAAAAAGGAGTGATTATGAAAACATTAGGTGAATTTATCATTGAGAAACAATCGGAATATCCACAAGCAAAAGGGGAGCTTAGTGGCATTCTCTCTTCCATCCGCTTGGCGGCAAAATTTATCCACCGCGAAATTAACCACGCGGGGTTGAGTAAGGATATTTTAGGTGTTGCAGGATCGGAAAATATTCAAGGCGAAGCCCAAATGAAACTAGATGTATTTGCCAATGAAACAATGAAAAAAGCTCTTATTGCACGCGAAGAAGTAGCGGGCTTTGCTTCTGAAGAAGATGACAGTTTTATCTCATTTGATACTGAGCGTTCCCGTAATGCAAAATATATTTTAATGACAGACCCGCTTGATGGCTCATCCAATATTGATGTGAATGTTTCTGTCGGGACGATTTTCTCTATCTACAAACGTGTGTCACCAATCGGCACGCCAGTGACAATGGAAGATTTTTTGCAAGAAGGAAGAAAACAAGTAGCGGCTGGTTATATCACTTACGGTTCATCTACAATGTTGGTTTATACCACGGGCAACGGCGTAAACGGCTTTACTTATGAGCCATCGCTTGGCTTGTTTATTCTCTCTCATCCTGATATGCAAATGCCCGAAAAAGGTAAATATTATTCTATCAACGAAGGGCAATATGTCACCTTTCCTCAAGGCGTGAAACGCTTTATTAAATATTGCCAAGAGAGTGATGAAGCAACCAAGCGCCCGTATTCTTCTCGTTATATCGGCTCATTGGTTTCCGACTTCCATCGTAACTTGCTCAAAGGTGGGATTTATATCTACCCAACATCAACTGTTTATCCGCAAGGTAAACTGCGTTTACTTTATGAAGGTAACCCAATGGCATTCTTAGCCGAACAAGCAGGTGGCTTAGCAACAGATGGTATTAACCCAATTTTAGATATCAAACCAACCAAGCTACACCAACGAGTCCCGTTCTTTACAGGTTCTAAAGAGATGGTTGAAAAAGCGGTTGAATTTATGCAGGAATTTGCGGAATAGATTATTTAAAAAATAGCACTTCAAAATAGCCTCAATTTAATATGATTAAAGTACGGCTTGTTAGCGGAAAATTTACAATCATAAGAAATAAGGCATATAGGAAAAATAGTTGATTAAATGTGCTTAAAGCCTTTTGCTATAAGGCTTTAAGCACACTTTTTGAAAAATAAATAAAAGCGATCTATTTTACCAAAGTGCGAGTATAAAGAAATATAACAAACAAAATAATACTCAACGTTATTTTTGTAATCAATATTATAAAATATCAATGTTCGGTTAGAACCAGTCAACAATATATTGATAAATCACCTAAAACTCATCTAAAGTAGCCTGAAAATAAATTCTTGAACATCATTATGGATACTACCTTTTAGTCTGAAAGAAATATGGATAGAACTACAAATAGACTTGGGGGATTATTTAAACATCTAAAACGTTAATTAAATAATCATAATGGATTAACGAGAATTCGTAAGATTATGTTTATAAAGGATTTTTTAAATAAAAACAGTTGTTAACATTTTTTTAATAAATGTTAACAACTGTTTTATCAACTATGCCTTTTGGTTTTATATATCTTATTTTTGAAAATTCTTTTTAAAAACAAGTTATTTATTACTTATTTTTAAATGAGGAACTTTTATTTTATACTCGCTCTCAATGCATCCGCTTTATCAGTTTGTTCCCAAGGAAAGTGTGAACGACCGAAATGACCGTAAGCAGCTGTTTCACGGTAGATTGGGCGGATCAAATCTAACATTTTGATTAAACCATAAGGGCGTAAATCGAAGTTTTCACGGATTAAACGCACTAATACTTCATTGCTCACTTTACCTGTGCCGAAGGTTTCCACCATAATTGAGGTTGGTTCAGCCACACCGATTGCATAAGAAAGTTGGATTTCACAACGATCTGCTAACCCTGCAGCTACGATATTTTTTGCCACATAACGTGCTGCATAGGCTGCAGATCGGTCAACTTTTGATGGATCTTTACCAGAGAACGCACCGCCACCGTGACGTGCTGCACCACCGTAGGTATCGACGATGATTTTACGTCCTGTTAAGCCACAATCGCCCATTGGCCCGCCAATCACGAAACGACCCGTTGGGTTGATAAAATATTTGGTGTTTTGGCTTAACCATTCTCTTGGCAAGATTGGTTTAATGATCTCTTCCATCACGCCTTCAAAAACCTCTTTTTGTGAAACAGATTCTGCATGTTGGGTTGAGAGTACGACCGCATCAATACCTTTGATTTGATTGCCTTCATAAATGAAGGTTAATTGGCTTTTCGCATCTGGGCGTAACCAGTCTAATTTGCCTGATTTACGTACTTTCGCTTGTTGTTCCATTAAACGGTGAGCATAAGTGATTGGTGCTGGCATTAACACATCGGTTTCATTGGTTGCATAACCGAACATAATCCCTTGGTCGCCTGCGCCTTGTTCTAGCGGATCAGCACGGTCTACACCTTGATTGATGTCTGGCGATTGTTTACCAATGGCGTTTAATACCGCACAAGAGTGTGCGTCAAAGCCCATATCTGAATGGTTGTAACCGATGTCTGCAATCACTTGGCGAGTTAAGTTTTCAATATCTACCCAAGCTGAAGTAGTGATTTCACCGCCCACCAATGCCATACCTGTTTTCACATAGGTTTCACACGCCACGCGTGCTTTTGGGTCTTGTTTTAAAATTTCGTCTAATACTGCATCTGAAATTTGGTCTGCGATTTTATCTGGATGCCCTTCAGAAACAGACTCTGAAGTAAATAAATTGATAGCCATACATTATCCTTTGTTGATAAACGTGTTATGAAATGGAATGAAACAAGCGGTACAATTTGCAAAAGTTTTGCAAAATCTGACCGCTTGCTTTCAAATATACTTAAATTTGATTAGCCGTTTTTCCGTCTAGACGTCTATAATACATTTTTTGAGCATCTAAGGCAATGCTTTTTTAAATATGAATGTGAGGCTAAATATGCTAGAGTTTGCATCTTAATCCATCAATTTCTGAGAAAATCTCGGATTTTGTGGTCATATTACTCGATAAAGGTTGTTTTTCCTAAAAACGTCATTATTAAGCAAAAAATTTAATACAATAAAATAAGGAAATAGCTATGCAATATATTGGAAAGATCATCGGTTTCTTTCTAGGTTATCAAATTTTTCACGGATTATTCGGCGGGATTTTCGGTGCATTTTTAGGGCATTTAGCAGATAAAAAACTCTATGAACTAGGTAGCGTACGTTCTTCCATTTTTGGTAAAAACTTAACCCGTCAAACACTGTTTACACTGACCACTTTTGCCGTCCTTGGACACTTGGCAAAAGCCAAAGGGCGTGTCACTGAAGAGGATATTCAAAACGCTCGAAACTTAATGGCACATCTGAATTTAGATGCCAAAGCACAGCAAGAAGCACAAAAAGCGTTTACCTTAGGTAAAGAGGCGGATTTCCCGCTTCGTAATGTAATTCGTGAATTTCGTGAGGCTTGTGCAAGACGCCAAGATTTATTGCGTTTCTTTATTCAAGTGCAAATTACCGCAGCGATTCAAGATGGCGAATTAGACGCACAAGAGCAACAAGTGTTGTTTACCATTGCCGAAGCGATGGGCATGAGTCGCATGCAATTTGAGCAAATGCTTGGCATGATTATGGCAGCACAGCAATTCAGCCGTGGCGGTTTCCATCAACAATATTCACAGCAAAGTGACTATTCACAAGGCAGTTATTCACAAGGCGGATATAGTGGCTATCAACAAAGCCACCAGCCAAGCATTGATGCCGCTTACAAAGTATTGGGCGTAACGGCTAATGATGATCAAAATACCGTGAAACGTGCTTATCGTAAATTGATGAATGAAAACCACCCAGACAAATTAGCGGCAAAAGGCTTGCCAGATGAGATGATGGAATTAGCCAAAGAGAAAACTCAACAAATTCAAGCCGCTTACGATCTGATTTGCAAACAAAAAGGTTGGAAATAGGAGTTTATAACGGATAACACAGGTTATCCGTTCTTTTTTGTATGATACCTCAAGTAATTTTAGCCCCAATGCAGGGCGTATTAGATCCCTTTGTTCGTCAGCTTTTAACCGCAGTGAATGATTACGATCTTTGTATTTCCGAATTTGTCCGCGTGGTTGATCAAAAACTGCCACGCAAAACTTTTTATCGCCTCTGCCCTGAATTACATAATCAAGGCTTAACCACTTCAGGCGCGCCTGTCCGCGTGCAGCTATTGGGGCAATATCCAGAATGGCTTGCTGAAAATGCCGAGCTTGCAATTGAACTTGGTTCACACGGCGTTGATCTCAACTGTGGTTGCCCGTCCAAAACGGTAAATGGCAGTCAAGGCGGTGCGGCATTATTAAAAACGCCCGAATTGATTTATCAAGCCACAAAAGCCATTCGAGCCGCGGTGCCTAAAGAGCAACCTGTTTCGGTGAAAGTTCGTTTAGGTTGGGATAGCAGTGAGCAATGCTTTGACATTGCAGATGCGGTAGCACAAGGCGGGGCGAATGAAATCACCGTGCACGGTCGAACCAAAATGGACGGCTACCGAGCCGAACGCATTAACTGGCAAGCGATTAGCGAAATTCAAAAACGCTTGGCAATTCCAGTGATTGCCAATGGCGAAATTTGGGACTACGCCTCTGCAAAAAAATGCCAAGAAATTACCGCTTGTAACCGCATTATGATTGGTCGAGGGGCGTTAAATACTCCAAATTTAAGCCGTGTGGTGAAATTTAATCAAGCCAAAATGCCGTGGGCAGAAGTGCTGCAACTGCTTTATCAATATGTACAAATGGAAAATGAGCACGATTCTGGCTTTTACCACGTGGCACGCATCAAACAGTGGCTGCATTATTTGGATAAAGAATACCCAGAAGCAATGCAGCTGTTCCAAATTTTGAAAACCGAACACGGATATGAGGGCTTGAAAAAGCATATTGAGCAAGCGGTCGAAAAAGGAGCGTAAAATGCAAAAACAGATTTTTAGCGAAGAAGATATTGTTCAGCCAACGGAAATATTTCAAGCTAAACAAATTTTTGATGAAAAAGAGGTTGTGATTGAGGAAGATCTCAATGCTTACCAATATTTAGACGAAAGCGAATCGGCTGAAAAAGAATTGCTTTTTGAAGAAGATTTCAAACCTTCACGTTTCCGTATTCGGTTAATTATGGCAGCCCTCGTGTTATTTTGTATTGCCTTGCTTGCCCAAGGCGTGCAATGGATTGTAAATGCGATTACGGATCAACAATGGATTACGCTTTTCTTTGCGGTTGCCTTTTTGTTAATCAGCTTAACAGGCGTGGGAACCATTTTCCAAGAGTGGCGAAAACTACGTAAACTTAGACAGCACGAACTGATGCAACAAGAGGCGGAGCAGTACCGTATAGTATTACCGACTACAAGCGGTGAAAAATCGCAAGCCTTTTGCAAAAATCTGTTGGCGCAGATGAAGACGACGCCCCAGCTTGAACAACGCCAAACTGCGTGGCAAGCACAAATTAATGAATATCTCAACGCAGAACAAGTGATGACACTATTTAGTGAAACCGTACTTTCTCCGCTTGATAAGCAAGCGCAAAAGCTGATCGCCAAACACGCCAGAGATAATGCCGTGATTGTAGCGTTAAGCCCTGTCGCCATTGCTGACGTGTTAATGGTTGCATGGCGAAATTTTGCATTAATCAACAAAATTACCCGCATTTATGGTATGGAACTAGGCTATTTCAGTCGCCTACATCTATTCAAAATGGTAATCAAAAATATGGTTTTTACAGGCACGACAGAGTTACTCGCAGGCATGTTGTCGCACAACGTATTACGTAGACTCTTCGGGCAAGCTATCCAAGGCTTAGGCGTAGGGATTTTAACCGCCCGATTAGGCATTAAAGCAATGGAATTTTGCCGCCCTATTACCTTTAAAAATGAGGAAAAACCGAACTTAAAAGTGATGAGTAAAGAGATTTATTTGTCGTTGGTAAATTCAGAGCAAAAAGATGTGTTGGTAAAAAAGATATTAGACAGACAAGCGGTTGAAATTTAAGAGAATCTTACCGATAAAATGTCAATAAAGTATCGTATAAATCACGCCCACAAGCCCTATTTTATCGCCTGTACTTTTTTTATTTTATTTAACTCTATTTTTAAGTAAGATGAACGTATTCCATTTGCACAAAATTCAGGAAATTCTATGTCAAAAACCATCGTTATCAAATTCGGTACAAGCACTTTAACCCACGGAGGGAAAAGCCTTAGCCGTCCTTATATGTTGGAGCTAGTAAAACAAATTGCCGAGCTTCATCAACATCATCGCGTTATTGTCGTGACTTCTGGTGCGGCGGCGGCAGGGCGTGATTATTTAGGGCATCCAGAACTGCCAAAAACGCTTGCTTATAAACAGATGCTTGCTGCGGTTGGGCAAAGTCAGTTAATCCGCACTTGGGAAAATCTTTTTGATATTTACGGTATCAATATCGGGCAAATTCTCTTGACCCGTGCTGATATTGATGATCGCGAACGTTTCTTAAATGCACGCGATACGCTCAATGCCTTGCTTGAACAAAAAATTATCCCTGTTATCAATGAAAATGACACCGTGGCAACCGAAGAGTTTAAAGTAGGCGATAACGATAACTTATCTGCCTTAGTGGCAATTTTAGCTCAAGCTGATCAGCTCTATTTATTAACCGACCAAGAAGGCTTATTTACAGCCGATCCGCGTAAAGATCCAAGTGCAACTTTACTTTCTGTAGTTGAAAAAATCACACCTGAAATTCGCCAAATTGCGGGCGGAAGCTCAACTGGGCTTGGCACTGGCGGAATGAGTACCAAAATTATTGCCGCTGATATTGCAACTCGTTCAGGCGTAGAAACCATTATAGCCTCTGGTTCACGTGAAAATGTGCTGGTCGATTTAGCCAATGGAAAAGCGATTGGTAGCAAATTTTTGGTACAATCCGACCGCTTGGAAGGGCGCAAGCAGTGGCTTTTTGCCGCACCTCAAGTAGGAAGCATTGTAGTGGATAAAGGGGCAGAAACCGCATTATTGCAGCACAAATCGCTCTTACCTGTTGGGATTTTAGAAGTCAAAGGTGAGTTTGCTCGCGGTGAATTGGTGAAAGTATTTAACACCGAAAATAAACCGTTAGCACTTGGTTTGGTTCGTTACGGTGATGAGGCTTTACGCCGTATTAAAGGACGAAAATCAGCTGAAATTGAGCACTTGCTCGGCTATGAATTTGGTACGGTGGCAATTCATAGCGATGAAATGGTCGTTTATTAGGAGGAAAACCTATGGAATTTGGATTTGATGTGATCGCAATACTTTTTGGCGTTGCGACAGTTGCAGGTTTTATTGATGCGATTGCGGGCGGTGGCGGGTTATTAACCATTCCTGCCTTGCTTTCAACAGGCTTGCCGCCTGCAGTTGCTTTAGGTACGAATAAATTGCAAGCGTGCGGTGGTTCGTTTTCAGCTTCGCTCTATTTTGTTCGCAAAAAAGCGGTCGATTTAAAACAGGTTGCACTGCTGATTTTACTGACATTTATCGGTGCCGCTCTTGGTACGATCGTGGTACAAAATATTGATGTGAATGCATTGAAAATCGGCTTGCCTTTTCTAATTTTTGCTATCGGCATCTATTTTTTATTTAGCCCAAACATTGGCGATCAAGATCGCAAACAACGCATCAGCTACCCGCTGTTCGGCTTTACGGCGGGAATGGGATTAGGCTTTTACGATGGTGTTTTCGGACCTGCAGTCGGCTCATTTTACACACTCGCTTTCGTGCTTTTACTTGGTTTTAATCTCACCAAAGCGGTTGCTCACGCTAAAGTATTGAACTTTACCTCTAACTTCGCATCGCTACTTTTCTTCATTTTTGGCGGTGCCGTCGTATGGGAAATTGGCTTTATTATGCTTATTGGGCAATTTATCGGAGCAACATTGGGGGCGAGAATGGTAGTAACTAAAGGCAAAAAACTAATTCGCCCAATGTTAGTGACAATTTCGTTTATAATGGTCGCCAAAATGCTCTATGAACAAGGATTTTTTGGATAATGAACCAAGCAAAACGTATTGAAATTTTAACAAGATTGCGGAATGAAAACCCGCATCCTACCACTGAATTAAATTATTCTTCACCTTTTGAATTGTTGATCGCAGTCATTCTTTCTGCTCAAGCGACAGACAAAGGCGTGAACAAAGCAACAGATAAACTTTTCCCCGTTGCTAATACGCCTGAAGCGATTTTAGCCTTGGGCGTTGATGGCTTAAAAGAGTACATCAAAACCATTGGGCTTTTTAATAGTAAGGCGGAAAATATCATCAAAACGTGCCGTGATTTGATTGAAAAACACAACGGCATTGTGCCCGAAGATCGTGATGCGTTAGAAGCCCTTGCGGGTGTTGGGCGAAAAACCGCTAACGTGGTGTTGAATACCGCATTTGGTCATCCAACCATTGCCGTTGATACGCATATTTTCCGTGTTTCGAACCGCACAGGTTTTGCTCCTGGGAAGAACGTGGTTGAGGTGGAGAAGAAACTACTGAAAGTTGTACCTGATGAGTTTAAAGTTGATGTGCACCATTGGTTGATTTTGCACGGTCGCTACACCTGCATCGCCCGCAAACCCCGTTGTGGCTCGTGCATTATTGAAGATTTGTGTGAGTATAAAGAGAAAACAGAGGTTTAAACCTTAATTTAACTATTTTTTCATCGCTATGCGAAATTAACCGTTTCTTAACTTTTGCTTAAGATTTCTTTGGTTTAATACACACATCAAAGCAATACTGCTTGAGAAAACAACTTAAAAAGGAAAAACATTATGAAAAAATTTGCCTTAGCAACTATTTTAGCTTTATCTACAACTTCAGCGTTTGCTGGCTTTAACGGTAATACGACACCAAATGGTGGCTTCCAATCAGGCACTCAATCAGCAATTAGCGTAAAACAAGCATTAAAAGCAGCAGATAACTCAATGATTACCTTAGAGGGTAACATCACACAACAAATCGATGACGATGAGTTCTTATTTACTGACGGCACAGCACAAATTAAAGTGGAAATTAAACGCCGTGCTTGGAATGGCTTAAATGTAGGTCCGAATGATAAAATCCGTATTAGTGGTAAATTAGACAACGAAGCTTTCGAAAAAGCCGAACTTGAAGTTTATCGTGTTGAAAAAGCAAGATAATTTACTCAAAAAAATAGCGAGCTCAGCTCGCTGTTTTTGTTTTTTAACTGTAAAAGAGCGGTCAATTTCTATGAGAATTTTACTAATTGAGGACGATAGCCTCATCGGTAATGGTTTACAGATTGGCTTAACCCAGCTTGGCTTTGCGGTGGATTGGTTTACTGATGGCAAAACTGGGCTGGATGCACTGACTTCCGCACCTTACGATGCCGTGGTGCTCGATCTGACCTTGCCCAAATTAGATGGCTTGGACGTACTTCAACAATGGCGAGCGAACAATCAAGATGTTCCCGTGCTGATTTTAACCGCTCGCGACACTTTGGATGAACGCGTAAAAGGTTTGCAACATGGGGCGGATGATTATCTCTGCAAACCTTTTGCGTTGGCGGAAGTGGCGGCTCGTTTGCAGGCGTTAATTCGTCGCCGTTATGGGCATCACAACCCAGTGATTGAACACGCGGGTGTCAAACTCGATCCAAATCAACGCACCGTTTCACTTAACGAGCAAGCGATTCCTCTTACCACGCGCGAATATAAATTACTGGAGCTTTTTATGCTCAATAAAGATCGCGTGCTCTCACGTGCTGTGATTGAAGAAAAACTCTCGTCTTGGGATGAAGAAATCAGCAGCAGTGCTTTAGATGTGCATATTTACAATCTTCGCCAAAAGCTTGGTAAGCAGTTTATCCGCACCGTACACGGCGTGGGATACGCCTTAGGGCAAGCATCGGTACAGCCGTAAGTGGTCGAAAATGGAAAATAAACGCTTAACGCTCCGTCTCATTTCTGTCCTTTCTCTTACTGCACTTTTCGTTTGGCTTATTTCCACGACTGTTGCGTGGTGGCAAGTGCGAAATGAAGTGAATGACGTGTTTGATGCCCAGCAAATTCTGTTTGCTGAGCGACTCGCCAACTCTGATTTAAGCTATATCCTGCTTGAACACGCTAAAGATAGAAACAAAATCCAAACCCATTCGTTTAAGAAAAATTATGACGATGATGCTCTTGCCTTTGCGATTTTTTCCAAACAAGGCAAGCGGCTTCTGACCGATGGACGCAATGGCGATAATTTTGTGTTCGATAACGAAATCGGCTTCGCCAAAGGCTATATGCTTAATGATGACGATGAATGGCGGATTTTCTGGCAGCCTGTGGCAAATGGCGATCTGATTATCGCCGTTGGGCAAGAGCTGGAATATCGCGAAGAGTTGATTAACGAAATGATTTTCGGGCAGATGTGGATCTGGTTTGCTAGCCTGCCGATTTTAATTATTGTGCTTGCGTGGCTTATTCACAAAGAGTTGCAGCCAATTAAACGCTTAAGCCAAGAAGTGCAAAGCAGAAAATCGGGCGATGTCTCACTGCTCAATACACAATCTTTGCCTCTGGAAATTCTGCCACTGGTACAAAATTTAAACCAATTTTTTGACCGCACTTCGGCAATGTTGCAACGCGAGCGCCGTTTTACGTCTGATGCCGCCCACGAATTGCGTACCCCTTTGGCAGCCCTTCGCATTCAAACTGAAGTAGCACAGCTGGCGGGTGATAATGCCCAGCTTCGCGAGCAGGCTCTTTCCCATTTAATCCAAGGGATTGACCGTGCATCACAGCTTATCGAGCAACTGCTGACGCTTTCTAAGCTGGATAATTTGCAAGAGTTGAAAGAAATTCAACCGCTTGATTGGGAAGGCATTATCCAATCGCTGATTGCCGAACGCTATTTTGTGGCGGAAAAACGCCACATATCGCTGGCTTTTGAAAAAGAAGCCGAACCCAAAGCGAAACAAGGACAGCCACTTTTAATTTCCTTAATGATCAGAAACCTAATCGATAATGCGATTAAATATTGCCCTGAAGGTGCAAACATCTCAGTAAAAATGACCGCTTGTCAAATTATTGTGGAAGACAACGGTGGCGGCGTTGAGCCTGACGATTTGAAAAAACTCGGGCAACGTTTCTACCGTCCCGCAGGACAAAATGAAAAAGGCAGTGGCTTAGGGCTTTCAATTGTGATGCGAATTGCGGAATTACACGGGTTGAAAGTGCGGTTGGAAAATGTGATGGAGAATAATAGAAGAATTGGATTGCGGGTGGTGATTTTAGTTTAATTAAAAAGTGTTGGTAAAGATAAAGAAGATCAAACCCAATCTGACAGTCTCCCGTTTAAAAACTCGAGTCTGTCAGATTAAGTCTGATCTTCTACATATTAGCGGGTATAAACGAACTCGACACCTTCTTCATCTTCTTCCGACCAATCATCGTCGAAGTCATCCCAGTCATCTTCTTCGATTGCATTTTGTATTGCTTCTTGGTGATAGTCGTCCCATTTGAATTTCACTTCATCGGCTTCTTTATTTTCTTCTTCCACTTCACGTGGGTTCGCTTCAATAAAGTCCATAATGTCGTGCGTCAATGCTGGCACGCCTTGCCCTGTTGCAGCGGAAATCAGGTAGTAATCTCCTTCCCATCCTAAGCGTGCAACGATCTCTTTGGCACACTCTTGAGCCTCTTCTTCGCTCATCGTGTCGATTTTATTAAACACTAGCCAAGTCGGTTTTTCTGCTAATTTTTCGCTGTATTTGAACAATTCACTTTCTATAATTGCCACGTTATCCGCTGGATCACTTTCATCAATTGGCATAATATCCACTAAGTGAATTAAAATGCGGCAACGCTCCAAGTGTTTTAAGAAACGAATACCTAAGCCCGCACCATCAGCTGCTCCTTCAATTAAACCTGGAATATCTGCCACCACAAAGCTGCGGTCTGATCCCACTCGTGCCACGCCTAAACTTGGCACAAGAGTAGTAAATGGATAATCTGCCACTTTCGGTTTTGCTGCTGACACGCTACGAATAAAGGTTGATTTTCCTGCATTAGGTAAACCGAGCATACCCACATCAGCTAAGAGCATTAATTCAAGCAATAAATCGCGTTTTTCCCCTGGTGTGCCGTTGGTTTTTTGGCGTGGAGCTCGGTTCACGGAAGATTTAAAACGAGTATTACCTAAGCCGTGATAGCCACCTTTTGCCACCAACATTTTCATTCCGTGTTTAGTTAAATCACCAATGACTTCTTGGGTGTCATTGTCAATCGCACGGGTGCCGACTGGTACGCGTAATGTGATGTCGTTACCACGATGTCCAGTACAGCCTGCACTGCGTCCATTCTCTCCACGCCCTGCGGCATAGCGTTTTTCAAAGCGATAGTCGATAAGAGTATTTAAGTTTTCGTCTGCGATTAAATAAACATCACCGCCATCGCCACCATCTCCCCCGTCAGGCCCACCTTTTGGGATATATTTTTCACGGCGGAAGCTTACACAGCCATTACCGCCATCACCTGCTTCAATGCGAATCAGGGCTTCATCAATAGATTTCATTTTTGTTCCTTATTTTAGCTCCCCTCTTTAGAAAAGAGGGGCTGGGGGAGATTTGATAAGCGGTCTTTTTTGACCTATTTTTTGCAAATTGAGATCGCTGAAATCTCCCCTACCCCCTCTTTGCAAAAGAGAGGGATCTATCATTACATTTTCTCTACAGTCTTAATCCCTAACAGATCTAAACCTTGTTTCAATGTTTTTGCGGTTAATGCCGCCAAACGTAAACGGCTATTTTTCACACTTTCTTCTGCATTCAAAATTGGGCAAGCCTCGTAGAAGCTCGAAAATGTGCCCGCTAATTCGTATAAGTATTGGCAAAGAATATGCGGCATACCGTCTTTTGCTACGCCATTTAAAGCTTCTTCAAATTGCAATAATTTCACTGCCAGTGCACGCTCTTTATCTTCGGTTAATACGATGTCGCCAGTTAATTGGTCTGCATCAATGCCACTGCGTGCGAAAATCGAACGAATACGGGTGTAAGCGTATTGCATATAAGGTGCGGTGTTACCCTCAAAGGTCAGCATATTGTCCCAATCGAACACATAATCGGTGGTACGGTTTTTCGAGAGATCTGAGTATTTCACCGAGCCAATTGCTACCGCTTCCACCACCGCTGCTTTTTCTTCAGAGGTGAGTTCTTGGCTACGTTCTGAGATGAGTTTATCTGCACGTTCTACCGCTTCATCAAGCAAATCTTTCAGTTTCACTGTGCCACCTGAACGGGTTTTGAACGGCTTACCATCTTTGCCCAACATCATACCGAAAAATGGGTGTTCAAAGCTGAAAGAGTCTGGTACATAGCCCGCTTTACGGGTAATTAACCAAGCTTGTTGCATATGTTGTGCTTGACGGCTATCTGAGAATACTAAAGCACGATCTGCTTTTAAAGTTTCATAACGATATTTTGCTGCAGCCACATCAGTAGTCGTGTATAAGAAACCGCCATCTTTTTTCTGCACGATAACGCCCATTGGATCGCCATCTTTATTTTTGAACTCAGAAAGGAAAACGACTAAAGCGCCATCATCTTCTACTGCCAATCCTTTTGCTTTTAAATCCGCCACAATTTCTGGCAACATTGGATTGTAAAGGCTTTCGCCCATCACATCTTTTTCGGTTAAAGTTACGTTCAAGCGGTCGTAATTTTCTTGGTTGTGGTGCATTGTAATATCAACCAATTTTTTCCACATTGTGCGGCAATATTCATCGCCACCTTGCAGTTTCACCACATAATTACGTGCTTTTTCTGCGAATGCTTCATCACTATCGTAATGCTCTTTAGCCGCACGGTAGAAAGCTTCAAGGTCGCTTAACTCCATTGCTGTTGCATTTTCATTTTCCATTTTTTCAAGGTAAGCGATAAGCATACCGAACTGGGTTCCCCAGTCGCCAACGTGGTTAGCACGGATCACTTTATTGCCTAAAAACTCAAGAGTACGCACCACCGCATCGCCAATAATGGTCGAACGCAAATGCCCAACGTGCATCTCTTTCGCCACGTTTGGAGAAGAGTAATCGATGACAATCGTTTGTGGATTTGCGGTTTGAATGCCAAAATTAACCGCTTGTAAGGCTAAATTAGCGTTCTTTGCTAACCAATCTTTATTTAAGAAAATATTGATAAAGCCTGGACCCGCAATTTCTAATTTTTCAGCGATACCGTCTAAGTTCACATTAGCCAAAATTTTTTGAGCAAAATCACGCGGGTTCATTCCTAATTTTTTTGCCGCCCCCATCGCACCATTCGCTTGATAATCACCAAACTCTGGCTTGCCTGATTGACGCACTAACGGCTCAACGTTTTCTTCTGCCCCTGCAAGAACCATTGCTTGCTTAATTTTATCTGATAAAATTTGTTGAATATTCACTTTTTAACCTATTGCATTTACATTCAAAAAATGGACAAAATTATACCTGAAAACGCAAACTTTTACGAGAAAATGACCGCTTGTTTTGGTGATTTATCTCAATTCGAGCAAAAAATTCAGCAAATTGCAGAAATCGCAGGGATTGATCTCAGCAAATATGAAATCGATCATCTTGCGGTTCGCATGAATACACTTGAAACTGCTAAAAAATGGCGAAATCTTTTGGTGGAAAATGTAAAGATTCTTAAAGAAAGTAAAGTTAATGGCCGCCCAATTGGACTGTTTGAGCTAACGCAAGTGGTTGATTTTTGTGGACAAAAAGTCAAAATCATAGAACTTCCCTTTCCTAAAGGCAAAATTTATCCACAAGAGGGATGGGAACATATTGAAGCTGTAATCCCTATGCAGCAAAGTGAAAACGTGGATTCTTGGATTGAACGTGTGCTAAAAATGTTTGCACTTAATGAGAATCCTAAACTTAATATTAAAATTAGCCAGCCTGAAGTGGAAGGTGAACAACTACCTAATCCGACCATTGCGATAAATGTAAAGAATGCAACTTTAGGTAATCATTCTTGTCTAAAACTACATCCTTATGATATAAATAGTATCATTTGCTCAGAAATTATTTCTGATAAATTTTAGTTGGGGTACAATATGAAAAAAATTGGATTAGCAGCAGCTTTGTTTTCAAGCTTTTTAGTGGTTGGGTGTGGCAATTCTGATATTTATAGTGGGAGTGTTTATACCACTTCGCAAGTAAAGGAAGCTAGAGCGATCTCTTATGGAACGATTGTTTCTATTCGTGATGTAAAAATTCAAGGAGGTACAGAAGGGATTGCAGGTACTCTTGGTGGCGGTGTATTAGGTGGCATAGCAGCATCAGCTATTGGTGGAGGTAAAGGTCAGGCGATTGCAACAGCTGTAGGTGCTGTTGCAGGGGCAATGGCGGGTAGTACTATAGAAGAAAAAGCTACTCAGATTGCATCAATGGAAATTGTAATCCGTAAAGATGATGGAAAAGAAATTGCTGTAGTACAGAAAAAAGAAGCAGGATTTATACCAGGTAAAAGAGTTAGAATCGTAGGATCTAATTCTGACTTGAATGTTTCATTACTATAATTTTAAATTCTAAAAGGTGTTATTAATAATGAAAAAAATATCTTTAGCAGCATTAGCTTGTATAGCTCTTGTTGGTTGTACAGCGGAAATTTATTCAAATAAAGGCGATGCAACTGTTTTAAGTAGTAAAGACATTTCTAAAGATGTTGTTGAGTTAACAGTTAAAAAAGATAGCGGTGAGGTAGTTACTTTAATGCGCAAATATGATGCTCATGCAGCAGTAGGGGCAAGAATCAATTCAGCAGATAAAGATAACCATCAAGATTCTGATTTAAATACTATTCGCCGTTACGAATTTAAATAATCTTAAAAATAACCCAACAGTTGTTGGGTTATTTTTATTTAGTCTCAGAAATTCAAGATTAACGCTCGTTCCAACGTTTTATTGATTCGCGAATCACTTCTTTCGCTTCTTCTACATCGCCCCAGTGAGTTACTTTAGTGGAACCTGGTTTTTTCAATGCTTTGTAGTTGTTGAAGTGGAACTCAATTTGTTTAATTAAGTTCGCTGGTAAATCTGCTAATGTATTGTACGCATTGCCTGTATCGCGGTCATCTGCTGGTACGCACACAATTTTATCATCCACTTCGCCATCATCTACGAATTTCATTACCCCAATTACTTTCGCTTCAAGGAATACACCTGTTGCTAATGGTTGGCGAGTGATCAATAATACATCTAACTCGTCGCCATCTTCATCTAAAGTTTGTGGAATGAATCCATAGTTAGTTGGTTTTGCGAAGATCGCAGGTTCAACACGGTCTAATTGGAATGCCGCTACTTTACGATTCCATTCGATTTTGTGGCAGCTGCCTTCAGGAATTTCGTTTACTACATTGATAATACCAGCGTCTACATCGCCTGGTGTTAAAATTTGATTAAAATCAGCCATTGAAAAATCCTCATTGGTTGGGTTAAAAAACTGAAAAAGTATAGCAGCTTTTATAAACCTTACCAGTAGAATTCTATTTTTAGTGTAAAATAACTTAGTTATTCATGTACAAAAAAAGATGGGATTGTAACCCATCTTTAATTCTTTACTGAACTATCAAGAAGAAATTTGCCCCATCACGTACGATATTTAAATAAACCACTGATGGTTTTTCGCCTAATACTTTGCGTAATTCACTTACATTTTCAACACGATGACGGTTTACTCCTATGATTAAATCGCCTTTTTTCAATCCACGAGCCTCCGCTAATGAGCCTTTTTCAACTTTAGTAATTGAAACGCCTTTCACTCCTTTTTCATCTTGATTAGTATATTCCACACCTTTCAATTCTGGCAATAAATCTATGACTGAACCTGTGCTACCAATTTCTGATTGAAGAGTTACTTTCGCTTTTGCCGTTTTTCCATCGCGTAAGTAGGTTAACTCAATATCTTTGCCTACACCAGAGGTTGCAATTTTTGCACGTAATTCACTAAAGCTATGCAATTTTTGACCATTTAATTCGGTAATCACATCCCCAGCTTTTAAACCAGCTTTTGCGGCTGCTGATTCTGGGAATACTTCGCTGATAAATGCCCCTTGTTGAGCATCTACGCCAAATTCTTTCGCTAAATCTGCATTCAGCTCACCACCTTTAATACCAAGCATCCCACGTTTTACGTCCCCAAATTCGATGATTTGTTGCACAAGATTGTTCACCATATTTGATGGAATAGCGAATGCAATACCCGCATTGCCACCACTTGGCGAGATGATTGCCGTATTAATACCAATTAACTCACCTTTTAGGTTGATTAACGGACCACCAGAGTTACCTTGGTTCACAGCCGCATCAGTTTGAATATAGTTTTGATAACCTTCATCTGCATCGCCAGTTGAGCGACTTAATGCTGAGATGATTCCTGAAGTTACGGTTTGACCTAAACCAAATGGATTACCAATTGCCACGCTAAAATCGCCCACACGTAATTTATCTGAGTCAGCAAATTTTAATGCCGTTAAGTTTTTCGGATTTTCAATTTGGACTAACGCCACGTCAGACTGCGGATCTGCACCTACCAATTTTGCTTTAAACTCTCGACCATCATCTAATTGAATGGTGATTTTATCCGCATCTTTGATCACGTGATTGTTAGTAATGACATAACCTTTTTCTGCGTTAATAATCACGCCAGAACCTAAACCACGAAATTGGCGAGGGTGCGCATCTTGTCCACCAAAACGGTTACCAAACATATCACCAAAGAAGAATTGAAATTCATCAGGCAAATCACGCATACTGTTACGACCTTGCGTCTCTTTTGCTTTACCTTCTACTGAGATGCTTACCACTGCTGGGCGAACTTTATCTAACATATCAGCTAGTGATGACGTTGCTGGGTTGTTTTGACCAGACACTGCTGAAATAAATGGAATGTTAATTTCCGCTTTGACTGGCATTGTAGCTATACCTAAAGCTAAAATGGATGCTGCGATAAGGGATTTTTTCATTGTTTTCATATTGTTTTTGTTTCCTATTGATCTCTCTTGTAAGGTGGACTTTAGTCCGTCATAAAAAGATAAATATCACGGTGGATTAAAATCTATTCTACGAGAAATAGACGTTAAATTCATACAAACAAGACAGATGAACCTGCCTTACTCGTGTCAGATAGGACAGGCAAATTTTGCGAGAGTTCGAGAGGTTGCAAAAATTTCTAGCAATTTAACCGCTTGTATTTTTAAACAAAAGCTTTTTGGCTTTATTTTATTGAATAGGGTATAATTTCCACTTATTTTTGTCTTTAACAGAAAGGTATTAAATTCAATGCAACACACTGAAAACCTAGTTGAAGTAAATAATCTTACCTTTAAACGTGGTGATCGAGTGATTTATGACAACCTTAATCTGCACGTTCAAAAAGGTAAAGTGACTGCAATTATGGGGCCCTCAGGAATTGGTAAGACTACTCTATTACGCTTAATTGGCGGTCAAATAATACCAGAATCAGGCGAAATTTTATTTGATGGACAAGATATTTGTACAGCCTCAAATAAAACACTTTATCAAATCCGTCAACGAATGGGGATGCTATTCCAATCAGGGGCGCTGTTTACTGATTTATCTACATTTGACAATGTTGCCTACCCAATTCGTGAACATACAAACTTGCCCGAAGAGTTGATTCGCAAGTTGGTGTTAATGAAATTAGAATCGGTAGGCTTACGAGGAGCTGCTCATCTCATGCCATCAGAACTCTCTGGCGGTATGGCTCGTCGTGCGGCACTTGCTCGTGCAATTGCATTAGATCCTGATTTAATTATGTATGATGAACCTTTTACAGGTCAGGATCCAATCAGTATGGGGGTGATTGTTGAGCTCATTAAGAAGCTAAATCAAGCATTAAACCTAACATCTATTGTTGTTTCACATGATGTAACAGAAATATTAAGTATTGCTGATTATGCTTATATTGTGGCAAATAAAACTGTCATTGCACATGGGACTCCAGAGCAGTTAATGGCGAGTGAAGATCCACAAGTAATACAATTCTTAGCAGGTAAAGCTGATGGACCTGTACGTTTTCATTATCCAGCCAAAGATTATATAGAGGATTTGTTTAATGATTAATTTTATCAACCAAATTGGGGCTTCAACTATCCAATTTATCCGAGCATTCGGACGAGCTATCTTTATGTTATGGGGAGCATTAATTGGCAGGCCACAATTTCGTAAACATACGCCACTTTTAATCAAGCAACTTCATGTGGTTGGTGTACAATCTTTGCTAATCATTATGCTTTCTGGTTTATTTATCGGGATGGTTTTAGGCTTGCAAGGTTATGTTGTATTAGTGGATTTTGCCGCAGATAGTAGTTTAGGTACATTGGTGTC
>NZ_JAHAHT010000071.1 GCF_018373095.1 Haemophilus parahaemolyticus
GAGAGCAGTGGATAGTTTGCCTTCAAGGTAGCGTTTCCAGTTTTGAGCTTCCACTTTGGAGAGTAGCCAGTAGCTCATACTAAAGAGCATAAACACGGAGGCTCCGGGGGTTCCGGGAGGGGCTATTATGGCCGCTTTGGGTATCTTGCACCGAAAGTATCGCTTTTTTCGCATCGCCTTGTTGATATAACACAATCGCTTGTTGAATGCGTTGATTGATGTCTGTACTAATTTTTACCCAATCTTGATCGGCATTATCATTTGCAGTTTGTGCATTAGATTGCATCGCTTGCACGTTTTGTTCTTCTCGTGTAGTCGGTAAATTTGGCAGTTGCTCTTCAATATCTTGCAACAGTTGCGTGCTTTGGTAGGCGATTTCCGTCATTTGATCAGGCTGTTCGCTCATGCGGATCAAATTGTAGAATTGTTGATTAATGGCAGATGAAATTTCAGACGAACGGTTGGTCCGCACCGACATTTCCATTTCAGAATTTTTGTAGCCGTTGTATTGGGCTTGTTGGAAAGTTTTTTTGGCGTTAGAAAAATCGCCATTTTCGTAGTAAGTAATAGCTTGGGCAACTAAATCGTCAATGGTTTTGAAACTTTGCTGCCAGTAAGGTTTGATTTCTGCGTTATCGTAAACCCCGTGCTGCCCATCGGCGTTGAGTTGGTGACCTTCAATCAAAGAAGGCAACACTTCTTGCAATTCCTTTTTTAGCCCTTCGATTTTCGCTTGAATTTCGCTCATCGGTTTGCCTTCGCCAATCATTTTGCGAATTTCACCAAAAGTGGCTTCCATTTGGTAACTTTTTTGTGCCGAGAAGTTAATGCGAATCGGGCCTTCTAAATTTTCAAATACTTCAAAATACGCCATTTGCACTTCGGTTTTGGCATCATCAATTTTGTTCTCTTTAATCAAGTGCTCGGTGTTGTTGAGACGATTAGTGATGTCGGAGACCCATTGTTGGTAGTTGTCTTGGGCAAAAAGGAGTTGGGACAATCCCAAAATAAGAGAAAAAATAATGTAGCGAATAAGACGATGCATATCATTACTTCCAAATGAAACTAGTTCTTAGTTAGCTATTATCCTATTCTTTTAGGAAAGAGCAAGAGGTAAAAGGGAGAATTTTTCTGGAAATATTATTAGAAGAGAAAAAGTAAGGTGTAAAGAGAAAGTTGAAATTAAGTTTAAAGCTGGTCAGTATTTTCGACCAGCTTATTTACTCTTACTTATTACGATTTTTGAGGTGCATTTGCCAATAATTTGGTGAGCAATTCCCAATAAATTTGTACCGCAGGAATATGCACTTTTTCATCTGGTGAGTGTGCGTTGCGGATGGTTGGCCCGATAGAGACTAAATCCATATTTGGATATACCTCTTTGATTAAACCACATTCTAAGCCTGCGTGAATAACTTTGATTTGAGCTTCATAACCTAACACTTCATCATAGATTCTTTTCGTGAGAGCCGTAATTTCAGAATTTGGTGCAGGTTCCCAGCCAGGGTAATTGCCTGAATATTCGACCGTTGCTCCTGTTAATTGTGCTAAGGCATTTAAGCGACTACGCACTTCTTCTTTGCCGTGTTCAACTAATGAACGAGATAAAATCGTGCCTACTAATTGCTCATTTTGAAGTGAAAGCACGCCAATGCTGAGTGAGGTTTCCACCACGTTTTTTACCGCATCACTATTGCGGATTACGCCGTTTGGCAACAGCGTTAAGAACTGCAATGCGGTTTGGGTCGCTTTTGCAGTAAAGGCTTTTTCGGCTGAATTTGTTGCTTCCGCAACCAGTGTTAAATTCGGTTCTGCTAAGTGATATTCTGATTGGAATTTTGCTTGTAGTTGCTCAATGCAAGCGGTAATTTTTGCCACATCTTTTACCAAAAGGGTAGCGTGAGCTTCTCGTGGAATCGCATTGCGTACCGAACCGCCCGCAATATTTACCAGTTGGAAGGCTTCTACTTGGTAAAGATCTGAAAGAATACGCGTTAATAGCTTGATGGCATTCACACGGTTGGTGTGAATATCGCAGCCAGAGTGCCCACCGCGTAAGCCTTTCAGCGTGATTTGCACTGCTTGACCTTCTGCTTTTTCAAAATCAATAGGCAAGTGAATTTCTACGTTTTCACCACCTGCACAACCGATATAAATTTCGCCGTTATCTTCGGTATCTGTGTTGATCATTATGTTAGATGTTAGCCAGTTTGGACGCAAGCCTAATGCTCCTTCCATTCCTACTTCTTCGCTCATTGTGAGAAGCACTTCGATTTCTGGGTGAGCTAAATCAGTTGAGGAAAGCACAGCAAGGCAAGAGGCTAAACCTATGCCATTATCCGCACCAAGGGTTGTGCCTTTAGCTTTGACCCATTCGCCATCTTGGTAAGGTTGGATCGGATCTTTCAAAAAATCGTGCACTGTGCTTGCGTTGGCTTGTGGCACCATATCTAAATGTGCTTGCAGGGCGAGAGTTTGGCGGTTTTCCATACCTTGTGTGGCAGGTTTACGAATTAAAATATTACCTGCATCATCGCGTTCAACGAAAAGGGATTGAGATTTTGCCCAATCTACAATGAAATTAGCGATTTGCTCTTCGTGATAAGAAGGGTGGGGAATAGCACAAATTTTATCGAACCATTGCCAAAGTGCTTGTGGATTTAAAGAAGCAATTTCAGACATATAATACCTCATTTGTTTATTTCTGTTAAATATCGAGAAAACTCTACCGCTTGTAAAATATTTATATTCAAAAGCGAGAAAGAATATGCGGGAAATAATAGCACGAATGTCATTTTTAGGTTAGAATAACGCAATTTTTTTATTCGGTGAAACCTCAATTCGTCGATTTTTTATATTTTGGGATCTAGTTATGAGCGAAAAATACACAAATGAAAAATATGTTGTGACGTGGGATATGTTCCATATGCACGCACGCAAATTGGCAGAGCGTTTATTACCTGCTTCACAATGGAAAGGCATTATTGCCGTAAGCCGTGGCGGTTTATTCCCAGCGGCAGTGCTGGCACGTGAATTAGGCATTCGCTACGTTGAAACCGTATGTATTGCAAGCTACGATCATGATAACCAAGGTGCGTTAAAAGTATTACACGCAGCACAAACGGATGGCGAAGGTTTCATCGTTGTGGATGACTTAGTTGATACGGGTAACACCGCTCGCGAAATTCGAAGAATGTATCCAAAAGCGAAATTTGTGACCGTGTTCGCAAAACCAGCAGGTGCACCGTTAGTAGACGATTATGTCATTGATATTCCTCAAGAAACTTGGATTGAACAGCCTTGGGATTTAGGCATTCAGTTCGTTCCACCTCTTGCGAAAAAATAATCATCAAAATGGGTAATGAAGTGGATTCGTTACCCATTTTCTCTTTTTACTCCCTTTATCTGATTTCCTCTTGAGGTTGTTATGAGTTTAGGTAATTTATATATTTTATCTGCCCCAAGCGGTGCAGGAAAGTCCTCTCTAATCAATGCGTTACTTGCCGATTTACCTCGCAACGAAGTACGTTTATCAATTTCTCACACCACCCGTAATCCTCGCCCAGCGGAAGAAGATGGCGTGCATTATTATTTCACTACTCACGCTGAGTTTGAGGCGTTGATTGAGAAAGATCATTTCCTTGAATGGGCAGAGGTATTCGGCAACTATTACGGCACATCTTTGCCGATGATTGAAAAATCACTTGAGCAAGGTGTGGATGTGTTTTTAGATATTGACTGGCAAGGGGCAAGACAAATTCGCCAAAAAGTATCGAATGTGAAAACGATCTTCATTCTGCCACCTTCACGTGAAGAGTTAAAAAATCGTTTAGTGGGGCGTGGTCAAGATTCAGAAGAAACCATTGCAAAACGTATGGCGGAAGCGGAATCAGAAATTAGCCATTATAACGAGTTTGATTACGTGATTGTAAATGATGATTTCCAACAGGCTTTGGCGGAACTTAAAGCAATTTTGACTGCCGAACGCTTGAAATTGGCTTCTCAAGAGATTCGTCATAAAGCGTTGATTGGGCAACTTTTGGCGAAGTAATCATTGTATAGTTATATACGATCTGTAGGATGGGCTTTAGCCCATCATTTACTGAATTGATCTATTTGATGGGCTAAAGCCCATCCTACACTTAAGGAAACCGAATGAAATTATCCAAATTAACTTTTGCCGTCGTGCTCGGTTTAGCATTATCTGCATGTTCAAATATGAGCAATGATGGCAGCCTAGACCAAGCAAAACAAACCTATCAAAATTACCAAGATATTACCAAACAATTCTCTGTTGATGAACAATGGTGGCACGGTTATAACGATCTACAACTGAATGAATTAGTGGAACAAGCGATTAAAAATAACTTAGATCTTGCAAAAAGTGCCATTGCAGTAAATCGTGCCCTTTATAATGCAAATTTAGTGGGAGCAAACCTTGTACCAACCTTTAGCGGTTCAGCTTCATCATCGGCATCAAAAGGTGTTGGATCAAGTAACAATACCAATTCTGTTGGCACTTCAACGGTAACTAATACCGCAAGCTTTAACTTAAGTTACACTATCGACTTATGGCGTCGTTTAGCAGACAGTGCAAGTGCGGCAGAGTGGGAACATAAAGCGACACAAGACGACTTAAAAGCGGCTCGCCTTTCATTGATTAACTCCGTGGTGGCAACTTATTACCAAATTGCTTACTACAAAGATGCGATTGCGGTAACAAACCGCACCATCAAAAACTATGAGCAAATCAGCAATATCTTAAACAATAAATTGAAAGTGGGGGCAATCGACCCATTAGCGGTAGAGCAGGCTCAACAAGCGACCCTAAGTGCTCGTAATAGTGTGGTTGGCTTAGCAACAAGCTTAAAAACCGCTGAACAAACGATGCGTAATTTGCTAAATCTTCAGCCAAATCAACCGCTTCCATCTCGTTATCCAAACATTCTTAACGTGAAATTACAAGGCGTGGATACCAATGTACCCGTTTCCGCCATTGCAAACCGTCCAGATGTGGCGATGCGTTTAAATCGTTTACAAAGTGCGTTTAAAACCTTAACAGCAACCGAAAAAAGCTGGTTCCCAACTTTAACCTTAGGTGGAGCAATCTCGGGTAGTGCACGTTCAGCATCAAATGTGGCAGATAACCCAATTGCAAACGGCGTGTTCTCATTCGATCTGCCATTCTTAGATTGGAATCGTGTGAAAAATAACGTGAAAATCTCTGAAGCAGATTACACTACCGCTCGTATGAACTACGAACAAACGATTACCTCTGCATTAAACGAAATTGACAGCTATTATTACACTTACAACCAGTCACGTAGTAGTTTCGATTTATTAGAGCAAACTTACGAGAAAAACCGTAAAATCACTACTTACTACCAAAACCGTTACAACCAAGGTGTAGCAGAATTCCGCGATTGGATTAGTGCGATGAATACCGAGCTGAGTTCACAAATTGCTTTGTTAAATCAAAAATATACGATTTTAATGAATGAAAATTTAGTGTATCAAGCAATGGCAGGGAAATTCCAACTTTCAGCTAAATAATTTGTCATTTTATACTTTCTATAGAGGTAGAATTATATTTAGAATAGAGAACAGCAACCATAAATTGCTGTTCTTTTGTATTTTTGGAGAGAGGAAAGAATTTTGTTATTTACTAAATTTAGAAATTGGTTTAATCGCCAAATGCGAAAATCCATTAACGAGAAAAATCAACAACGTTTGAGCAATCACGCAATGTCTGTGATTGCCAGTAATTGCAATGGTGCATTTATTCTGCACGATTTAGGAGAACAATTCCGCTCTCCTTTTGTAAATCTTTACCTTGAGCCTGAGGATTTTGTAAAATATCTGCAAAATTTCACCGCTTATAATCAGATGGAGCTGGGGTTTATAACTACTGATAAGCCTTATCCTGTCGGGAAATTGAGCGATATTACTTTTCATTTTATGCATTACCACAGCGAGCAAGAAGCAAAAGCAAAATGGGAAGAACGGCTTAAACGATTAAATTTGGATAATCTGTTTATTATAATGACAGATCGCGATGGTTGCACCGAGCAAGATTTGCAAGCGTTTGACCAACTGCCGTTTAAGCATAAAGTGGTGTTTACGCATAAATCTTATTCTGAAATCAAATCCAGTTTTTATATCAAAGGCTTTGAAAAACAAGGGCAAGTTGGAGATTTATTTGAATTTTCAGGCTGGAATGGGCGGAAATATTACGACCAATTTGATTACGTAAGCTGGTTTAATGCTATCCAAAATTAAGCAAAAGTTATGCTATAATATGGCCATTTTATGGCAATTAAAGCGGTGAGTTAAGACGTAATGCTAAAGAAGGTCGTACAAGCGGTAATATTTGGGCTCTGTTTTGCAGGGCTGATTTTGCTTTTTCCTTGGGTGGGAAAGCAAGTCAAACAGTTGAATGTATTTCAGCCTGATGTTTTTAGCTATTCGGAAGCTGTACAAAAAGCTTCGCCTGCCGTGGTAAATATTTATACGCAGATTTTAGAGCAATCTAGCAGCAATGGCTCTCGATTGAATTTAGGGTCGGGCGTAATTATGACTGAAAACGGTTATGTGTTAACCAATAATCACGTTGTTAAAGATGGCTACCAGATTGATGTTTATTTGCAATCTGGCAAAGGTTATTCAGCAACCTTGGTTGGGTTCGATGCGTTAACTGATTTAGCTGTACTAAAAATTGATGGCGGGAAATTACCTACAATTCCTCAAAATCCGCAACGAGAGTCGAAAGTGGGAGATGTAGTATTGGCGATTGGTAATCCTTACAATTTAGGGCAGAGTGTCACACAGGGAATTATTAGTGCCAAAGGGCGAAATACGATTTCTGATCGTACCAGACAGAACTTTATTCAAACTGATGCACCAATTAGTAAAGGAAACTCGGGTGGGGCATTGATCAACACGGCAGGTGAGTTGATTGGGATCAATACGATTAGCCTTAAAAATAGCGGAGAAATTCGTGAGTTGAGTGTAACAGGCACAGATTCGATTGCAGAAGGTCTAAATTTCGCTATTCCAATCAATCAAGCGGTTGAAATTATGAATAAGATTATCAAAGATGGTCGGGTGATTCGAGGTTACTTTGGCGTGCGAAGCGATATTTTCTTTAGTGCTCAACAAACTGGAGCTGAAAAAGGGGTATTGATTACAGGAGTGAATCCAAATGGTCCTGCTGAAAAGGCTGGTATCCACGTGGGCGATATTATCTTAAAAATTGGTGATATTGAGGCGGTTTCTGCTTCACAAATGATGGAGGCTCTGGGAAATATTAGTCCAAATACCAAGGTGAAGGTGTTATTGCTCAGACAAGGCAAAAAACTGGAGTTTAATGTGGTTGTGGGAGAGTTTCCTGAATATCAGCCTGTTGATGAATAATGCAAACAATTAAAAAGGCAGTGATGATGAAAAATGTAATTATTACCGTAGATGGTCCAAGTGGCGCAGGTAAAGGAACACTTTGTTATGCTTTAGCCAAAAAATTGGGATTTGATTTTTTAGATTCAGGAGCGATTTACCGTATTACTGCGTTAGATGCGGTGAAAAAGCAAGTGAATTTAGAAGATGAAGACGCAGTGGCAGAAATTGGGCGTAATCTGAACGTGCAATTTGTACCTGATAATGGAGAAGTAAATGTAATTTTAGATGGCGGAAATGTGGGGAGCCAAATTCGTACGGCGGAAGCGGGACAGAATGCTTCTAAAATAGCAGTTTTTCCAAAAGTGCGTGAAGCATTATTACAACGTCAACGTGATTTTGCCTGTGAAAAAGGTTTGGTGGCAGATGGCCGTGATATGGGAACAATTGTTTTTCCGGCGGCTCAAATTAAGTTCTTTTTAGATGCAAGTGCGGAAGAACGTGCAAAAAGACGTGTAAAACAGTTGCAATCAAAAGGATTTAATGCTAACTTTGATCAGATTTTAGATGAAATTAAAGAGCGTGATTATCGCGACAGAAATCGAGCGGTCGCACCTCTTATTCCAGCGAAAGATGCGTTAGTATTAGATTCAACACATTTATCAATTGATGAAGTCATTTGTCAAGCGTTGGAATATATTTCTTCCAAAGGCTTTTAATGTTTCCTGAGTAAAACAAGGATTGTTTTGCTTTTATTACCAACCCCATTTAACAGGATGTTAGATGGAAGTTTATTTTATTTAAGAAGAAAATTATGTCAGAAAATTTTGCTCAACTACTTGAAGAATTCTTTTCAAACGAAGCTCGTTTAGGTTCTGTTGTTAAAGGTACCGTAGTCGCTATCGAAAAAGGTTATGTAATCGTTGATACTGGTTTTAAATCTGAATCACGTATCGAAGCATCAGAGTTCACAAACGCACAAGGTGAATTAGAAGTTCAAGTTGGCGATCAAGTTGATGTTGTGTTAAAAGCAACAGACGATGGTTTCGGTGAAACAGTTGTTTCTCGTGGTGATGCAAAACGTAACGAAGCTTGGATTGCATTAGAAAAAGCATTCGAAGAACAAGCAACTGTTACAGGTTACGTAAACGGTAAAGTGAAAGGCGGTTTCACTGTTGAGTTAAACGGTGTTCGTGCATTCTTACCAGGTTCATTAGTAGATGTGCGTCCAGTTCGTGATTCTTTAAATCTTGAAGGTCAAACTTTAGAGCTTAAAGTAATCAAATTAGACCAAAAACGTAACAACGTGGTTGTATCACGTCGTGCAGTAATCGAAACAACTAATTCAGCTGATCGTGAAGAAGTATTAGCGAATTTAGTTGAAGGGGCAGAAGTTAAAGGTATCGTTAAGAACTTAACTGACTACGGTGCATTCGTAGATTTAGGTGGCGTTGATGGTTTATTACATATTACAGATATGGCATGGAAACGTGTTAAACACCCAAGCGAAGTAGTTACAGTAGGTCAAGAAGTAACTGTTAAAGTTCTTAAATTCGACAAAGAGAAAACTCGTGTATCATTAGGCTTAAAACAATTAGGTCAAGATCCATGGGGAGCAATCGTACAAAACCATCCAGTAAACAGCAAATTAACTGGTAAAGTAACTAACTTAACTGATTATGGCTGTTTTGTTGAAATTTTAGACGGTGTTGAAGGTTTAGTTCACGTTTCAGAAATGGATTGGACAAACAAAAACATCCACCCATCTAAAGTAGTAAGCGTAGGTGATGTGGTTGAAGTAATGGTACTTGAAGTAGACGAAGAACGTCGTCGTATCTCATTAGGTTTAAAACAATGTAAACCTAACCCATGGGAACAATTCGATGAAACTCACAACAAAGGTGACAAAGTTTCAGGTAAAATCAAATCAATCACTGATTTCGGTATCTTCATCGGTTTAGACGGTGGTATTGATGGTTTAGTTCACTTATCTGATATATCTTGGGATGTTCAAGGTGAAGAAGCTGTTCGTAACTATAAAAAAGGTGACGAAGTAGAAGCGGTTGTTTTACAAATTGATGCAGTGAAAGAGCGTATTTCTTTAGGTATCAAACAATTAAATGCAGATCCTTTCACTAACTTCATTGATTCAACCAAAAAAGGTGCAATCGTTGCAGGTAAAGTAACAGCAGTAGATGCTAAAGGTGTTTCTGT
>NZ_JAHAHT010000072.1 GCF_018373095.1 Haemophilus parahaemolyticus
ACAGCTGTTGCACCACAATATTATGGATAGAATACCAAAACGGAATAGCAACAGTTTTTCCACCAAGATCAGAAATTCGTTCAATCTGCGGTTGCACGGTAAGTGCGGAACCTGCTAAGTGATTCCACATAACCGCTTTCACAGGTGCATTTGCGGCATATTTTAGCCAGAGTGACATCGGTGAAAGTAGATGGACTAGATTTACTTCACCACTTAAAAAAGCTTCTACCAGTTGCGACCAACTGCGAAACATTATAGGTTTTTCGGCTTTGATGCCCTGTTTCTCAAACAATTTTTGAGCGTGAGCGACAAGCAGAGGAGTGGCATCCGTAATCGGTAAATAGCCAATGCGGACAGGTTGTTCGGGCTGATTAGTTCGTTTTAGCTCTTGTGCCTGCAAAAGCGGTGCACTTCCTGCAAAGCTAAACAGACTGAGAAGTTTTAGAAAATCGCGACGACTGTTCATTTTTTATTCCTTGTTTATTCTTTTACTAAATCACAAATTCAACAGTTTGCTCTTGTTTTTTGTTATTTTCGTTTCGTTGTAACGTTTTTAGAATATCAACACGAATTTCATTAAGTAGTAATAAATTCTCGCGTGGATAAGCGCTGACAATATCCCAACGCCCAACAATATTGGCAGGGCGGTTACCAAGCAGAATAACCTGATCAGCAATCGCAAGGGCTTCGTCAATATCGTGGGTAATCATCACCACGCTGGTGTGATGGTGGTCGATAATCTCTCGTGTCATCAGCTGCATTTGTTGGCGAATAATGGGATCAAGTGCTGAGAAAGGCTCATCCATCAAAATTAACTTAGGCTGACGAGCTACTGCACGGGCTAAATTTACTCGTTGAGCCATTCCGCCAGAAAGCTCGTGTGGCATAGCATTGATGGCGTGCGTTAAGCCAACTTCTGCAATGGCATTGTCTACATTTTGCGAAATTTCAGCTTTATTTGACCGCTTGCGACAGGTGAAATCTAAACCAAAGGCAACGTTCTGCTGTACATTAAGCCAAGGCAAGAGATTAGCAGATTGAAACACAAAGCTAACTTCGGGTTGCGGTTCGGTAATCAATTTATCGAAGAGCGTAATTTTTCCAGCAAGTGGTTTGTCTAACCCTGCAATAACGCGGAGTAGAGAAGATTTTCCTACGCCACTTGGACCAAGAATGCAAGTTAGCGATTTTTCAGGCACATCAAAAGAGACATCTTGCAAAATTACATTAGTTTGATCATTTTTGCGGTAGCCTAAGGCGATATTATTAACAGTAAGAGCCATATCATTTGTTAAAAAGTTGTTATAGATGGTGTTACAATAAAAGAGAAGTGCTTATGAGGGAAATATCCTTGCTTAATCCTTTATAATTTTTTGTTCTAATAGTTTTCAGAACAAAAATGAATAATAAGTAGGTTTTTATTATTTCTCAATCGTTTGCTTTTTATCTAATATCGCTCCAACTTCATTTTTTAACGATTAAAGGGGCATTTTATGGCTAAATATCTATCAACTGAATTTATTGAATGGTTAAACCAACACGCAGCAGAGATTGATCAATCAAATCAATATGCTGATGAGTTATTTAAACGAGTGGCACAAGAAGGTATTTTTAAAATTGGTGTGCCTGAAGTATTGGGCGGTAAAGGTGGTTCATTTCAACAAGCGATTGAAGCGGTGCGTGAAATTTCTACTTATTCCTTAACGGCAGGTTTTATCTCTTGGGGGCATCGTACCTTAATCCAAAATTTATTAAGCAGCAAAAATAGCTTGCCGCGTGAACGTTGGCTAGATGATTTATTAAATGGCGAATTATCGGGTGGCACGGGCTTATCAAATGCGGTGAAATTCCTTTCAGGCATTGAAGAATTACAAGTAACAATTGTAGAAGAAGACGGAAAACGTTATTTACAAGGTCGCTTGCCGTGGATTACCAATCTAAAAGAGAGTGGATTTATCACAATTTTTGCTGCGGAATATGCAGATGGCAGCAAACCACCTGTGATTGTGGTGTTACCGTATAACGCAAATGGTGTGACTCGCACGAAAGAATTATCACTAGTAGCATTGCAAGGCAGTAATACAGTGGCGATAGAGTTAAATCACGTGGAGCTCGATCCTGATTGGATCATCGCAGAAAATGCGGGGGAATATTTAGCCCAAGTGCGCCCAACTTTCTTAGGTTTACAATGTGCAATGGCATTTGGTTTGGCAGCACGTAGCCTTGCGGAAGTGAAAAAATCACTGGATTACGTGGATAATCGTTCTGTGCTAAGACCAGAATATGATGAACAGGTACAAAATTTAGCTAATTTAGAGCACCGTTTAGCGGAAGGATTAAATCAATCCAATTTCTTTATCGACAATCCAAAAGCCTTGTTTGATGTACGTATTGAAATTGTAGATGTGGTTGCCTCAAGTTTATTGCTTGAATTACAGGCTTCTGGCGGTCGTGGCTATTTGCAAAATGCAGGTTCAGATTTCATCCGTCGTTGGCGCGAAGGGGCATTTTTGCCTGTAGTGACACCGAGTGTGTTGCAACTAAAAACCATTTTGCAGGCGGCGAAATAAAGTTATTGTAAATTCTAATAAAAAATTAACCGCTTGTAGCAGGGACGTTACAAGCGGTTTGTTTTTGATGAGGGTAGAGAAAGCATTATGTTAACGCCAGTACTAAAACCCGAGATTTCCGCTGATGATCATAATGTTTACGTTTATACGCGGGCAAATCTTCTGTGCTTTTAATCTCAAAACCTCGCTCTTGAAACCATTGTGTTGTGCGAGTAGTCAGCACAAAGAGTTTTTCAATGCCCATTTGAATAGCACGGCGTTTAATAGCTTCTAATAATACATCGCCACGGGAAGAATCACGGTAGTCTGGATGCACAGCTACACACGCCATTTCTGCCATTTTTTCGTTTAAATAAGGATTCAGTGCCGCACAAGCAATCACAATACCATCGCGTTCAATAATGGTATAACGGCTGATTTCAACCTCCAATTGCTCACGCGAACGTTTTACCAAAATACCTTGCTCTTCAAGCGGTCGAATGAGGTTGAGTAAGCCAGGAATATCGTGCGAAGTTGCAATACGGATATGCTCTGAACTCTCTTCTGAAAGCTGCGTACCGATACCATCACGAGAGAAAAGTTCTTGCAAGAGCGAGCCATCTTCCTTGTAGCTTAACAAATGCGAGCGTTTGATTCCTGAATACGAGGCTTCGATTGCAGCTTGCAAGAAACGGGCAGCAGAATTGTGGTAATCGCCATTTTCAATAAATTTATTGAGGTAGCGTTTTGCTTCCCGTGGATGAATGTCAGAAATTACTTCACCCTTTTCATCCAGCAAACCTTGCTCACCACAAAATCCAATCAACTTATCTGCTTTGAGTTTAATGGCCACTTGAGTCGCAATTTCTTCAAAGGGTAGATTAAACATCTCGCCCGTAACGGAGGGAGCAATCGGCCCAATGACAACAATGGCATCTTGCTCTAGCTGTTGCTGAATGCTTTCAACATTGATGCGACGAATTTTACCGCTTAAGCCGAAATCAACCCCATCAATCACGCCAAGAGGTTGAGCCAAGATTGCGTTACTGCTGACCACATTTAGTACGGGAGAGTTTGGCAGACGAAGTGAGAGTTTGGAGAATATGTCGTAATGTAAGCCGCCCACAGCTTGCTTAACATATTCCAGCGTGTCAGGATCGGTCACACGAATATGGTTGTGGTAGTACGACAAGCGGTTGTTTTGTGCTAATAATTCGTCAATTTGCAGACGCCCACCAAATACAATTACTAACTTGATGCCAAGGCTATGTAATAGACTCACATCATTGGCAATACTCACAAAATTGGAATGGGCAATTGCGTTGCCGTCTAGCATAATGACGAACGTTTTTCCTCTATGCATATTCACATAGGGCGTGGATTGTCTAAACCATTGGACTAATTCAGTATTACGCATAAAGATTTCCTCTCAAATTTTATGAGTAGTTATAGCTTAATTTGCATAATTATGCAAATGTAATGAATATTATCTCACTGATAATTTCTCCAATTCCGCAAAATAGGTTGGGAATGTTTTTGCGGTGCATTTTGGATCTAAAATCGTTACTGGCGTATTGGATAACGCAATGAGTGAGAAACACATCGCCATACGGTGGTCGTTATAAGTTGCGATCTCTGCGTGTTTAAATTTTTCTAGTACAAGCGGTTGAATTCGAATGAAATCTTCCCCTTCTTCCACTTCCGCACCGACTTTGCGAAGCTCTGTTGCCATTGCGTTTAAACGGTCGGTCTCTTTTACGCGCAATTGTAGATGTTACGAATAACAGTTTCGCCTTGTGCGAAGAGAGCCGTAGTCGCAATGGTCATTGCAGCATCGGGAATATGGTTCATATCCATATCAATACCGTGTAAATCGCCCTGTTTAGCTTGAATAAAATCGTCGCCCCAAGTGATTTTTGCCCCCATTTTCTCTAAAACATCAGCAAACAAGCGGTCGCCTTGGATAGAATTTTTACCAATGCCGGTAACTTTCACATTGCCTTTAATTGCCCCTGCTGCTAAGAAGTAAGAAGCAGACGATGCATCGCCCTCCACCAAATATTTGCTTGGTGAAATATAACATTGGTTGCCTTTCACTAAGAAGGTTTGGTAGTGTTGGTTTTCAACGGTTACGCCAAAATCTTTCATCATCGCAAGCGTGATGTCGATGTAAGGTTTTGAAACCAGATCACCAATAATTTCAATCTCCATATCACCCTCTGCAAGTGGGGCTGCCATCAATAATGCGGTTAAAAATTGGCTAGAAATCGAACCATCAATTTTCACTTTGCCACCTTGCAAACCTTTATTACGGATCGCAATCGGTGGGTAGCCGATATTTTCTAAATAACGTACATCAGCCCCCACTTGTTGCAGTGCATCAACAAGGTGCAAAATCGGACGTTCTTTCATTCGTGGTTCGCCTGTTAAGATCACTTCTGCATCGTGTTTTCCTTTTAAACAAAGTGCAGCGGTTAATGGACGCATCGCTGTGCCTGCATTACCTAAAAAGAGCGATAAGCCATTTTGCCAATCAAATGCTCCGCCAACGCCTTCAAGGGTACAAACGGTTTTATCTTCCGAAAGTTGGTATTTTACGCCCAACGCTTTGAGTGCATTTAGCATATGGCGGATATCATCGCTATCCAGCAAGTTTGTGACTTGTGTGGTGCCTTGTGCTAATGCAGCAAGCAGCAAAGCACGGTTTGAAAGGCTTTTTGAGCCAGGTAAGTTGATTTCCCCCTCAATGCGAGTGATAGGTTGAAGTGTGATTTGTTCGAGTTGTTTTGTCATAAAGATCTCGTGATTAAATGTTGTGTCTGTATACATAATTCCCTCCCTTTGTGGGAGAGAATAGGTAAAAAGTAAGACTAAATTTATGCTGGATTATCAATATCCACAAAAGTGACATCCAGTTGATATTCTTTGGCAAGCCATTCTCCAAGCGTTTTTACGCCATCACGCTCGGTGGCGTGGTGACCTGCTGCAAAGAAATAGATGCCTTGTTCGCGAGCTGAATGTGTGGTTTGTTCTGAAATTTCGCCTGTAATAAAAGCATCAATCCCTTTAGCTGCAGCCAAATCAATATAACCTTGCCCGCCACCCGTGCAGATCGCCACTGTTTTGATGAGCTTGTGCGGATAATCAGCGATAAATTCATCGCATACCGTTGGCTTGCGGTTTAAGGCTTTTTCAATTCGTTCTGCCATTTCTTGAGCAGATATTGGGGTTTTAAGCTCACCATAAACAGGGATTGAGTTCGGTTTATCTTCCAAGCCAACGAGATTATGTAAGCCTAAATGGTTGGCAAGTTGGGCATTATTGCCCAATTGGGGATGAATATCGAGCGGTAAATGGTAGCCGAAAAGGTTAATGTCGTTAAGTAAAAGTTGCTTGATACGTTTGCCTTTCATTCCACGAATGCAAGGTGTTTCATTTTTCCAAAAGTAGCCGTGATGTACCAAAATAGCATCTGCATTGAGATTAATGGCTTTCTCAATGAGCGGAAGCGTTGCCGTAACACCCGTGACGATTTTTTGGATATGTTTACGACCTTCCACTTGTAAACCATTAGGAGCATAGTCGGCAATTTGTTTAGCGTTTAGTTTGGTATCTAAGATTTGTTCAAGTTCGAGATTGGTTAGCATTGGGTTCTCTTGTTAAATGAATGGATGTCAAATTATAGCATAACATTAAGGATGTGTAGGGAGTGATGCTGTTGTCTTTTGCAAAGTTATATCGCTTTTTGACCGCTTGGTTCAATATGTTTTACGTGCTAAATTGGGCTATTTCCAGTAAAATAACCCAATTTATTTATAAATAAGACGAATAGGACAAAAACATGAGTAGAGAATTTAAACGTAGTGACCGCGTTGCCCAAGAGTTAAAAAAAGAGGTGGCGGTGATTTTACAACGTGAAGTGAAAGACCCTCGTATTGGAATGGTAACGGTATCGGATGTGGAAGTGTCGCGTGATTTGGCATATGCCAAAATTTTTGTCACTTTCTTATTTGATAACGATCAAGAAGCGATTAATCAAGGTATGAAAGGTTTGGAGAAAGCTAGCCCATATATCCGTTCTTTAGTGGGTAAGGCGATGCGTTTGCGTATTGTGCCAGAGTTACGCTTTATTTACGATGAATCGTTGGTGGAAGGGATGCGTATGTCTAACCTCGTTTCTAACGTCATTCGTGAAGACGAAGCCAAGCATAAAGAGGGTTAACTGTGTCTAGACCGCGTAAAAAAGGGCGTGATGTACACGGTGTGTTTTTGCTCGATAAACCGAAAGGGATGTCGAGCAATGATATTATGCAGAAGGTCAAGCGTCTGTTTCGTGCCAACAAAGCAGGACATACGGGTGCATTAGATCCGCTTGCCACTGGGATGTTACCGATCTGTTTGGGCGAAGCGACTAAATTTTCTCAATTTTTGCTAGATTCGGATAAACGTTATTTTGTAACTGCAAAATTGGGTGAACGCACTGATACTTCTGACGCAGAAGGGCAAGTGGTTGAAACCCGCAAAGTGAATGTGCTTGAAGCGGATATTTTGGCTGCATTGCCGCAATTCCGTGGCGATATTTTACAAGTGCCGACGATGTTTTCGGCATTAAAACATAATGGCAAACCGCTTTATGAGTATGCACGTCAAGGCATTACGGTAGAGCGTGAGGCTCGCCCGATTACCATTTTTGAGCTAACATTTATTGAGTACAACGCTCCTTATTTGTCGCTTGAAGTGCATTGTTCAAAAGGGACTTATATCCGCACATTGGTGGATGATTTGGGCGAAGTGCTGGGTTGTGGTGCACATGTATCCGTACTACGCCGTTTGGCGGTGGCAGATTATCCTGTTAAAGAAATGATGCCAATTGAAGAATTACAATTATTGGCGGAGAGTTTTCCACAACAAGAATTAGACCGCTTGTTATTACCAATGGATACTGCAGTGGCAAGTTTGGCAGTATTAAATCTGACGGAATCGCAAACTAAAGCGGTTAAATTTGGTCAAAGAGTGAAGTTTGAAAATCGTGAGCAAATTTATGGACTTGTGCGACTTTTTTCAAATACACAACAATTTTTGGGCGTGGCGGAAATTACTGCGGATAATGTGATTCGTCCTAATCGTATGGTTAATATATAACTTGAGAAAAAGATGAGATTTAAGAAAGTTTGTGTGATGTCGCTAACACTTATTACGCTGGCATTAGTGAGTTGTTCAACGAACAAACAAAATTACGTGCATTACGCACCATTAGCGATGGATATAAAATATTCAAAAGCACGTTCACTGAATAATTTTAATGACTATGTGCAGTTCCTCAAACAAAAAGCTGTGGGGGCTGGAGTTTCCGAGCAACTTCTTAATCAGCAAGGATTGATCAACTACAATTCTCGTGCAGTGCAATTAGATCAGGAACAAGCCGCTCGCAAGCGTGATCCTAATATGTCACCGCCATCAGCTAATCCCAATGGCGTAACGAATTATCTCAACAAAGTGCTTACCAAAACCAAAGTAAATATGGCAGTAAAGCGTTGGTATAAGTACAATTTGCCACTGACTAAAGCAAGTCAGAAATTTGGTGTACAGAAAGAGTACATTTTAGCATTATGGGGGATGGAGAGCAGTTTCGGAAATTATCAAGGTAATTTCGATGTGCTTTCAGTGTTAGCGACATTAGCCTTTGATGGGCGTCGCGAGAAATTATTTACTCAAGAGTTTGTTAATGCTATGAAGATGTTGGATAATGGCACGCTTAAACGCTCGGAAATGAAAGGCTCTTGGGCGGGAGCAATGGGGCAAACTCAGTTTATGCCAACTACTTATTTATCTTATGCAGCTGATGGCGATAACGATGGCAAAAAAGATATTTGGAACAATGAATATGATACTTTTGCTTCCATCGCTTCTTATCTTTCAACCGTTGGCTGGGATAATCAATTGCCATGGGGAGTTGAAGTAAAATTCAATAATCCTATTGATCTCTCTTTCTCAGGGCTTGAGGAAAATAAAGCTAAAAATCTAAGGGAATGGCAGGCTTGGGGCATTTATCTTGCTTATCCAACTGACCAAGAGGTTGAAAAACTGGATAAAATGAAAAATGCGAATCTCTGGCTTGTTCGCCCAGATAAAGAAGTGGGTAGAGCATTTTTAGTTACCAATAACTTCCGCACTCTGATGGATTGGAATCGTTCAAATAATTTCGGTATCAGCATCGGAAAATTTGCGGATCGGATTTTAGTGAGTGTGAGGCAGTAGTGGGATAAGAATGAGCAAAAAACAGTCATTTTTGACCGTTTTTTGCAATATAACTTACTCAACCCACTCAATCACTTCTTCGGCAGGCTTACGATATTTCTTTTTAATTTCTTTCGCACGATAACCAAAAGTAACCATACAGGAAACACCCCATTCATTTGGATCAAACAAACCTTCTTCTGCTAAAATGCGGTTCACTTCAGGGTAGTTAAAACCTTCAATCGGGCAAGAGTCAATACCAATCAGTGCTGCCCCCGTCATCATATTACCCAACGCAATATAGGTTTGCTTACTACACCAGTCAAACAAACTACGTTCATTTTCTAACACTTGAATATCATCAGTTTGAAAGGTTTTATAGCGAGCAATGGTTGCACTCATTTGTTCAGGTGTTAAGCCTCTTTTTTCAAGCGAAGTACGGAAAAATTCGCTATCAAAACGGGCGTTTTTCTTCGCTAAAATCACCACCAAATGGCTCATCTCATTCATTGGGTGTTTAATGCCCCATGAAACAGGTGCAATTTTTTCACGGATTGTCATATTTTGTAGCACCAAAAACTTCCAGGGTTCAGAACCTACCGAACTTGGCGAAAGGCGACCTAATTCCAGAATATAGTCCATATCCTCAGAGCTAATTTTGCGTGCATATAATCGAATGACAATGTTGTGCCATTTGAATTATAGTCATTCAAATAAGCGGCATCAATACCCTCTGAGCAAGAGAATGCTTTCAAGCCATTCTTTA
>NZ_JAHAHT010000073.1 GCF_018373095.1 Haemophilus parahaemolyticus
AGATGGGAAGAAAAGGTTAGTGTTTGTTTGTTTGTTTGTTTGTTTGTTTGTTTGTTTGTTTGTTTGTTTGTTTGTTTGTTTGTTTGTTTGTTTACAGAATTATATAAAAACATATTTAGATCCTCACTATATTAAATAAAAGATACTCAATTTTGCATTATATAGATTAAGATATAAAGGAAATATTGTTTTTATACATAAAAAGTGCGGTGAAAATCTTAAAAATTTTTCACCGCACTTTGTTAAATCAGAGTTTACATCACCACCACATCAAACTGTTCTTGATTATAAAATTGCTCAGTTTTTACTTATTTGCTCAAGTTCTCTTTCTGAAATGGCGGTTATTTTAACTCCTTTAAAATTTTTGTAAGAAACGAAAAGGTACTTCGTCTAATACGATGAAGGATATGGTTTCTTTCGTACAATTATTTTTACCACTCAAAAAAGGAAATTTAAAATGAAAAATATTACATTCAAAAGTGCAATGTTAGGAATGGCACTATTATTAGGTGCAACCAGTGTTTATGCAGAAGCAATGAAAACAGAAGCTATGCCGATGAAATCAGAACCAATGATGGCTGAGCCAATGAAATCAGAACCGATGATGAAATCTGATGCGATGAAAGTAGATCAGATGAAAATGTCATCGGATAAGATGATGAAATCAGAGAAAAAAATGAAAACGGATAAAAAAATGAAAAAAGCGAAAATGATGAAGAAAGAGAAAATGTAGGAGAAAAAAATCGGCTGTAAAAACAGCCGATTTTTTTGAGTGAATTTATGATAGCAATCTTATCTATAGAAGATCAAATTAATCTGGCAGACACAAATTTTTAAACGAGAGACGGCCAGATTGGGTTTGATCTTCTATATCTTATCTGAGTTTTTTTGTACTCTACTCTACTTTTTCTTCAACCATTTTTTGATCTTTAATATCATCTAATTTGATATCTTTTACAAAACCTTGATTATCAAAATAAACGAGTAATGTGCGGCGGATTGGATCATTATGCCCTTCACGCTTGATAAAAACATAATCCCAACGGTTTTGAGCAAAAACATCGCGAAGTACTGGTGTACCAAGCAAATATTGAACTTGCTCTTGATTCATCCCTACTTTTAATTGGTCAATTTTATCCTGCTCTAAATAGTTACCTTGTGGAACATCAATACGATAGACCACTTTATTAACCGTTGAACACGCTGTGATCCCCATTGCAACGAAAGCAATGGCTAAAAGAGATTTCATTTTCATATCAATACCCTAAATTAAAATTAATACAAATCATACCGAAATCGGTTGTAAAAAACTATTATTTATTGCGTTCAAGCTGATCTCGCAAGTTCGCGGGTAATCCTTTGATTATCAAAGTATCATTTAGTTCATCCCAAATTAAACGCGTACCTAATAATTCCGCATTAAAACTAATCGTTACGCCCTTTCCTGAGCCTGAATATTTGGTTAAGCCTTTTAAAGCATTTCGAACGGGTGGAATTGATTCTTCCAAACCGTACTCTTTCTCTTGAGTAAATTGAGCAAAATTTAATTCATTTAAGGTTGGTAAAGATTCAGAAAGCTCATTGATTGCAATCTCTTCCCCTTGATTGATTTGTCCTTTGCAATATTCAAACGCTTGTTTTTTTACTTCACGAATTTGAGGAGTAGAAAGCTCACCTTGCTCGCAAAAATCATTTACCGCTTGCAATAAAGTTTGGTTTTGCACCTGTGGGTTTAGTCCCTCTTCGGCACTTAAAAAATCCATAAAGAAATCGGCAACTTTACGCCCTACTCGCCCTTTAATAAAGGTAAGATAACGGTTTGAAGTGGCATTAATACGGAGTTCTGTCAAGTTAATACGGCAAGCAATATCGTATTGAGTAATGTCCAAATATTGTGTGCTTTTTACCTCTAAATGCTCATCTACCAAAATAGAAGAGCGACTATCTATTAACGCAATAAAGAGATAATCAGTCGCTAAAAAATTATATCGACAGAGAATAAAGGTACCGCCAGAAGCAAAAGGATATTTTGCCAATTCAGTCGCTAACATATTGGCAGATTGATGGCTAAATAGCAGAAAATCTGTCTCTTTTTCCAAAAAACGATTAAGCTGTTGTGCAAATACAGATTCACTCTTGAACACGCCATAACCCTTCGCTTTGTTCTGATACGCTTGGTGTAATTGCAACATCATTTGCTCGGCAGCGGGGCTAATTGGCAGTAATTCCTCGCGTAACACCGTTTTGAGTTCAACATTCTCGCCTTCAACGTGATGTTGAATTTGGTGCAAAACAATTTCTTCTAAATTTATACTCATAAAATCGAATCTCTTTGTTCCTGTTTATATAAAATAATCATTATGCTCCTCTTATTATTTTAGCTAGTTATGCAATAGCTGCAAATAAAAAGAGCGCTTTTCTCTGTTTAAAAATAGGATTTTTTAGCATAAAATCACATAGCTTATTTATTTTATCAAGATTAAGGAAACACTATGACTAAAATTATTCACACAGAAAATGCACCTGCAGCAATCGGGCCTTACGTACAAGCGGTTGATTTAGGCAACCTTGTTTTCACATCAGGTCAAATTCCCGTTAATCCTAAAACAGGTGAAGTGCCAGCAGATATTACTGAACAAGCACGCCAAGCGTTAGAAAATGTAAAAGCAATTCTAGAACAAGCAGGGTTGAGTGTCACAAACATAAACAAAACAACTGTTTTTGTAAAAGATTTAAACGACTTTGCGACCGTAAATGCCGAATATGAAAAATTCTTCCGTGAAAATAATCATCCTGCATTCCCTGCACGTTCTTGTGTGGAAGTGGCTCGTTTACCCAAAGATGTGGGTTTAGAAATTGAAGCGATTGCCGTTCGCTCATAAAACTTACAAGCGGTCGTTTTTTCAAAATAAAATACAGAAATAAAAGGGAATATGAATGAAGGCAGTTTATCCAAATTGGCAAGCTCCCCCAAATATTAAAGCCCTCACCACCGTGAGAACGGGCGGAGTTAGTTTACCGCCATTTAATAGCTTTAATTTAGGCGATCACGTTTGTGACGATCCAGAGGCGGTGCAACAAAATCGCATTTTATTGGTAGATAAATTTGGATTGCCCCATTCCCCTTTTTTTCTCGCACAAACTCACAGCACAAAAGTGATTGAGCTTCCTTTTACAGAAACCAATGTGGAAGTGGAAGCTGATGCCGTTTACACTCAACAGGCTAATCAAGTTTGCTTAGTTATGACAGCCGATTGCTTACCTATTTTATTCTGTAACAAAAAGGGAACAGAGGTCGCTGCAGCTCACGCAGGCTGGCGAGGATTATGTGCCGGAATTCTCGAAGAAACAGTCACAAAATTTAAAACGCCAACTTCTGATATTATCGCCTGGCTTGGGCCAGCTATCGGCCCAACAGCGTTCCAAGTAGGCGAAGAAGTGATTGAACAATTTTGCACATTCGATCCAAATGCTAAGCTTGCCTTCACACCTGATATCACAACAAGCGGTAAATTTCTCGGCAATCTTTACCAATTAGCAACCCAAAGATTAAACAAGCTAGGTATTACCGACATTTCAGGCGGAACACATTGCACTTACACAGAGCACGATAAATTTTTCTCTTACCGCCGAGATAAACAGACAGGGAGAATGGCTTCTTTAATTTGGATTGAACAAGCATAAATTAAAATAAATATTCTCCTATATCCCTAAAATGTAGCTTCTGCCGTAAACGTCATTCTTGTGCCCGTGATTGGGTGTGTAATTGTCAGACTTTCCGCGTGCAAGCAAAGTCTTGGAGCAAGGCTTTTGGCTAATGGGTTGGCATAGAACTTATCGCCTAGAATAGGATGCCCTAATGCCAAAGAATGCACTCTCAACTGGTGAGAACGCCCCGTAATAGGGGTGAGTTTTACTCTTGTGGTATTGTTTGGCAAATGTGCTAACACCTCATATTGGGTTATCGCTTTTTTACCTCGCTCGTAACAGATTTTTTGACGTGGGCGATTTTCCCAGTCGCAAATCAGCGGGAAATTCATCTCGCCTGTATCGCCCACTTTCTCACCTAGTTTGCCCCATAACAACGCAATATAGTGCTTTTTCGGCTCACGTTCGCGAAATTGACGTTTCAGTTCTTTTTCTGCTGCCTTACTTAATGCAAATAATAAAATACCGCTTGTCGCCATATCCAAACGGTGAGCGGGTTCAGTAAAGCCATATTTTTTCTGCACGCGGGTCATTGCGCTGTCAAAATATTCGGGGCGATTACCAGGAACGGAAAGCAATCCGCTTGGTTTGTTGATCACTAAAATATGATTATCGCGATAAACCTCATCTAAAAAGGGCTCAAGCGGTGGATGATATTCAATAAGTGCCATAATTATTCCTGATTACTCACAATCACGCGTAAACTATCCAATCGCCAATTTGCCAGCTCAAGATGTGCAAGTGTTTCATTCAATTGCTGTTCAAGAGCTTGGATCTCATCATCACGGATATTCTTATTCACCGATTTCAACGCCTCCAAGCGGTGTAATTCGGCTTGTAATTTACTATTCGCCTCTACTTTCGCTTGAGCAATAATGTCTGGTGCTTGTTCCGCTACTTTTTGCTCGCTCAGCTTAATCAATTTTTCAATATTACGGCGTGCCATTTTCACAATTTGGTTTGCCATTTGACGGTTGACAGGCTTAAGCTGTTTCTCCAAACCATTGAATGAAACTTGTGATGCCAAGTTATTACCTTTCGCATCCATCAATACGCGAATTGGCGTTGGCGGTAAGAAACGCGTAAGATTCAAGGCTTTTGGTGCCTGCGTTTCCACCACAAAGATCGTTTCGAGTAACAAGGTGCCCGCTGGCAAATTTTTGTTAATCAACAACGACACCGCCGATTTACCAATATCACCAGAAGTAATCAAATCAATACCGTTACGGATCATCGGATGATCCCACGTTAAGAATTCAAGCTCTTCACGCATTAACGCTAATTGACGATTGAAAGTTACCGTATTCCCCTCTTCCGAAAGCCCAGGAAAATCGGGTACCAGCATATGCCCTGTTGGGCGAATTACAATACTCTGCTCGCCTAAATCCTCTTGTTCCACACCAATCACATCAAACAAATTCAAGGCAAAATTCACCAATTGTGGCTGATTATCTTGCTTACCAATTTCCTCGGCTAACTGTTGAGCTTGTTCACCACCATTGGAATTAAGCTCTAGCAATCGGTCGCGTCCACGCTCTAGCTCAGCTTTCAAGGCTCTTTGGCGTTTATTGGTTTTTGCAATTAATTCTGCAAATCCGTCCGCTTGTGAGTTGAGGAAATAACCCCCTAAGGCTTCGCCAAATTCACGGTAAAGTGCTGTGCCCATCGGGCAAGTTTCTTCAAAAGCGTTCAAGCCTTGATGATACCAATCAGCAAGTACTGATTGTGCAGAATTTTCGAAACAAGGCACGTGAATTTTGATGTCATTTTTCTGACCGATTCGATCTAAACGCCCGATACTTTGTTCCAATAAGTCAGGATTATCTGGCAAACCAAATAGCACTAAATTGCTAGCAAATTGGAAGTTTCGCCCTTCCGAGCCAATGCTAGAACTAATAAGCACCTGTGCCCCTTCTTCTTGTTGTGCAAAGTAAGCAGAGGCTTTATCACGTTCCACAATCGACATTTTCTCGTGGAATACCGCTGAGCGAATAGCCTCTTTTTCACGCAAAATCTGCTCAAGTGCAATTGCCGTTTCTGCGTGTTTACAAATCACTAGGATTTTCTCATCACGGTGATTTTTCAGGAAAGTGATCAACCATTCCACACGCGGGTCGAACTCTGTCCAACGTGCATTTGGATTGAAACGTTGGAACAAACGTTCTGGGTAAAGACGGTCGCTCACCTGTAACGCACCCATTGTGCCCATCACTTTTAACGCATTTGCATATTGGTTCGGTAATTCAAGGCTAATTTGATAATATTCACGACGAGGGAACCCTTTCACGCCTTGGCGTGTATTACGGAACAATACGCGACTTGTACCGTGGCGGTCAATCAACTCTTTAATGAGTTCTTGGCGAACTTGCAAGCGGTCGGATTCTGCCGATTTTTTGCTATTGATGATCTTAAACATCGGCTCGGTGTCTTCTTCGCTCAATAATTCTGCTATAGCATTCTGCTCCGCATCGCTTAACAGCTTGTCATTCAATAAAGTCGCCACCGCGTCTGCCACAGGTTGATACGCATTTTGTTCCTGTTCAAAGGCAGAATAATCATAAAAACGATCGGAATCTAACAAAGCGAGGCGAGCAAAATGACTCTCTTGCCCAAGCTGTTCAGGCGTTGCGGTAAGCAGCAAGACAGACGGAATCTGTTTCGCTAGTTTTTCTACCAATTGATAGGCAACCGAAGGGGCATCTTCTGACCACTCAAGGTGATGTGCCTCATCAACAATCAACATATCCCACTCGCATTCAAGCACTTGCTTCGCACGATTTGGCATCGCTTCTAGCCAATCGATGGAAGCAATCACCATCGATTCACTCTCAAACAGATTTTCGCTTACATCGTTGCCATCTTCGTCTGCTTTGTCGAAATCTGCACAACGCTCTTCATCAAACAGCGAAAAACGCAGGTTGAAACGACGAAGCATTTCCACCAGCCACTGGTGTTGCAAGCTTTCAGGCACAAGCACCAACACGCGTTCTGCTCTACCTGCAAAAATTTGTTGTTGTAAAATCATCCCTGCTTCGATGGTTTTTCCTAAACCCACTTCATCAGCAAGTAATACACGTGGCGAGAGACGTTGCCCCACTTCTTTAGCAATATGCAATTGATGCGGAATCAGACTGGCACGAATGCCTCGCAAACCGCGCAACGGAGATTGGAACTGTGCTTGTTGATGCTGCAAAGCTCGATAGCGGAGCGAAAAACGATCTGAACGGTCAATCTGTGCCGAAAATAGACGGTCTTGCGGGCGACTAAAACTGACTTTGTGATCAAGCAACATTTCAGGCAAAACGCTTTCTTCTTGATTATCCGTTCGTTTGCCTAAATAAAACGCCACACCTTGATTATCCATCACTTGCGTCACCTGCATTTTCCAGCCTTCTTGAGCGGTAATCACATCGCCCACTTGGAACTGCACACGGGTAAGCGGTGCATTTGAAACCGCATAAATTCGCTCATCTTCCGCAGCAGGGAATTGAATAGTCACCGTGCGGTTATCTACATTTGAAACTAGACCTAAACCTAAATTATTTTCGGATTCGCTAATCCATCTTTGCCCAACGACAAACATTTTCGCCTCTTTTTTTCTGTATTCATTAAGGCAATATTTTAGCAAATTTAAGCTTTGCATTCACGCAGAGAAAAGCAATCAGAGCCTGATATTGCATTCTCTAAGCGACAAATGTACAATCTTTTGTACAACTTTTCTTAAGGAATTTATATGCAAGCTATTTCTTATTCACAAGCCCGTCAAACTTTAGCCAAAACAATGACTTCAGTCGTGGAAAATTATGAACCTGTGCTAATCACTCGCACTACGGGCGAAGATTGTGTGCTTATTTCTCTAGCACATTATCGTTCACTAGAGGAAACTGCTTATTTGCTTCGTTCGCCTGCCAATGCTCAACGATTACTTTCAGCCATTGAGCAACTTCACCAAAATGAAGGGCAAGAGAGGGAATTGATTGAATGAAATTGACCTTTGCCGACACCGCTTGGGAAGATTATTTATATTGGCAAGCCACCGACAAAAAACAACTAAAACGCACCAATAATCTCATCAAAGATATTCAACGAACGCCTTTTAAAGGTATAGGAACACCTGAATCACTGAAGTTTAATTTAAATGGCTTTTGGTCTCGTCGAATTGATGAAAAACACAGACTGGTTTATGCCGTAACTGATGAAGCAATTTTAATTGCTTCTTGTCGTTATCATTACTAATTTATTCTATTTTATGGCTCTTTTTTATACTCCTAATACTGCAAAGCACTCTGCAAAAATATCTCCAAAATCTACCGCTCGTCAAACAGTAAAAATTCAATCTTTAGATTATCAAGGTTTAGGCGTGGCAAAACTCAATGGCAAAACCTGGTTTATTGAAAATGCCTTGCCCGATGAAGAGGTAGAAATTCAAACGCTGGAAGAAAAGCGTCAATATGGGCGAGCGAAAGCGGTCAAAATATTGGAAAAATCTGCAAAACGTCAAACGCCTTTTTGCCAATATTATGTCAAGTGTGGTGGCTGCCAAATGCAACACATCGACCTTGAATTGCAACGAGAAGCAAAACAAAAAGCACTATTTCATCTCCTGCAAAAATTGCAAGCTACGCCTATTAATTTTCAACCTATGATTGTTGGAAGCGACAAATATTACCGCCGCCGAGCTCGATTGAGCATTGCTCAACAAAAAAATGAGTGGGTGATGGGCTTTAGGCTACAAAATTCTAACCAAATCATACCGCTTGAACGTTGCGAGATTTTAGAGAAACCACTTGCCGATTTACTGCCGAAACTGCAGCAGCTTGTGGTGATGTGGCAAAATAAAAAATTGCTTGGGCATATTGAGCTCGTGCTTGCTGATAATGGCATTGCAATGTTTTTACGCCACTTAGGCGAAATCAATGAGAAAAACCGCACAACACTGCTTCAATTCGCAGAAAAAGAGCAACTTTCTCTATTTGTAATGACGGAAGAGAATCAGCTAGAACACTGGTTTGGCGAGCTTCCTTACTATCAAATCAATGGCTTAATGCTCCATTTCGGAATTCGTGATTTTATTCAGGTAAACCGTGAATTAAATCAGAAAATGGTTGAAATCGCCTTGGATTGGCTCGATATCCAACCGCAAGATCGCATTTTAGATCTCTTCTGCGGAATGGGAAATTTCACGCTACCAATTGCACAAAAAGCCAGTTATGTTGCGGGCGTAGAAGGCGTGCAAGAGATGGTTTATCAAGCCAATAAAAACGCA
>NZ_JAHAHT010000168.1 GCF_018373095.1 Haemophilus parahaemolyticus
CGGGGCTTAAGTTCAGCCGAGCAGTTGGTGGAATTTTTCCAAACTCACCAAGCGGAGCTGAAACGGTTGGAATATGCCGTGAAAAGTCGGGGTATTCCTGAATATTATTTGAACGATTATCACCGTATGCATTTAATTAACGGCGCAGAAATCAAGCTCCACGATGGCGCACGCCTGAAATTTAAGTATGGTGAGATTGAGTATGCGAATTAGAGGTAGAAAAATGACTACACACAAAACCAAAACAGCCAAAGAAGACAAAGACAAGTGGGCAACGCCTTGGTGGGTGTTGCACTTTGCACAGTATTGGTTTGATGTACCTGCGTTTGATTTGGATTGTGCGGCATCGATGCATAATACGAAGTGCGAGCGGTTTATTTCTGAGGCGGAAGATGCGTTGAAGGTGGATTGGGAGGGCGATTATTGTTGGCTGAATCCGCCTTATTCGAACCCGTTGCCTTTTGTGCAGAAGGCGATTGCACAGAGCAAGCAAGGCAAGACGGTGGTGATGTTGCTAAATGTGGATAATAGCACGCGGTGGTTTAGCCTGTGCGTGCAACACGCGACGGATATTGTGTTTATTACCGATGGGCGCATTCCGTTTATTCATAATGCGACGGGCGAGGAGGTGGCAAATAATCAGAAACCGCAGATGTTGGTTCGCTTTAAGGGGCGAAAATATGTGAAGACGAAAGTCCGCACCCGTTATGTGTCGATTTATACGATGCGAGAAGTAGGGCTGAATTTAGGGTAATTTATGGAGGAATGGAAGATGGAACAAGTAGAACGTATTTTAAGACCGAAGGCAGTATGGGAGATGTTGGGGATTTCAAAAGCCTATTTTTACGCATTGGCGAAAACCGCCCCTTATTTTCCGAAAGCCATTGAATTAGGTGCACTAAGACGCGGTTATTTGTTAAGTGAAGTGCAAGCTTATATTCAGCATTTGGCCGAAAAAAGTCGTGCAGCGTAGAAAAAGCCCCGTTTGGGGCTTTTTTATAGCCAACCTTTGCTGCAGTGTTCGATGTAATCCCCCCATTTCTGGAGGGCTGTTTTACGGTGTTTGTCGTATTTTGAGGTCATATAAACACCGCGTAAGCCTTGTATGGTGTGAGATAAACAGAGTTCAACGACATCGGGCAATATGCCTTGTTCGTGTAGGTAGCTGCTGGCGATTTTGCGT
>NZ_JAHAHT010000074.1 GCF_018373095.1 Haemophilus parahaemolyticus
GAGAATAATGCTATTACCCACTTCACAGCTTTTTCAATCCAACCAACCACAACACCAAATGCATTGCCAAGCGGTTTAAATTTTTCAATCACAGGGGCTAATCCTGCTTTTAGTCCTTCCCAAAAACCACCAAAAAAGGCTTTGACTTTTTCCCAGTGGGCGTAAACGTAAGTTGCCCCAATTGCCAATACGGTAAGAAATGCCCCGATTGGTGTTGCGATTAAGAATCGGCTTGCAATGACTAAACCTTTTAACGCACCTGCTGCTAAACTAAATGCACCTTTTATATAGGTGAGCGGATTTAACAATGTAAATAATGTTTTTCCTAATCCTTTAAGTGCATTACCAAGCCAAGCTCCCGTTGTTCTCCAGCTTATCAAACCTCGAATAACGCTTTTAATCTTATCTGTATTTTCGGGCAATAATGAATTTAAATGTTTAATACCTAAGCCTACCCTAAAAATCGGGTAAAGCATAAAACTCAAGGTGGAAGATAGCACACCAAACACGCCTAATGCCGCGATACCATACATTGACCATTTAGCAATACCTGCAGTTAATTCAGGGTTGGTTTGCACCCATTCATTCACTTTATCTAATACGCCTGCAATGGAATCCATCATTTCAAGCAAGGTATTTTTTAATGCACCTCCAATAATCGTGCTGGTGTTAAACAACTGATTTTTGAAGATTTGCCATTTTGCAGAAAGCGTGGTCATTCGTGTTTGGAATTCTCTATCCATACTGCCTTTTGCTTCTTCTGCATTGGCGAGGGCAATTTGTCTGCGATATTCTTCAGTATTTGACACAAGGCTTGCCATTTGGGTGTTGTAGTTACCGCCTGCAATACCGCTGATCACGCCTGCTTGTAAATGTTTTGGTAATTTTTTAATGCGTTCAACAATATCTAACAATGTGCCTTCAGCATCTTTTACCATTCTTTTTTGCACTTTGTTGGCATCTAAGCCTAATTTAGCCAAAGCTTTATTGACGGGTTTCATATCTGGTGCTTTCGACAAACGGTTGAATGTGCTTTCGACCGCTTTTGCTGAGGTAGTTGCCTCATTGCCTGCAGTCAATAAAGTTGAACCTAATGCTGCAAGATTTTTAGTATCAATTTTTACGATTCCAGCAATACCCGAAGTATCGTTCAAAAAGTTGATAATATCCGTCCCTTTAGAAATTGCGTTGTCATCTAAATAGTTGATCACATCAGCAAGCTCTCTTCCTTGTGCGGCAGAAAGTTGGAAATTTTTGCCTACTTTGCCGTAAAGTTCGGCCAGTTCTTCAGGATTCTGTGCATCAAAAGCCGTTGCCATTTTGGTGGAAAGTGCCACGAATTCTGCTAACTGTTCTTTTGGCACCTCCATTCTTGCACCTGCAGTAATCATATTGGCAATGTCTGTTGTGGCTAATGGCAACGCTTTGGAAAGCTCACGGATTTTATTTGCCCATTCGCCATATTCTGCCGTAAATTGCCCACTATCATCTTTTAGCCCTTGTACTTGACGTGCCACACCTGCCATTGCATCTTCAAATTCCATAAACTGTGAAATAGGTTGAGCAACAGAATAACCCAAGGCAATAGCTTGCCCTGTTGCACGTTGCCCCATACTCGCAAGATGCTCTGAACGGCTTTTAAGATTGGCGACTTTTTCGTTATAGTGTGCAACAGCTTTCTGTTTTTGTTCTAATTCAGCAAGCCGTCTTTTTTGTTTTTCTAAGGCTTGGTTTGCGTGGGCAATCTTTTCCTCTAAAGTGCGTTCGCTGTTGCCTAAATTTTTGGTAGAAATCCCTGCAGCCTGAAGTTGCTCACGAAGTTGTCTTAACTGTTGATATTGGCGAATGCGTGCAAGGCGATTGGTTCTGATTTCTTTATTTTCAGTTTTAATTTTACGATTAAATTCATCAACTTTATTTTTGGCAATGCTGTATTGCTCACCTAATTGGGCGAGTTCTTTTCTTGCCTTTTCTAACACTGCACCAACTTTAGCGAATTCTGCTGAATTGCCCATTCTTGCAAAATCATTTTGTTGTGCCATTAAGCGTTGCACTTCTTTCTTTTGCATATTGAAGGCATATTTGGATTTATTCGCAAAAGCAGCACTTTCGTTTTTGCCATTAGACAATTCGGCTAATTTTTGTCTGTGTTGTTCAATGGACTGTGTCGCTGCATCAATATTTTTCTTGGCTTGTTCAAAACCACTGATTTTGGTTTTGATTTTTTCAATTTTACGTAAATTATTCTGCAATTCGACAATATTGCCTGAAAGCAATTTAGCATTTTTCAATGCTTGTTTCATCGGTGCGGTTGCTTTATCAACGGCAGCTAAAATTACTTGAATTTTTAAATTGTTGCTCATATGATTTACCTAATAAAAACAGGAGGAAATAATGGGCTTTTTATTTTCTGTTATCGGTTTGTGTATTTATGTTGCATTATTTTTGGTTGCAATGTTATTTCAAACACTCATTGAAGCATTACCTAGCGTATTAGTAATGCTATTATCCGTTGGCGTATTTATTGCATTGTCTTATGTTTTCGTTGTGTTATCGCTTAATGGTTTGGTCTTATTGAATAATCAAATCAGTTCAACAAAAACACCGCTGATTTCATTTAGCATTGAGAAAAATCAATATCGCTTTGAACGTTATCTCCAAGCAAGAGAACAAGGCACACAAAAATCGCATTTTTTAGAACGCATTTGGCAAGTATTTTTCTACATTTTCATTGCCCCTGTGATCGTGGTAATTTTACTTGGTATTTATCTTTTCCCATTTGCCTTTATTGCAGGAATGTCTGGCAGTTATGGCTTAGCATTTTTCTGTTTCTTTGTAGTAACTGCTGGATTGCTATATTTCACTTCAAAAGAACGCTATGCCAAATACCTTAAGAAAAAAGCACTATTAAATTTCTAATACCCACAAGCGGTCAAATTCGACCGCTTTTTTACGCCTACTCAATCCCATCGGATAACGCCTTAATCACAAAATCTTCTATCATTTGTGCATCTTCTTCGGTAAAGCCTAACAATTCCCGTTTGTCGTAAGGTACTTTTAAATTCCATTCGGGGCGAACTTTGCCCATTAAGCCGTATTGGTGAATTTCGGCAATGGTGGCATCACCCCCGTAAAAGCCCAGTGAAATGCCTTCATTTTCGTAACGCAATTTTAAGTGTGCAGATAAGCCGAGCTTTTTAAACATCTGCTTGGTTTTGGCTCGCCCTTTGGTTTTGTGCTTGGCTTTGCGTGGGGCGTAAGCCGTGCCGTCGGGGTTTTGTTGTGCCTTAATCCGTCTGCGTTGGCTACGGGCAAGTTCTCGCCCAATTTGTTGGTAAAGCAGCCGTCTGCGAGGTTTGCTAAGGTTTTTCAGCAGATGCTCAAAGGCGGTTTTGACTTTTGCCACTTCATCACTCATTTGCCATTCCTTGCTGTGCTGTTCCTTGTTGAGCTGAATCAAAAATCAGCTCTGCCATTTCTTCCCGTTGTTCCTGCAGATAAACTTGGAAACGTGGCAAAGGCTGATATTCGTTCAGTTGTGGTTCGTTGCCGTGTTGTATGCGGTATTCACCATTTTCAACTTTGGCGATCACACGTTCCGTGAGCGGAATGTTGATGTAAATATCGTAGGTGTTGTGGTTGTTATCCACGATGTCGAATTCGATTTTGCCCCAGTTGTCGCTGTTGTAAAGCAACTCTTGCTGTTCGGTGCGAATAAAATCAATCACAGGCACGAAAAGCACGTCAGGATGAAAAGGAAAATCTTTGACCGATACCAGCAAATCATAGTGATATTCAAAAGAGGACGATTTATTGCCCGTGACCTTAATTTTGCCGTTATCAAACTGCAAATTGAGTGCATCGGGATTTTGGGCGAAATAGCTTAAAGTGCGGGTCAGCATTGCCCGCAAGCGGTTTGGTTTAATCATCGGCGGTAGTGTTTCTGTTGAGTTTCATAAATCGTTTGGCATTCCACGCAACGGGTGCAGCCTGGCACTTTTTGGCGACGAATTTCAGGGATAACTTCATCGCAATCTTCGCAATATAATCGGCTTGGCTCTTGTGCCTTTGCTCGGTTGCGTAGTGCGTGCTCGCGTTGTAGCTGTTCAATTTCTTGGGCTTTATCTAGGATATCGGGCATTATTGGCTCGCTTTGGTTTGGTGAATCCAGTGATTGATGTGCTCAATTTGGCTAGCACATAAATCACGCTCGGCTTTCACTGTGATTAAGTAATCCAACGCATCGCCATAAGTGTTGCCCATAAAGGCGGTTTTCGGGCAGGCGTGCAAATAGGCTTGCGGTGGGTAAAGGTATTCGGTTTGGGTGGTGATGTGATTACTGCCGCAACCGCTCAAGAGCACGGCGATCAATAGCAGTATGAGCACATGGCTGAGATTGAGTGAGCGTGCGAACCTCACGCTGAAGGTTCTCGCGTTTTTGTTGAATTTCATCATTGATTACCTTCTGGGTTAAGGTGGCTTGTTTTTCGATGGCTAAATGGTGTTGCAAGGTTTGGTAGGCCTGCTGTTGTTGCTCAAGTTGCTCGGTTTGTTGCTGTGTTTGAACTTTCAGGCGGTTAATTTCTTGCCCGCGTTGGTAAAATGCAATGATTAAACCAACTCCGCAAACTGCACCCGCAACTTTAAAAGAGTGAATTAAGCTCATTTTTCCCCCTATGGATACACCGCACGCAAGAGTTCAAAATGCGGCCCATCATAGAATTTTTCATCTGTTGAAGAACCATTCATATTCCAGTCCCCACCCCAGCGGATCGCAATGCCGAGCTGTTTTGCCGCTTGTTGCATTGCTTTTGCCACACTTTCAAAGGCTTGGCGATTATTCCAATCTAGCGGCAAGGGGACTAAATCGACCGCATGCCCTGTGAGGTGTCGGCTGTTCATAGTTTTTGTTGCTTTTTTCGCAAACAGCTCTTTCTGGCGTGCCAAGGTACGCACACCTTCAATCACTTTGAAATCAACGGGCGAAAGGGTTAATGCCCGACGCACTACTTTGACTAAATCAGGATGCACGCCTGCTAATTTTTCTTCACTTGCTGTAGATAGTTTGAAATTACTCATGGTTTTCTCCGGTAAATTTGTTGATGAGTTTTAAGATGGTTTGGCGAATGATGCTAGTGCCCACCAAACCAAGTGCCACGCCAATCGGGGTGATTAAATCAATGCTCCAATTAAGATGAATTAAGACGGGCTGAATACTGCCCGCAATAATGCTGCAGAGCACCGCTTCTGCCATCACTCGTTTTGGGGTGTCTTTTTTGCCATAAAGAAAGGATTTGGTTAGTGAGGTAATGGCAGCCAACACGGTGGCACAAATCATTTGATTATGGTTAGAGAAATGCAGCGTTAAAAACGCCCAAATCTGCGTCCATACATCGGGAGTATTATTTGGCATATTAGTTCCAGAGTTGTAAGGTATCTTTTAACGTCACGCTGGGCATCTCATCAGGCATTTGCACAAGTTGCCCCATCGATAAAATCGGCAAATTTGCCAGCTGTGGGTTATATTCCAAGGCTTGCTCGACTAAGCCTGCAGTAGTGCCATAGTGGCGATAAAGCAAGCGGTCTAGCGTGTCGCCTTCAAGGGCAGTAAGGGTTCGCATTAAATTAGCTCCGAAATGAGACGGTTTTCGCCCAACATATCGCGGACGGTGTGATGATAATCACGGCGTAAATCACCTGCGGTTTCTAGCAATTCGTCCGATTTGCTATGTCCCTCTTTGGTGGCATCGAAACTGCGATAGCGTTCATAGAGATTTGCCACTGTTAAGCAATACACCGTCCGTTTGTATTGGTATTCGATGACATATTCACCGTTGAGCATTTCATCGTTGAGGTCATACAAGGTTTTGCCGTCTGCTTGAGCATTCAAGCGGAGTTTTTTCAAATCTTGGTTGACGGTGTTCATCGCCTCCAAGGTGGCGTGCTTTAGTCGCTCGTTGGTGACGGTGCCATCAACCCGCATAGCGTTGCGTAGCTCGGTAAGGGAAATTTCAGGAAAAAAGCCGTTATTAGCAATGTATTCATCGCGAACTTCAGAGGGCTTTTCGGGCTGTGCGGGGCGGTCTAACCCTTGCACGTTGGGAATGCTGATCACGGGGTTCATTTTTTGCACCTAAAAAAATGAGGGGTGGAGAGGAAGACGATTTCGCAAAAAAAGGAGAAAATGCGACCGCTTGCTCTGCCCCTCGGTTGGCGTGATACGCTCGGTTTCCACCTACGCTGAATCTTCAGGCGGTGGCGATGGTTCTTTGTTGTCGGCTTTTGCTTTTTCGATGGCTTTTTCAAGGGCGGAAATACTGCCTTTAACGCCTACGTCCTGATCAAGCTCTAATGCACGCTTGAGATAAGCGAGAGCGGTTTCAGATTCGCTGTCTTTTAAGCCTTCGCCTAATTCACGCAACAGTTTGGCTCGCACTTCGTCTGGCATATCGTGTTCAGCCGTCATTTGTTGCACTTGCGCCAAGCAAGCCACTTCAAACGGTTTTTTGGCTGTGCGGGCTTTTTTGGATAAGTCCGCAAATTCTTCTGCCACGGTGGTCGCCAAGGTGCGGTTAAAACGCGCCGGCAGCACTAAATCGTGAAAGAGGGCGTATTCCGCAATTTTCAGGGCATAATCTAAAATCCCTGCATCAATACACCACACCAGCCACGTCATCAGCACGGCATCTTGCACGCCTGTGCCAGCTTGCAATACACCATCAATCCACGGTTGATATTCGGCAAAGATATTGGCTTTGATTTCAGCACGACGTTCCATTGATTGCACTTGGCTCAACTGGCGTTTGTGGGCGTTAAGTTGAGCGAGGAGCAAATCATAGCCGCTTAAATGGGTGTAAGCCTCGAGCAAAGAACCGGAGAGTTTCTCCGCTTCTTTGCGTAGTCGGTTTGCTCTAGTGGGTCTCATTTGGTGCATCTACCATTTTAATGTTTTTGAGGTAGGCGACCTGCTCGTAGTTTTCGACTACCCAATCATCATTTGATGAGGTGAAATCTTCATAGCGGTCACGCTCAGGGTTATCTTTTAAGGTGCGACGGAGTGCGCCTTCTTGGTAGTAGATGGATAAATTATCCAAGCGGGTAATCAAAATGCAGCCTTTCGGGAAGTATGGTACTTGCACTGCACGCAACCCACCCACGCGTTTTTGGCTGATGATGGTGTCGCCCGCAAGCTGTTCTGTGGCTTTTGGATTATTGACCAGTGGAAAGTATTTATCTGCTAATAAGTCACGCCCCATAATGGCGACTAATTGGGTGTCGTCTTGGAATTGTGGTTCAATAAGATCAGTGACAGCATCAAACACTAACGCATCTAATGTTTTGTAAGTATGGCCTTCGCCCACTTCAATTTTGCCTGAGCCTTGTGTTTCTTCGCTCATCACACGTTCAGAGGCGTGTTCTTCGATTTTAGCTAACCAGCCTTTGCCCACATCTTGCAATAATTTATTGGTTTGGCGATTGGATGTAGCCGCACGGCTTGCACCATTAAAACCAATCATAATGCGGTCTAACGCCATACGCTCCGCTTTGACTGCACCGACTTTTTGAGCGAAATCAGGGAATTTTGCCCACATATCTAAGGTGCCATAGCGTAAGTGTGTGTCGTAGTTGATTTGTTGGCATGCATACGCAATCGCTGATAACGTGTGAATATCTTGGGTTTCGCGTGATTTAGTTGTGGTATCGGTAGTGCTTGCGATTGTGCCTGCAACACCTAAGCCTAGTGTTTCGCCTTGAGCTTCTACCACTGGCACGATGTTAATCATTTTCAAAAATTCAGAAGACTCTTGCACTTTCTTCTCTAATTTTTGCTGTACGCTTGGGGTTACGTTGAATTTTTGCCCTGCTTGTAAGCCTGAAAATTCAAGCTGATTGTCTTCTGCTACGCCTGCTAAATAGGCATTGAATACTTTACGAGTTTCTTGACGCATAATGCTTCCTTGGTAATTGGATTAGAAAAAACGACCGCTTGTTTCATCGGCACCGCTTGAGCCAGTTGCCTTTGGTGTTGGCGTGTAATGCTTGCTTTCTTCTTCGGCTAGTTTGGCAAACTTCGCATCATATTCTGCGATTTTTTCGGCAAACTTGGCTTTTTCGATATTGGCTTTTTCAAGCTCAGTTTCCAAATTCGCCACGCTTTCGCCTAAAAGCAAAATGGAGGCTTGCATATCAGCAAATAAAACGCCTTCTTCATTTTTCTGTGCTTTCTCTTCTTCAGCTTTACGAGCAAATAACGCTTTGACTTGTGCCAAAATGGACGGCTTTTCTTCGTTAAATTCAAATTCGGTTTCAACTGCAGCAGTAAATAAGTTTTCAGGTTTTAATTTTCTGCCGTTTAAGCCGTTATGCGAAAATGCCAACATTTCCGTGCCAAGGCTTGCGGGGTTATCCGTTACGGCTAAACCGACTAAATAGGCTTTCCCTGTATCGGCAAAATTGGTGTCAATTTCTACGGATGTGTAAACCTTTTGCCCTTTTTTGTTGAGTTCAATTAAAGCATCGGTCGGTTGGATTTGTGCCAGCAACTGCAATTTGCCATCTTCACGTTCTTCTGCTTTAAGTGCTAGCACATCGCCAAAGCAGTACGAGTTCGCCATTTCTGGCATATAAAGGGTAAATTTAATGTGATCTAAATTCAGGCGTGCACCGTAGGTATTTTTCGGGTCGTAGCTTGCTACCGCTTCTTCAATCCAACGGCGTTCAATGGCACGACCGTCTGTGGTTGCACCTTCAGTAGCGACCACCACCCATTTTGATTTTTTAGACATAATGGAGTCCTTTGGGGAAGGTTAAGAAATTGGCAATGATGATTCCAATTTTTGAAAAAGGCTTCAATGTATTCAGAATGTGAAGTG